>JAFDWD010001109.1 GCA_018268695.1 Actinomycetota bacterium
CGTGCAGGCGGCACCGAGTCACGACGGCGGCCTGCTCGGCCGGGTCGAGATCGCCTGGGACGCCGCCAACGGCATCCCGCTGCGTGGCGCGGTCTACTCCAGCGAAAGCTCCTCGCCGGTGCTCGAACTGGCCGCCGGCTCGGTCAGCTTCGAAGCTGTGCCGGCCTCGGTCTTCGAAATCTCCCCGCCCGCGGGTGCCGAAGTCGTGAACCTGGCCCCTGCCGAACTGGAAGGACCGCAGGGCGCGCAGAAGACGGCCGTCGGCGCCGCCGCGGTCGAAGCCGCGATCGACTTCCCGCTCACCGCACCGTCGTCCCTCGCGGGTCTGCCGCAGTCGGAGGTGCGTGGGATCGAAGTCGACGGCCACACCGCGGCGCTGGTCACCTACGGCAAGGGTCTCGGCGGGATCGCCGTGATCGAGTCGAAGGCCGGCGCGCCGGAAGGCGAAGCCGAAGGCGGCAACCCGATGGGCGGCGGCCGGCTCGGTCTGCCCAAGGTCGCGATCGGGAGCGTCAAGGGCGAAGAGCTCGACACGGCACTCGGCTCGGCGCTCTGGTTCAGCCGCGGAGGGGTCGACTACGCGGTGCTCGGCTCCGTTCCCCCGGCGGCGGTGGAGGCAGCGGCGCGCGGCCTCTGAGAAGGCCGTGTCCGGAACAGAGCCGATGCCCGAGGCGACGCCGATCGAGGTCCGCGGCCTGGTCAAGCGCTACGGCGACCTGACCGCGGTCGACGACGTCCACCTCACGGTCGAGGCGGGCGACGTGTTCGGGTACCTCGGTCCGAACGGGGCGGGGAAGACGACCTCGCTGCGGATGATGCTCGGACTGATCCGTCCGAGCGCCGGCACGGTGAGGATCTTCGGTCGCGACCCGCAGTTGAGCGTCAAGGCGCTGGAGGGAGTGGCGGGCTTCGTCGAAGCGCCGTCCTTCTATCCCTACCTGAGCGGCCGCGAGAACCTGCGGCTGTTCGCCGCCTTCGACGGCGACGGGGCCAAGGACCGGATCGAGGAATCGCTGGCGACCGTCGGCCTCGCCGACCGCGCCAAGGACCGGGTCGGCGGCTACTCGCACGGCATGCGCCAGCGCCTCGGCATCGCTGCCGCGCTGGTGCGCCGGCCGCGCCTGCTGATGCTCGACGAGCCGGCCACCGGTCTCGATCCAGGCGGGATGCGCGACATGCGGGACCTGATCCGCAGGCTGTCGGCATCGGGCATGACCGTCCTCCTCTCCAGTCACCTGCTGGCGGAGGTCGAAGAAGTGTGCAACCGGGTGGCGATCGTCCGCTCCGGACGAGTCGTGTACCAGGGGTCGCTGGCCGAGCTGCGCGCGCAGGCGGGGGAGGACTACGTCCTGCGGACGACCGAGGACGGGGTCGCCCGTCGGGTCGCCGAGAGCCAGTCGGGCGTCACCGCCGTGCAGGCGCGGGCGGAGGGCGGACTCAGCTTCAAGGCCGAGGGGGAGGACGCGGTCAGCGCCCTCTCGCTCGCCCTGACCGAGTCGGGTGCCTTGATCCGGGAGCTGAGCCCGCGTCACGCGACCCTCGAGGATCTCTTCTTCAGCCTCACCGAGGGCGACGCCGCGAGCGCGCCGGCCGCCGCCCCCGATCCGGAGCCGGCGCAGGCGTGAACCCCGGCGTCCTCACCGTCTACCGCTGGGAGCTGCGCAAGCTGCGGGCGCAGAAGCGCACCTACCTCGGCCTCGGCGCCGCCGTGATCGTGCCGATCATCTTCGTCGTCGCCCTCGTCACCCAGAACGGCCAGCCCGAAGACGTCTCCTTCGGCCGCTACCTGCACAGCACCGGACTGGCGGTGCCACTCGTCCTGCTCCTCTTCGGCTCGGTCTGGATGTTCCCGCTGATCACCGCCTTGGTCGCGGGGGACATCGTCGCGGCCGAGGACCGCCATCAGACCCTGAAGACGATCCTCACGCGCTCGGTCGAGCGCCACCAGATCTTCGCCGGCAAGGTGCTCGCCGCCTTCACCTACGCGATCGCGGCGATCGCGCTCACCGGCGCGGTCGCGCTGGTCGCCGGCATCCTCGCCTCCGGCTTCAACTCGATCGTCAGCCTCTCGGGTACCCGCGTCTCGGCCGGGGAAGGCCTCGGGTTGGTCGGGCTCAGCTTGCTCTTCTACCTTGTCCCGATCCTCGCGATCGCCTCGATCGGCCTGCTCTTCTCGACCGTCTTCCGCAACAGCGCCGCGGCGATCGTCGGGACGCTGATGTTCTCGCTGCTGGTCCAGCTGATCGGGATCCTCCCCGGCCTCGGCGGGATCCACCCTTACCTCCTGAGCACGCAGTTCAACGCCTGGCAAGGCTTCCTCCGCTCGCCGGTCGACTGGACGCCGGTGATCCGCGCGCTCTGGGTCTGCGCCCTCTACGCGGTGCCTGCGCTGATTGCCGGCGGGCTGGTCTTCCTGCGCCGCGACGTCGCCGGGGACTGAGCCGATGGCCGACCGCGTCCTGGTCGTCGAGGACGACGCGGCGGTGCGGCGAATGCTGGAACGCAGCCTCGGGGCCGAGGGGTTCGAGGTGACCGGGGCCGCCGACGGCGGGCTGGGACTGGCGGCGGCCGAGGCATCGGCGCCGGACCTCGTCGTCCTCGACGTGGCGATGCCGGGGCTCGACGGCTATGAGGTGTGCCGGCGCCTGCGGGCGAGCGGGTTGACCGGCGGCGTCTTGATGCTGACCGCGCGCGACTCGGTCGAGGATCGCGTGCGTGGGCTCGAGTCCGGGGCGGACGACTATGTGGTCAAGCCGTTTGCGATCGCCGAGGTGGTGGCCAGGCTGCGGGCCCTGACCCGGCGCGGGTCGGATCGCTCCGAGCGCCTCGCCCATGGACCCGTCGCGCTCGACACCGCCACCGGCCTCGCCTCCTTCGCCGGCGGCGAGCCGGTCCAGCTGACCGCACGTGAGTCGCAGTTGCTCGAGCTGTTGCTGCGGGATCCCCGCGCCGTGCTCGCCCGGGAGGCCGCGATCGAGGAGATCTGGGGCGGCGCCGCGACCGAGAACATCGTCGACCGCTACGTCGCCCGGCTGCGGCGCAAGCTCGGCGACGGGGATGCGATCCGGACGGTGCGCGGGGTCGGCTTCATACTCGCTGCGTGAGGGAGCGCAGCCTCAGCTTCCGTCTCGCGATCGCCTCCGTCGCCGCGGTCGCCCTGGCGGTGCTCGTCTTCGGCATCGCGGCGAGGGTCGTGGTCAGTGACCGGATGCACGCATCGCTCGACGACAGCCTGCGGCGACGGGCCGTCGACGTCGCCCGACTCGCCGTCTCGGCGCCCGCCCTCCTGCGGTCGCCCGGGGCGTTGGAATCGCCGGTCTCCGGCCGCCAGCTCAGCGTCGAGGTGCTCGACCGCGAAGGAGCGATCGTCGCCCGGTCGCTGTCGCTCGGAGCGAAGCTCCTGCCGCGGACCGGCGCCGCCCAGGTCGCCCGGCGCGGCGGGACCGCCTTCGCCGACGCCGAGCTCGACGGCGAAGCGATCCGTGTCTTCGCCGCGCCGATCGCCCGGGCGGGCGGACCGGCCTCGGGCGGGGTCGTCCTGGTCGCGGCGGGACTCGCCGATCTCGAAGGGACCGAACACCGGCTCGGCCTGCTGCTGATCCTCTGCGGCGTCGGGGCGGTCGCGGTCGGTGGCGGCCTCGCGACCTTCCTCGCCCGCCGCGGGACCCGTCCGTTGCGCGACCTCTCCTCCTCGGCCGCGACCATCGCCCGCACCGAGGATCCGACCAGACGCCTGGCTGAGCCCGTCGGGCCGGCGGAGGTGACCGAGCTTGCCGCCACCTTGAACGCGATGCTCGACGCGCTCGCGTCCGCCCGCGAGCACGAACGGCGGTTCCTCGCCGACGCCAGTCACGAGCTCCGCACGCCACTCACCAGCCTGCGGGGAAACGTCGAGTACGTCGCCCGGCACGGCGCCGATCCCGAGGTGATCGCCGACCTGGAAGCCGACGCGCTGCGACTGGGCACGTTGGTCGACGACCTACTTGCGCTGGAGCGCCAGTCGGGCGCCGAGCGACGGCCGGTCCCGGTCGACCTCGGGAAGCTCGCCCGCGCCGCGGCTTCCGGGCGGGATGCGGTCGTGGTCGAGGCCGAAGACGGGTCCTTCGAGGTCGAGGGAGAGCCGGACGCCCTCTCTCGCGCCCTTGAGAATCTGCTCGACAACGCCGCCCGGCACGGGCCGCCCGGAGGCGAGATCAGGTTGCGCCTGCGGCGGGTCGGTCCGGAGGCGGAGCTCTCCGTCACGGATAGCGGGGCAGGATTTGCCCCCGGAACCGAGGAGGCCGCGTTCGGCCGCTTCTGGCGCGGCGGCGATTCAGATGCCAAAGGGTCGGGCCTCGGACTGGCGATCGTGCGGGCGATCGCGGAGCGCCACGGTGGGCGCGCCTGGGCAGCGGGCGCGACGGTGGCGATCGCGTTGCCGCTACCCGCGGATCGCCTTTCACCTGGGTCCAAGGAAGCGCCTTCACGCTTCCGGGCATGAACCCAGCCCAGGCACTCACCGTCCCGTCGGCCCCCAGCTACGGCCGCCGCATGCTGAACAAGGTCCCCGAGATCACCGTCTACTTCTGGCTGATCAAGGTGCTCTGCACCACCGTCGGGGAGACCTTCGCCGACAACCTGAACGAAAACCTCGGACTCGGCCTCACCAACACCTCCTACATCATGGGGGCGGTCATGATCGCCGTGATCGTGGCCCAGTTCCGTTCCCGCCGCTACATCCCCGGCATCTACTGGCTGGCGGTGGTCCTGGTCAGCGTGGTCGGGACGCTCGTCTCCGACAACCTGGTCGAAAACTACGGGGTGACGCTGGAAGCGACGACGATCGCCTTCAGCATCTGCCTGATCGCCACCTTCGCCACCTGGTGGTGGAGCGAGCGCACCCTCTCGGTCCACACCATCGTCACCACCCGCCGGGAGGCCTTCTACTGGACGACGATCCTCTTCACCTTCGCGCTCGGCACCTCGGCCGGCGACCTGATCTCCGAGAAGCTCGAACTCGGCTATCTGCCTACGGTGGGGATCTTCGCCGGCGCGATCGCGGTGATCGCCATCCTCCACTTCGTCCTGCGGATGAACGCGATCCTCTCCTTCTGGCTCGCCTACATCCTCACCCGCCCGCTCGGCGCCTCGATCGGTGACTACCTCGCCTCGCCGAAGGCCGAAGGCGGGCTCGGCCTCGGCACCACCATCACCTCGATCATCTTCCTCTCGACGATCCTCGCCCTGGTCGTCTTCCTGGCGGTCTCCAAGCGGGACGTGATCCGCACCGGGCCGGTCGCCGCGCCCCCCGGCGCCGGCCCGGCGGTCCTCGTCGTCCTCAACAAGGTGGCCCCGACCGGCGCGCTCCTCGACGCGGTGCGCCGCCGCGCCGAGGCGGGCGAGGCCGCCTTCCGCGTCCTCGTCCCCAATCCCGACAACCTCGGGTTCGACCACGGCGACCCCGACCTCGGCGAGGGCGAGGAGCTGCTCGACCGTGCGTTGCCGCCCCTGCGCGCGGCCGTCGGCCGTGACGTCACCGGCCGCGTGGCGCTCAGCCCCAACGCCTACGACGACATCGTCGAGGAGCTCGAGGCGGGGGTCTACACGGAGATCATCCTGGAGACGCCGCCGGCGCATCTCTCGCACTGGCTCCACGTCGACCTGCCCCACCGCGTGGCCCAGCTGGGCGTGCCGACCGAGGCGGTCGCCGCGGCATGACCGGCGACCGCCGCGTTCACCGCTTCGCCTCCACCCGGCGCAGCTTCTCCAAGGTGCCCGAAGTGACCGCCTGGTTCTGGTTGGTGAAGGCCCTGACCACGGCGATGGGCGAGTCGACCTCCGACTGGCTCGTCCACACCCTGGTCCCGGAGATCGCGGTGGTGCTCGGGGCGATCGTCTTCGCGGTAGCGATCTGGCTCCAGTTCGCCAAAGATCGCTACATCCCCGCCTACTACTGGTTCGCCGTCGCGATGGTGGGCGTCTTCGGCACGATGTGCGCGGATGTCCTTCACGTCGGGTTCGGCGTCCCGTACGTCGCCTCGACGATCTTCTTCGCCATCGCCCTCGCGGTGGTGTTCCGCACCTGGTACCGGATGGAGGGAACGCTCTCGATCCACAGCATCACCACGCCTCGCCGCGAGGTCTTCTACTGGGCCGCTGTCCTCGCCACGTTCGCGCTCGGCACCGCGGCCGGCGATCTCACCGCCAACACCCTCGGACTCGGCTACTTCGGCTCGATCTGGCTCTTCGCGGCGATCATCGCGATTCCGGCGATCGGCTACTTCAGGTTCGGGATGGGCTCGATCCTCGCGTTCTGGTTCGCCTACGTGGTCACCCGGCCGCTCGGCGCCTCGGTGGCCGACTGGCTCGGCAAACCCGAAGGGGTGGGACTCGGCAACGGGCTTGTCAGCCTCGTCTTCGCGGCGACGATCGCGTTGGCCGTCCGCCATCTGGCACGAACCGGGAGGGACACCCCGATCGACCAGTTCGGAGAGGGACGACTGGCCGTCGAAAGCACCTAGATGCTGCTCCGCGAGGATGGTGGGCGGGGGCGGTCCTAGAGCAGGACGGGCGGAGTGCGGTGTTTCTTCGAGGGTCCATGCGGTCCCGCCGAGGCCCGGAACGCGCTGTCGACTTTGACCACACCAGGGTGTGGTCAATCCACGCAGCGCTGAATTCGGTGTTGTGCAACACGCACCGAACTCAGCGCTTCTCACGCTCTCTGTGACGTCGTGACAGATCGGCCGCGGATCCGTGTCCGTTCCGTGCGCCTCGCGTGACCCGGACGCGACGATCCCTCATCCCCTCCCGAAGACCCGGCCGTCTCGGCCACGATCACCTGCACGCTTGTCTCGCTA
>JAFDWD010000110.1 GCA_018268695.1 Actinomycetota bacterium
AGGGGCCGCGCAGATGTTCCACTCGCTCCACGACCGGCTGCTGGAGCTGGACGACGAGGTCGAGGTCTGGCCCGGCCACCTCGGCGGCTCGCTCTGCGGCGGCTCCGGGATCGACCTGAAGAGCTCCTCGACGATCGGCTTCGAGCGCGCCCACAACCCGGCGCTCGCGATCGGCGACGAGGCCGACTTCGTCGTCAACGCGACCTCCTCCCTCCCCGACCGCCCGCCGAACGTGGAGCAGATCGTGGCGCTGAACCGCGGGCCCCTGGTCCAGGGATTCGGGACGCCGCTGGCGATGACCACCTACGAGGTCGAGGAGGCGGTCGCGGGCGGTGCGGTGGTGATCGACGGACGCACCAACGAGCAGTTCGACGAGGCCCACATCGCGGGCGCCCTCAGTACCTCCTCCTACGACACCGGCTTCGCCACCAAGGTCTCGCGGGTGGCGCCGGTCGGCGCCGAGATCATCGTCGTCGCCGGGTCCGATGTCGACGAGTGCGAGGCGGCCGAACTGCTCGCCGCGGTCGGCCTGCCGGTGCGCGGCTTCCTCGAGGGCGGGATGACCGCGTGGCGCCTCGACGGGCGGCCGGTCGAGCGGATCGAGCTGATCGACCCGGACGAGCTGGCCCGGCGGACGGACGGTTCGGAGGCTCCGGTGATCCTCGACGTCCGCAACGACTCCGAGTACGCCGCCGAGCACATCCCCGAGAGCCTCCACATCCCCTACGGCGACATCGCCGCCCGCGTCGACGAGCTGCCCCGCGACCGCCAGATCGCCGCGATCTGCCGCGGTGGCAAGCGCTCCGGCCTCGCCGCGTCGATCCTGCAGCGCGAAGGCTTCGCCGACGTGATCCACGTGGGGAAAGGCGTCGGCGCCTGGCGTGCCGGCGGCAACCCGGTGGAGAGCGGCGCCCCGCCGGTCAAGCAGCCGGGCTGAAGTCCTACGGCATCCCTGCCGATAGCTGACTGAGTGAGACGGACCAAGGCAACCCTCGCCGCGGCGGCGCTTCTCGTCGTCGCGCTCGGACTCTTCGCCGCGAGCGCCTCGGCCACCTTCGAAGCGACGATGGGCCCGCGCCAGGCCGCCGCCCGGGAGGCCGGACCGAGCTTCGTCATCGAAGCGGGCGGAGGACGCCGCACGCGGATCCGCGACTTCACCCTGGAAGCGGGCTCCTGCGGCTCGATCTTCGCGCCGCTCCTGAACATCACCAAGGCGAGCGCGGGCTTCGCCAACGGCAACGGCGCCGCCACCTTCGGCAACAGCGCCCAGGACCTGCACCTCCAGCTGCGACTGCGGCTGAAGCCCCGCGGCGAAGGCCTGCGCGGCACCGGGGTCTTCAAGGCGACGATCGGAGACTGCAGCGAGCGGGTCCCGGTCGATCTCGTCAGCACGAGTATCCGCGGGGGCGGCAGGCACACGAAGGGGTAGCGCGGCCGGCGTTGTGCCGGCGCTTGCGGCAGTCCTATGTCGGCCTGGGCGTCTCATCGCGTGGAAGTGGCGGGGATTCGAACGGTCAGGAATCTGCCGTGTTCCTTATCCGCCTATACGACGGG
>JAFDWD010001110.1 GCA_018268695.1 Actinomycetota bacterium
GGCTTCTCCGAGCGCTACCTGAAGATCGGCGGGCACTGGCGCGACCACGCCCGCTTCGCGGTCCGCGCGGAACAGTGGCGAGAGTGGCGGAGCTGACGCGCTGCGCGTGGGCGGAAGGCACTCCGCTCATGCAGGCCTACCACGACGACGAGTGGGGCGTGCCCGAGCGCGATCCGCGGGCGCTCTGGGAGAAGCTGCAGCTCGACGGCTTCCAGGCGGGGCTCGCCTGGATCACGGTGCTGCGCAAGCGCGACGCCTTCCGCAAGGGCTTCAAAGGATTCGACCCGAAGAAGGTCGCGAAGTTCGGCGAGGCCGACGTCGAGCGCCTCCTCGGCGACGCCGGGATCATCCGCTCGCGCCAGAAGATCGAGGCAACGATCGGCAACGCCCACGCCTACCTGGAGATGCAGGAGGCCGGCGAAGACTTCGCGGAGTTCTGCTGGGGCTTCGTCGACGGCGAGCCGCTCCGCGGCGACGGCGTCGAGATCCCGGCCAAGACGCCGCTCTCGGAAGCCTTCTCCAAAGAGCTGAAGCGGCGCGGGTTCAAATTCGTCGGGCCGACGATCGTCTACGCCTGGATGCAGGCGGTCGGCCTGGTCAACGACCACAGCACCGACTGCTACCGGCGCGACCAGGTCTAGCGGCGCGAGCGCTCAGAGCGGCCGGCGGAAGCGACTGACGTTGCTGACCACGCCGTAGGGGTGCTCCTCGCGACGCGCGCCGTCCGGCGCCCAGCCTTCGCCCTCGTAGAAGCGGGCGGCACGATCGTTTCCGTCGAGCACCCAGAGGAGTGCGTCGACGAAGCCCGCCTCCCAGAGGCGCCGCCGGGCCTCCGCCATCAGCATCCGCCCGACCCCGCCCTCGTAGCGGTCGGGGTCGACGTAGAGGGCGACCACCTCGCCGTGGTCGGGGGCGTCGGCGTCGCGCGACCGACAGAAGGTGACGAAGCCGAGGACGATCTCGCCACAGTCTTCGCCAGACTGGACCGCGACGATCGTCGTCGGCGCGTCGGGGTCCCCGGACTCGAAGGTGTAGGTCCGCGCCCGGTCCTCGGCCTCGAGCGCGTCGAGGAACTCGTCCGGGATCAGCCCCCGGTAGGCCTCCTGCCAGGCGCGGACGTGGATGTCGGCCACGGCGGGCTCGTCGCCGCGGCGCGCCTCGCGCAGCTCGACCGCCATCAGTCCCCCTCCAGCAGCACCGTGTCCTCGTGCGAGTACGGCGGCGAGCAGGCGCAGACGACGACCAGGTCGACGTCCCCGTCGTTGCGGAGGCGATGCGGCGTGCCCGGCGGGATCGCCACGCAGTCGCCCGTGACCACGGCCCGCTCCTCGTCCCCCACCCGCAGCACCCCCGAGCCGGCGGTGACGAGGTAGAGCTCTTCCGAGCGGCGGTGGAGGTGTTCGATCGTCACCCCGCCCGGCGCCACCGTCGCCTCGGCGAGGCTCTGGTTGTGCGCCTCGGCCGCGTACCCGGGTCCCGCCCACTCGCGGATCGTCGACCCGTCGCGGGTGACGTAGGGCTCCAGTTGGTCGCGGCGCGCGTGCTCCATGGCTCCTCGGAGGGTCGGAAGACAGCCTGAAACGTAACCGGCGAACGCGGCATCGCAGAATTGAGGCCGCCCTTAGGTCACACGCATAAGTTCAGGAGCCGTGCCGATCCCGCACCGCCCCCGCCGCCTCCGCCCGCTCGCACCGCTCGCCATCGGCGCCGTCGCGCTCGGCCTGATCGTCTCCGGCTGTGGCGGCGGTGGGTCGACCAACGCCGCGGTGACGCTGCCCCAGGTCGCGGGCGCCGACGCGGTCCCGGCCCGGCCGGCGCCGCCGATCTCCCTGACCGACCAGTACGGGAAACGGATCGACCTGGCAAAGCTGAAGGGGCGCTCCGTCCTCGTCGCCTTCCTCTACACCCACTGCACCGACCTCTGCCCGATCGTCGCCGGCAAGCTCCACACCGCCTACGCGAACCTGAGCAAGTCCGAACGGCCGGTCTTCCTCGCCGTCTCCGTCGACCCCGCCCGCGACACCCCGGCGAGCGCCGCCACCTTCAACAAGCGCCACCGCACCACCGGTGAGATCGACTGGCTGCTCGGCTCGCGGGCCGAACTGGAAGCGGTCTGGGAAGCGTGGGGCGTGAAGCCCGTGCACAACGCCAAGGACCCCGAGGAAATCGAGCACAACGCCGAAATCTTCGCGATCGACCCGCAGGGGCAGATCCGGGCGCTCTATCCGCCGAGCTTCAAGCCCGAAAAGCTCGCCGAAGGGACCCGGGCGCTGGCGAAGCTGTGAGGCGGGCGGCGCGATGGCCGTGAGGCGGGCCTGGAGAGGCGCGCCGCGGTCGGCCCGCTGGCTGGCGGTCGCGGCGCTCGTCGTCGCCGCGATCGGCGTCGCCGAGCTGGCCAGCGGCAGTGGCTCGCCCGCGACCGGGCGCGCCGCGCCGGCGCTGCCGACGAAGGCGCTCCGTCCGCCCGTCGTCGACCTCGCCGCCCTGCGCGGCAAGCCGGTCCTGGTCGACTTCTTCGCCAGCTGGTGCGAGCCCTGCGCCGAAGAGGCGCCGACGCTGCGCAGGCTCTCGGCCTCGCTCGACGGCCGCGCCGCCGTCGTGGCGGTCGACTGGGACGACGCCGGGGGCCCGGCGCGGGCCTTCGTCCGCAAGCACGGCTGGGACTTCCCGGTGCTCGCCGACACCTCCGGCACGGTCGGCGAAAAGTACGGCCTGGCCGGCCTCCCCACCTCCTTCGTGATCGATCCCCACGGCCGCATCGTCGCCACCTTCCGCGGCCCGCAGAGCGAGGCGAAGCTCCGCCAGGCGCTCCTCGAAGCCGCCTGACACCCGATAGCCCCTGCAAGGACCCCACCAATGGGGTGCCCCACCGGAACATCGGCCCGCCCGCGTGTTGCAGAGTCAGACTCTCATGCAACTACGGAAGGACGACATGACCCACGTCAGCACCCGGCCGGTCGCCCTCCGGATGATCGTCGGGGCGGCGGCCGCGGTGGCCGCGCTCCTCGCCTTCGTGCCCGCCGCCAACGCGGCGCGCGACCCGATCTCCGGCGGCACCACCGACCTCCACCTGAAGAAGGGCTTCGTCAAGAAGCTCACCAATCTCGGAATCGGCCTGGCCGGTGTCGGCACCGGCCAGGTGAACGGCAACGCGATCAACCTGCCGGTCACCGAAGGGATGTTCGACCCGACCAACGCGCAGGGCCACATCACCAGCCCGGGCGGCTTCCAGCTCGTCAAGGGCGCCCGTTCGGTGGCGATCTCCGACGTCGAAGCGAACACCGTGCAGGGCTACGTCCGGGCGAACATCGCCGGCTCGAAAATGAAGCTCGGCACGTTCGCCAACCCGACCACCGGCCGTGAAGGCTTCGGCGCCCGCGTCAAGGCGAGCCAGCTGACGCTGACCCAGAGCGCCGCGAACCGGATCTCCGACAAACTCGGCCTGCAGGGCTCCCAGCGGATCAACCAGCGGGTGATGAGCAACGAGTTCAACATCACCGTGCCCTCGACCGTGACGCTGCTCGGCCAGAACGAAGCGACGCTGGAAACGGCCCCGGGCATCACCAAAAAACTGATCGAAAAGGGCGTCCAGCCCTCGGGGATCAATCCGATCGCCCCGGCCAAACAGCCGAAAGCGGGCAACTTCACCTTCCCGATCACCGGTGGGACCGTGACCCCGACCCTGACCTCCGGCCAGGTGACGACGGTCGGTGGCGTGGAAATCCTGAAGAAAGGAAAAACCGCCTCGCCGCAGATGAAGATCACCAACGTGGTGCTCGAACTGCAGCAGAAGACGGCCACCGTCGAACTGGAAATCCTGCCGACCCCGGGTCAGACCGGGCGGTCCTCGATCGTCGAACTGGTCTTCCCGGCCAACTCGATCAACACCAACCAGACGACGCGCCAGATCACCGTCACCAAAGCCGAAGCCAAACTGCAGGGCCCGGCCGCGACGGTGCTGAACACGACGTTCAACGCGGGCGACGAAAAAGCGCCGCCGGCGAGCAGCGAATTCGCCGCGGGCGAACTGTTCGGCACGTTCTCGATGACCCTTCAGGCCCAGTAGTCCGAGCCAGAAGAGGATGTGCGCGCGGCGGCGCCGGGGCAACCTGGCGCCGCCGCTTTTTCGTTCAGCGCAGGGGCGCGCCGCGCGCGGCGCGATCGCGGCGCGAGGATCGCATCGAGAGCAGCGCCCCGGCGACGAGCAGCACGACGGCGGCGTTCAGCGCCAGGTCGGCGATGTTCATGCTGCCGCCGTGGGCACTCGGCGCGAGCCAGTCGACCACTCCCCCGCGCAGCGGCCCCGGCCCGCGGAAGAGGCGATCAAGGCCGTTGCCGAGCGCGCCGCCGAGGAAGAGCCCGAGCGCGATCGCGGTGATCCGGTCGAGCGAGCGCAGTCGCAGGATCCCGACGATCAGGGCGAGCGCGGCCGCGACCGTGAAGATCGAGATCAGGACCGTGTGTCCCGCCCAGTTGCCACCTGGTCCGGCGAAGTTGCGGTAGAGCTGCAGGTGGGGGCCGCCGATGACGTGGACCGGACCGTCGGCGAGCTCCCGCGTCGCGATCTGCTTGGCGACCTGGTCGACGACCAACACCACCGCCGCCACCGCGAACGCAAGCCGCCGGTAGGAGGTTGAACCCCCGTCGCGCTGTCGCCGTAGACCTGGCATCTACCCAAGCTACAAGGAGGAGACGGTGAGAAGGACCTACTTCGCGGTCGGGGCACTGGCGCTGGTGGCGCTGCTCGCGATCGCCGGATGCGGAGGAGGCGGATCCTCGAGCTCGTCGGAAGCGACGACCGCGAGCGGGCCGGCGGAAACCGAATCGACCGCGGAATCCAAGCCCGCGGCCGAAACCAAGCCCCAGCCCGAACCCGAACCCAAGGGCGCGGTGGCGGTGGTCAAGGTGATGAACACGCCCGAACTCGGCAAGGTGATCGTCGACTCCAAGGGCATGACGCTCTACGACTTCCACAAGGACAAGGGCACGATGTCCGCCTGTTACGGGGAATGCGCGGCGGCCTGGCCCCCGCTCCTGACCTCCGGGACGCCGAAGGCCGCGGGCGGCTCGCAGCAGGCCCTGCTCGGCACCACCAAGCGCAAAGACGGCACCGTGCAGGTGACCTACAAGGGCCACCCGGTCTACGGCTTCGTCGAGGACAAAACCCCCGGCGAAACCAACGGCAACGACTTCAAGGGCTTCGGAGCCCAGTGGTACGCGTTGATGCCGAACGGAGAAGAGCCGGCGGACGGCTGAGCGCGCGTCAGGGCTCGGTGTGGACGACGACGTCGACGATCCGCGCCGAGCCCTCGCGGCGGCTGCGGCGGATCTCCTGCTCGAGCCGACGCGCCATGTCGTGCGCCGCCTCGAGGGTTGCCTCCGGGCTGGCGACGACGTCGACGAAGACGACCAGGCCCAGCTCCGTCGCCAACAACTTGAGCCGCCGCGGCGGCGCCCCGGTGCGCTGCTCGACCAGCGCCGCGATCGGCGCCGCCGCCGGGTCGTCCTCCGCCACCGTGGCGACGAACGGCTCCTCCAGCGGCTCCAGGTGCGTCTGGACGTCGTCGACGTCGGACTCGCGGCGCAGCGTCGCCTCGATCCGCTCGGCCACCTCGTGGGCGGCGGCGAGCGGCGTCGCGGCGTCCAGCTTCAGGTGCATCGAGACGCTGCAGGCGCCGTCGCCCGCGCGGCGGTAGACGGCGATGTCGTGCGCTTCCTGCACGCCCGGCTCGGCGAGCGCGATCGCCAGGGCGCGGGCGCGCAGGTCGAGACCGTCGCGTAGCGGCTCGACGTGGACGACGACGTCCGAATCCGGCAGGGCGGTGTGGACCGCGGCCTCGACCCGGTCGGCGATCTGGTGGCTGGCGACCAACGCCTGGTCGGGGGCGGCGCCGATCGTCGCGTCGGCGAAGTAGTGGCCGCCGGACTCGCGCAGGCGGAACTGGCGCAGCTCGACCTCGTCGAGGCCGCGGATCGCCGCTTCGGCCTCGGCCTGCGCCGCGAGCGGCGAGGTGTCCATCAGCACGCGCGCGTTCTCGTAGACGAGGCGCCCCGCCGCGGTGAAGATGATCGCGGCGACGAGCAGCGAGGCGATCGCGTCCCCTTGCTGGAAGCCGAGGGCGACGGCCCCGATGCCGAGGAGAACGGCGAACGATCCCGCCATGTCACCGGCGAAGTGGTAGGCGTTCGAGCGCAGCGCGGCCGACTTGTACCGCTCGGCGGAGCGCAGGGAGACGACGACGCGGCTGATGTCGATCGCGAGCGCGACGCCGATCACGGCGAAGACGTACCAGCGCGGGTCGAAGCCGTGATCTGAGCCTTCGCTCAGCCGCCCGATCGCCTCGATCACGACGAAGATCCCACCGCCGGTGAGGATCGCCGCCTCCCCCAGCGCCGCCAGGTTCTCGGCCCGCCGATGGCCGTAGGGGTGCTCGCGGTCGGGCGGCTGCCC
>JAFDWD010001111.1 GCA_018268695.1 Actinomycetota bacterium
CGGGTCGACCCAGCCCCACTCGGTGATCTGCAGGATCGTGAAGACGCCGAGCATCAGCGCCGCGGTGATCAGGGCGGCGCCGGGGAAGTCGGCCCCTTCCTTCATCCCGAGGCCGTCGGGGTTGTCGACCAGGCGCAGCGCCAGCCAGCCGACCAGCACACCGATCGGCAGGTTGATGACGAAGATGAAGTGCCAGGAGATCGCCTGGGTGAGGACGCCGCCGAGCAGCAGGCCGATCGAGCCACCGGCGGAGGCGACGAAGCCGTAGACGCCGATCGCTTTCGCCTGCTCGTTGCGGGCCGGGAACATCCGCACGATCATCGCCAGGATCACCGCCGAGGAGAGCGCCCCGCCGATGCCCTGGATGAAGCGGGCGCCGATCAGCACGCCCTGGTCGGGCGAGGCCGCGCAGAGCGCCGAGGCGACCGTGAAGACCCCGAGGCCGACGAGGAAGACGCGGCGCTGCCCGAGCAGGTCCCCGAGCCGGCCGGCGAGCAGGAGCAGGCCGCCGAAGGGGATCAGGTACGCGTTCACGACCCAGGCCAGGTTCGACTGGGAGAAACCGAGGTCTTCCTGGACCGAGGGTAGGGCGACGTTCACGATCGTCCCGTCGAGGACGATCATCAGCATCCCCGCGCAGAGGACGTAGAGGGCGAGCCAGCGGTTGCTGTCGGTTTGTGCGGTGGAGGTCATGTGATCAGGGACGAACGGTCGGGGGGAAACTAATCGGTGCCGGGCTCGCCGTCGTAGTAGCCGACCTTCGCCGAGCGCCTCACGGTCATGTCGATCTCCGGATCGCCGACCCAGACGCCGACCTTGTCGGAGTCGGGATAGACCGTCGCGCTCGGGTAGACCACGGTCGAGAACATCAGCACACGGGCGGGCTCGTCGGTCTCGTTGCGGACCCCGTGGGCGCCCTCCGGCCCGCGCGGGAAGCAGACGACGTCCCAGGGCACCAGGCGCTCCTCGCCCTCCGGGGTGCGCAGGGTCGGCTTGCCGCTCAGGACCAGCAGCCACTCCTCCTCACCGCACTCGTAGTGATAGGGACAGATCGCCTGACCCGGTGGCAGCTCGTAGACGCTGATGCCGGTCTCCTTCGCCCCGAGCAGGCCGCCGAGGCGCGCCATCCCGGCGCGGAATCCCTGCGGATCGGTCTCGTCCCAGGTGAAGTCCGGCTGTCCGATATTCACGCTTTTCATCAAAACGACGCTACCAATCGCACATCCTCAGTAGTTTTGGGTGGTGAACTCACTTAAGGAGCCGCTGGGTCAGGGTTCAGCCGGGATCGTCACGTCGGTCCTCGACGCGGTCCTGGTCCTCGACGACGAGATGCGCGTGGTCAAGTGGAGCGAGGCCGCCGGCGCCCTCTTCGGCATCGACCGCGACGCGGCGATCGGCGCCGACCTGGTCGAGCTGATCGTCCCCACCGAGCTACGCGAGGCGGTCCGCACCTGCCTGCGGGACGTGGAGATCGCGCCGCCGGAGGGCGAGGAGCTGCTCGGACGGCGGATCGAGATGCCCGCGCGGCATGCCGACGGCGCCGCCTTCCGGGCCGAGCTGACCATCGTGCGCGCCGCGACGATCGGGACGGGGCCGACCGTCTTCGCCCGTGACGTCAGCCATCGCCTCGAAGCCGACCGCACCCGCGCGCACATGGAGCAGGTGGTGCTCGGCAGCCGCGACGCCGTCTACTCGAAAGACCTGCATGGGGTCATCATCACCTGGAACCGCGCCGCCGAACGGCTCTATGGCTACAGCGCCGAGGAGGCGGTCGGGCGGCACGTCTCCTTCCTGATGCCGGACGAGCTGAAGCACGAAGCCGACAGGATCCTCTCCCGCGTGCGGCAGGGCGAGAACCTCGAGACGCTGGAGACGCGCCGGGTCCGCAAGGACGGCACGGTGCTCGACGTGTCGCTGACGATCTCACCGATCGGCAGCGACTCGGGCTACCTCTACGGCGCCTCGGTGATCGCCCGCGACATCACCAGCGAGCGGCGCCGGCGCAGCGCCCGCGAGTTCCTGATCGCGGCAACGCGGGACCTCGACGCCTCGCTCGACCCGGTCGAGACCGCCCGCAACATCGTCGCCAAAGCCGTCCCGGACCTGGCCGAGGTGTGCGTCATCGACTTCGTCCGCACCGATGGCCGGATCGGCGAATCGGTCGCCGCCTCGGCGATCCCGGGGGCCGCCGAACGGCTCGAGCAGATCCGTCGCGAATCGCCGCTGGACCCGGAGGGCGACCACCCAGTGGCGCAGGTGCTGCGGGCGGGTGAGCCGATGGTCTGGGGGGATCTGAAGGAGCCCGAGGTCGCCGACGCGATCGTCCAGAACGTCGAGCATCAACGGCTGATGGACGACGCCGGCTACGAGTCGGCGGCGGTCGTCGGGCTCTTCGCCCGCGGGCGACAGATCGGCGCCGTGTCCTTCCTGCACGCGCAGGCCGGCGTCCGTTATGAGGTCGACGACCTCGAGTTCCTGAACGAGCTGGGCGAGCGGGCGGCACTGGCCCTCGACAACGCGCGGCTCTACCAGGAGCGCGACGCGATCGCCCGCAACCTGCAGCGCGGCCTGCGCCCGCCGCGGCCGGCGCGGGTGGAGGGGCTCGAGGCCTCGGTCGTCTTCGAGGCGGCCGGCAGGGGGATCGAGATCGGTGGCGACCTCTACGACGTGTGGCCGACCGAGGACGGCTGTTGGGCCCTGATCGGGGACGTGGCCGGCAAGGGCTCGGCGGCGGCCGGCGTCTCGGTGGCGCTGCGCCACGTCGTGCGCGGCCTGATCCGGGAGATCGACGAGCCCGAGGAGGTGCTGGTCCGGGTCAACGAGCTCCTGCTGGAGGGGACGGGGCTGAACGACTTCGCCACCGCGGTGCTGATGCGGCTGCGCCAGGACCCGAGCGGCCACTGGAGCCTGGTGGTGGCGAGCGCTGGGCACCCGCCGCCGGTCCACGTGCGCGCCGGCGAGGCGCGCCTGCTCGGCGGCGGCACGGTGCTGGGGGCGCTGAACGACGCGAAGGTGCAGCGGCACGACGCCGTCTTCGAGCAGGGCGACACGCTGGTGCTCTGCACCGACGGCTGGCTCGAGGCGGGGCCGCCTTCCGAGCACCGCGACCCGGTCGACCTCGGGCGCCTGGTCGAGTACCTGTCGCCGCTGGCGCTGGAGGAGCTGACCGCGCGGCTGCGAGGCGACGCCGTCAGCCGCGCCGGTGGCCAGCTCGGCGACGACATCGTGCTGCTGGCGCTGCGGCGGGTCTAGTCGCCGGGGGCTGGCCGGCCGAGGTCCATCCGCAGTCGGATACGGGTGCCGGTGGCGCTGCTGTCGATCGACACCTCGTCGCAGAGCTGGTTCGCGATGTAGAGGCCGCGACCGCTCACAGAGGAGGGATCGGGACGCACGTGGCCGACGGACGGATCGGTGATCGTCCCCGCGTCGGCGACCTCGACGAAGATCGCGCCCTCCTCGCCCCAGACCGAGGCGAGGCCGCGGCCGCCACCGTGCAAGATGCTGTTCGCGGCGAGCTCGGAGGCGGCGACCGCCAGGTCATTGGTGCGGCTCGGGCTCAGGCCGGTCGCGGTCGCGGCGGCGGCGACCAGTGCCCGGACGTCGTGGAGGTCGTCGAGGCCGAACTCCTGGCGGCGTGCCCGCAACGGCGCCAGGGAGAACTCGCGGTGGAGCCTCGTCTTCTCCGTCCGGGTCGTCGGCATGACCTTGGATTACCCGACTTGGGGGCGCCTACAACATGTGACTTTGATTGGTCATTCCTTTGCGGCCGAGGCCGTCTGAGCGAGCGGCGGGTCGCCCAGCCAGAAGCGCGGGCCGGAGCCCTGCCGGGCGGCGCGATCGTCCGGATTGGCCAGCTTGCAGCGATCCAGCGAGAGGCAACCGCAGCCGATGCACTCGGTGAGGCCCGCCTTGAGGCGCTCGAGCTCGGCGATCCGCTCGTCGATGCGCCCGCTCCAGGTGGCGGAGAGGCGCGACCAGTCCTCACGGCCAGGGGCGCCCTGCGGGGGCAGCTTCGCCAGCTCGCCGGCGATCTCCTCGAGGCTCAGGCCGACCTTCTGGGCGAAGACGATGAAGGCGATCCGGCGCAACACCGGACGCGGGTAGCGGCGGTGGCCGGACCCCTCGCGCTCGGCGGTGATCAGCCCCCGCTCTTCGTAATAGCGGAGCGCCGAGGAGGCGACCCCGCTGCGCCGGGAGGTCTCGGAGATGGTGAGGAGCCGGCCCACCCGCGAAGCGAATCACGATTCGCCCTTGACTTCAAGCTAACTTGAACTTGTACCTTCGCCGGATGACGAAACCAAGCGAACGCATAACCGCAGAGGTGACGGGTTGGGACGGGATCGAGGCCGGGCCGGGCAGGCGCGGCGAGTTCGCATTCCGCCTGGGCCGTCGCGAAATCGGCCACCTGCATGGTGACCACGCAGCCCACTTCTTCTTCTCGCCCGAGCGCTGGGAGCAACTGGCCGCCGAAGGCCGCATAGTCGAGCACCCGGTCTTCCCCGGCCGACACGGCCCGGCCGCCCGACGGATCGAGAACGACGCCGACGTCGAAGACGTGATCGCGATGCTGCGGCTGAACTACGAGGACGCCAAGGCGCGCCAGGTGGCGAAGGCGCGCGGGTAGAGGCGGCGGTCCGAGGCAAGGGACGCAAGGCGTTGCGGCGAGCACGGCCGCCTCGTCCACGGCCCTGGCTGGCTGTGGCCGTGGCCGAGACGGCCGGGTATGAAAGGTGAGGAGAAAGTCCGACGCCGTCCCGGGAGATGCGCGGGAGACGTCGGGAAGTCCACGCTTCCGTGCGTGAGAGCGTGAGAAGCACTGACTTCGGTGCGTGTTGCACAACACCGAATTCAGCGCTGCATGCATTACCCGTGCCATAGCCCCGGTAATGCATGCAGCGCGTTCCGGGGCCCCGGTCCGAGGACCGGAACGGTCACGAAAGGCCGGGGAATCCGACAGAAGGCGCGAGGAAGTGTGGAGTTCTCAAGCTCTTCGTCAGCGGATCGGCCGAGGTGTGGCCTCTTACGCACGGACCCTCGGCGAAACCCGCACTCCCTCCCGTCCTGGGCGTCTCATGGAGGTCACAGCCTGCCAGGACCTCCATGAGA
>JAFDWD010001112.1 GCA_018268695.1 Actinomycetota bacterium
CCTCCTTCGCCGATCATCGGGGCGGCGGGCGCGGCCTCGGGTGCCTCGGGCCCGCTGACCGGGAGGGAGACGGTAAAGGTCGAGCCGCGGCCGACCACGGAGTCCGCCGTGATCGTGCCGCCGTGCAACTCGACCAGTGATTTGGAGATCGCCAGGCCCAGGCCGGTGCCGCCCACTCGCTGGGTCAGCCCGGCATCCCCGCGCACGAATCTCTCGAAGATGTGCTCCAACTGAGCGGGGGGTATGCCTGGGCCATTGTCGGTCACGCTGATCTCCACTTCATTGTCGGCTACCCGAGCGCTGACCTGGATAGACGCGTGTTCAGGGGAATACTCATGCGCGTTGGTAACCAGATTCACCAGTATTTGGCGAATTCGGTCGGCCTCGACGTTCACAAGCGGCAAATTGGGGTCGATTCGCTGGGTCAGCGTCTGGTCTGACGCCTCGGTCTGGGCCCTCATCGTGCGGACGACGTCTTCGACCAGCGGTCCCAACGGGGTCGGCTGGGGCCGGACCTGGAGGCGCCCCGCGTCGGAGCGGGCGAGGTCCAACAGGTCGTTCAGAAGGCGCACGAGATGCCGGCAGTTGTCGAGGATGATCTCGACCGTCTCCACCTGGCGCGGCGTCAGCGAGTCGCGGTCCAACATCAGCAGCTCGGCGAAGCCCTGCACCGAGGTCAGGGGGCTGCGCAGCTCGTGCGAGGCGGTGAGCACGAACTCGTCTTTCATCCGGTCGAGCCGGTCGCGTTCGGATGCCTCGAGCTCGAGCTCCGCGGCCATCTCGTTGAAGGCTTTGCCGAGCGTCGCCACCTCGGAGACGCCGCCGACCTCGACCCGGGCACTGCGGTCGCCACCGGCGAGCCGTCCCGCCGCCCCGACCAGCGCCTCGAGCGGCCTTCGCATCGCCTGGATCAGGCCGACGAACAAGAGGAGCGCGCCGAGCAGCCCGGCGATCAGCCCGGCGCCGACGAGGATCACGGTGTCGCGGGTGTCGCCGGAGATCGAGTCGCGCAGGTGTTCGCGGTTGGCTTCTTCGCGGCTGATCGTCGCCCGCGCCGCGGTCGGGTTCGTCCCTTCGGCGAGCTGCACCCGCGCGGCGATCTCCCGTTGGTAGGAGCGTTCGATCGAGTTCTCGTAGTCCTGGCGCTGCACGATCAGCCGGCCGACCCCGATCACGGTCACCGCGGTGAGCAGCGCGAAGGCGATCGCGAAGCCGATCCGGAGGCGGTTGGCAAGCGACGGACTGAGGCGGCGGGCCCGGCGTGAATATGCTTGCGCGGCGATGGGAGACGAGGCTACAGGCCAGGGCGACGGCTCCGCCGCGGCCGCGGTCGATGGGATCGACGCTGCCGGCGTCGGTGCCTGGTTCGCCGAGCACGTCCCGGCCGCGCGCCCACCGCTCGCCTACGAGCGGATCGCGGGCGGCCACTCGAACCTCACCTACCGGGTCGGCGACGCCGCCGGCAACGAGTGGGCGCTGCGCCGACCGCCGCTCGGTAAGACGCTGAGCTCGGCCCACGACATGGCGAGGGAGCACCGCGTCGTCGCGGCGCTCGGCGGCACGCCGGTGCCGGTGGCGCCCGTCGTCGGGCTCTGCGAGGACGAGGCGGTCAACGGCGCGCCCTTCTACGTGATGGACTTCGTCCGCGGGCCGGTGCTCCGCGGGGTCGCCGAGGCGGAAGCCTCCTTCCCCGACGAGGGCGACCGCCGCGAGATCGGCCTGCGCGTCGCCGACACGCTGGCCGCCATCCACGCCGTCGATCCCGACGCGGTCGGGCTCGGTGACCTCGGGCGCAAGGAGGACTACGTCGCCCGCCAGCTGCGCCGCTGGTACGGGCAGTGGGAGAAGTCGAAGACGCGCGAGCTGGCCTCGATCGATCGGGTCCACGACCGCCTCGCCGCCCGCATCCCGGCCCAGGAGGGCGCCTCGGTCGTGCACGGCGACTATCGCCTCGACAACATGATCCTCACCGACTCCGGCGAGGTCGCGGCGGTGGTCGACTGGGAGCTCTGCACCCTCGGCGACCCGCTTGCCGACGTCGGCACCCTGATGGCCTACTGGCCCGAGCGCGACGCCCCCGACGTCGCCCTCGGCATGCCCGCCAACCTGGCGCCCGGCTTCCCCACCCGCGCCGAGCTCGCCGCCCGTTATGCCGAGTCCTCCGGCCGCGACCTCTCCGAACTCGACTTCTACGTCGCCCTCGGCTACTGGAAGCTGGCGATCATCCTCGAGGGCGTCTATGCCCGCTATGCCGCCGGCGGCTACGGCAAATTCGAGCTCAACCGCGGCCTCGAAGAATTCGCCCACCTGGTCGAGCGCCTCGCCGCGGCCGCGGAAGAGATCGAGTCGCGGGGCTAGACCATGCGCGTCGGGTGCCGAGGCTCCAGCGGTTCGCCGTTGGCCTCGGCCTCGGCGCGCTTCGACCAGCGGTTCAGCTCGCGGCGGGCGAGGACCATCTTGTGGACCTCGTCGGGGCCGTCGGCGAGGCGCAACATGCGGCTGTAACGCCACATCGGAGCGAGCACGGTGTCGTCGGTCATGCCGAGGCTGCCGTGGATCTGGATCGCGCGGTCGAGGACGTTCATCACCATGTTCGCGGCGACGACCTTGATCGCCGAGATCGACTGGCGGGCGGCGTGCTTGCCCTCGGTGTCCATCTTCCAGGCGGCGTAGAGGGTGAGCAGGCGGGCCTGGTCGATTTCCATCCGCGAGATCGCGATGTCCTCCTGGACGAACTGCTTGTCGGCCAGCGGGCCGCCGAAGGCGTGGCGTTCGTTGGCCCGGCGGCACATCATCTCGTGGGCCCGCTCGGCGGTCCCGATCGCCCGCATGCAGTGGTGGATCCGCCCCGGGCCGAGGCGGTCCTGGGCGATCGCGAAGCCGGCGCCACGCTCGCCGAGCAGGTTCTCCTTCGGCACCCGGCACTCGGTGTAGCGGATCTCGCAGTGGCCGGGGCCCTTGTCGTGTCCCATCACCGGGATCGGCCGCACCATCTCGTAGCCGGGGGTGTCGGTAGGCACGCAGATCATCGAGGCGCGCCCGTAGACCGGCGCGTCGGGATCGGTGACGACCATCGCGATCGCCAGCTCGGCCCCGACCGCGCCGCTGGTGTACCACTTGTGCGCGTCGATCACCCACTCGTCGCCGTCGAGGACCGCGCGGCCCCGGAGGAGGGTGGGGTCGGAGCCCGACACCTCGGGCTCGGTCATCGAGAAGCAGGTGCGGATGCGGCCCTCCAGCGCGGGCTCGAGCCAGCGCTCGCGCTGCTCGGCGGTTCCGTGCTCGGCGAGGATCTCCATGTTGCCGGTGTCCGGGGCGGAGCAGTTGAACGCCATCGGCGCGGCCATCGGGCTGCGTCCCATCTCCTCGCAGAGCAGCCCGTATTCCCAGTTCTTCAGGCCAGGGCCGAAGCGCTCGTCGGGCATGAAGAGGTTCCAGAGGCCCTCGCCGCGCGTCTTCTCGCGGATCGCGCTGAGATTCGCCGGGTAGGGGACACCGGGGCCGACCTCCTCGTCGAGCGCCTCGGCCACCTCGCGCTCCACCGGGTAGATCTCGGTGTCCATGAAGTCGAGGATGCGCTCCCGCAGCGCGGCGACCTCTGCCGTCGGTTCGAAGTCCATCGTCCCTCCCTCTCGCTGACGCAGTCGCGGCGAATCTAGTTCATCGGCGCAGGTAGCGGGCGAAGAGCTCGGAGCCCTCACGCAGGAGCCAGGCGAGCTCCAGCTCGGCGACCTCGGGCAAGGCGCCCTCGAGGATCGTCGACCCGGCGCCGACGAGCTTCGGCGCGATCGTCAGGAAGAGCTCGTCGGCGACCTTCTCCGCCTGCAGCTGGGAGTGGAGGTGCGGGCCGCCCTCGCAGAGCAGCGCCCGGACATCGTGCTCCTCGCGCAGGCGACGCAGGGCGACGGTGACGTCGACCCGGCCGTCCGGTTCGCGGACCACCTCGACCGGGGTCGCGGTGGCGGGCGGCTCGCCCTCGGGCTCGGCGGTGATCAGCAGCACCCGTCCGCCGCCGTCGGTGAAGAGCGGCGCGTCCCAGGGCAGGTCGAGGCTGCCGACGATCACCATCAGCGGGTCGCCCGGGAGCCCGAGCTCCTCGCGGCGCTCGCGCTTGGCGGGATCGCCGATCATCCGCCCGTACTTCTCGACCCGCATCGTCCCGGCGCCGATCATCACCGCGTCGAAGCGCTGCCGCAGCCCGACCAGCATCGCGGTGTCGGTGGCGGAGCCGATCTTGCCGGAGCGCCCTTCGATCGCGGCGCGACCGTCGACCGTCGAGGCGAAGTTCAGGGCGACGCGGGGACGGTCGGCAGGCGGGTCGTCCCAGGGGCGGTAGCCCTCGAGCTGGTCGGCGACCGAGGTCGCGCCGGGGTCGGGGACGAGGCGTTGCACGCCTGAGACCCTAGAGAGCGCCCCGGGCGGGCGACTCAGGCTGGGTAGTCGTTCCAGCCGGCGAACTCGCGGCCGGCGAACTTCTGCAGCTCGGGGACTTCGCCCGCGAAGCGGCTGCGCAACGTCTCCAGCAGGTCGTCGGGGAGGACCGGCTTCGGCGCCGCCGGCTTCTCCGGGTCGTGGACGACCTTCTCGACGATCCAGCGCATCCGCTCCGGCAGGCGGTCGAAGTTGCGGTCGAAGGAGCGGAAGCCCGGGAGCTTGATCAGCTTCTCCATGAACTGATATTTGTCGCCGGACTTCGCCGCCGACTTCTCCCACTCGCGGTCGAACTGCTCGGAGGTGAAGTTCTCGTCGACGCCGGCGTAGGCGAACGCTTTGCGCATCGTCCCGTCGCGGTCCGACTGCAGCTCCTCCTGGGTGATGACCTCGATCTGTGACCGATCGAAGTGCTCGAGGTAGGGCTGCAGCTGCGTCCAGTAGCGGGAGCGGTTGACGTACTGGGTGTTCGGGTCGGAGAGCACCGTGACCATGTCGCGGGTCTCGTAGCCGGCGCCGGTCGCGTGCATCCAGTGGCTGAGGATGCGCTTGATCGGGTCGCGCACCATGTAGATCAGCTTGGCGTCGGGGCAGTGTTGCTTGATCCGCTCCGGCACGCCCTCGTAGCGCGGCAGGTTCGTGTAGTGCGGGGAGGACTCGCCGCGCACCTTGAAGCGGTTGTCGAAGCGGCTCGCGTACCAGTCGAGGCCGAGGTCCCAGTTCAGCTCGGCGACGAAGAAGTTCAGCTCCTTCGGCTTCGACATCTGGATT
>JAFDWD010001113.1 GCA_018268695.1 Actinomycetota bacterium
GATGGTCGCGAGCGACGGACACGCCGTCGTCGCCGAGATCGCGGTCGCCCGCGTCCTCGCGGCCCGCTCGACCATCAAGGCCGACCAGCGCGCGATGGTCGAGCGCCTGACGCGCGGGGGAGAGGGACTCGCCATCGTGGTCGGCGAGGCCGGCACCGGGAAGACCTTCGCGACCGTGGCCGCCGCCGAGGCATGGGCCGGCTCCGGGGTTGGCCTGCGGGTCGCGGCGCCGACCTGGCGCGCCGCCAACGTCCTGCGCTCCGAGGGGCTCGACGCGACCAGCGTCGCCCGGCTCCTCGCCGAGCTTGACGGCAGGCGGAGCCGACTCGCCCGCGACTCGGTCCTCCTGGTCGACGAGGCCGGGATGGTCGACTCGGCGACGATCGCCCGGCTGATCGACCACGCCCTCGCGGCCGACGCCAAGCTGGTGTTGGTCGGCGATCCTGCGCAGCTCGGCGAGATCGAGGCCGGCGGCCTCTTCGCCGCGATCGTCGCCCGCACCGAGCCTGTCGTCCTCGACCAGGTCATCCGCCATGAACACGACATCGACCGAGAAGGCGCGCGGCGAATCCGCGAGGGCCACGGCGCCGAGGCGATCGAGGTCTACCGCTCAGCCGAGCGTGTCGTCGTCTCCGCCGACCCCGAGGCACGACGAGAGGCGATGGTCGCCGACTGGTGGCGGTCCTTCGCTGACGGCGAGGACGCGGTCATGGTCGCCAAGCGAAACGTCGAGGTCGAGCGGCTGAACGCTCTGGCGCGGGAGCTGATGAAGGCCGAAGGCCGTCTCGGTGACGCCGAGATCGCGGTCGGAGATGGCCGGTTCGCGGTCGGCGACCAGGTCATCACCCGCGTCAACGACCACCGCGCCGGCATCTACAACCGTGAGCGCTGGCGGGTCGAGGCATTCGACCCCGAGGGCGTTGTCGAGCTGGTCGGCATCGACACGGACCGACGTGTGACTGTCGGCTCCGACTACCTGGGTCGGGTCAACCCGAATGACGATGCGCCCGCGCTCCAGCACGCCTACGCCGCCACGACCTACCAGGCGCAGGGCTCGACGGTCGACCGCGCCTACGTTATGGCCGACCCCTCGATGGACCGGCAGGAGCTGTACGTGGCGGCCTCGCGCAGTCGGGAGGAGACGTTCTTCTACGCGACCCCGGAGGTCGACCTCGAGCGCGAGGAGTACGCGCCTCACTCGCCCGGTCGCGAGGGCCTCGCCCACATCGCCGCGGCGGCCGAGCGTGACGGCGCCCAGGTGTCCGCGCATGACCAGGCCCTCCGCTCCCGACTGGAGCCACTCTCCTCGCCTGACCTGGTCCGGCTGCGGGACGAGCTGCGCTCGGAGGCGGGCGCCGAGGCGCAGGGCGAACGACGCCGGAAGAATCTCGAAGAACGGATCACCCAAAGCGAAGAACTGCTCGCAGGCGTCGAGGCGGAGCGCAGGGAGCTCGGCGAGCCGCCGCGATGGAGCCGGGACGCGAAGCGCGCGCACGCTGAGACGAGTCGGCAACTCGACGCGAGGGAGTCGATGTCGCGGGAGGCGCTCGCGCGTCATCTGGCCGAGCGCGAGGCGATGCCGACCGTCGCCCACGACACCCGCGCGGAGGTAGCCGCGATCGACCGCATCCTCGACCGTCGTGAGGATATGGCGCTCGCCGCTGCGCGTGTCTCTCCCGGTGCGTATCTCGTCGCTGAGCTGGGGGAGAGGCCGGAGAAGGGTCCGGCTCGGATGGCCTGGGACCATGCGGTGCGGGAGGTCGAGGGTTACCGCCTTCGGAACGGGGTCGAAGACCGCGAGTCTGCATTGGGACCGGAGGCCAAGGACAGGGCCGAACGGCGCGAGCAGATCGCGGCCGAGCGCTCGATCGAGCGGGCGCGTCGGTCACTCGGTCTTGAGCCGACCCGCGCGGTCGAGCGCGGACAGTCGATGGAGATCGGGCTGTGACCATGGCGGCCCTCCGTCTTGAGATCGACGAGGAGCTGATCGAGCGGATCGCCGAGCGCGCGGCCGAGCTGATCGGCGAGCGTGCCGACCGCCGGTCGAAGGACGGTTGGCTGCGCGGCGCCGACCGGATCGCCGCCTACATCGACGCGCCGCGCTCGCGGGTCTATGCGCTCGCTTCGGCCAGACGCATCCCTGTCCACCGCGACGGCTCCGCCCTGATCGCGAGGCGCTCGGAGTTGGACCGATGGCTGCTCCAGGGCGGCGGGCTGCGGACCTGACCGGCCAGCTCCCCATGGTGTCGCGTGGAGCCTGTTGCGGACGGCTTTGGCGACCGCGAGTGTGGCACCGGCTCGGAGGCCTTCAAGCCCCGGCTGCGCCGGGGCTCCTAACGGCCCTCGCCTCGGCTCAGGTTCCGGCCTCCTCGTCCGGCGCGGTTCTGCGGTTGTCAAAGCCGGCGGCGGTGGGAGGGGGAATCGGACCCGCCCGGAGGCGCCGGGGCGTAGAGCATCATCAACGAGAGGAGTGGGGACCACATGGCAAAGCTGACCAAGACCTCGACGCCGGGAATCTTCCGACGCCACAAGAAGGACTGTGGGGGTGGACGGTGCGACTGCGCGTACGTGGTGATGTGGCGACACCGGGGGCGCCAGCACAAGGAGACGTTCAGGACGCTCGCGGAGGCGAGAGAGGCGCAAGGGAAGAGGCGCGCGGGTGACGGGCTGCCGTCGTCACGGCTCACGGTCGACGCCTACTTCTCGGAGTGGATTGAGACGTACGCGGGGCGGACCTCGCAGGGCCTCTCGGATCGTTCCCGCAGTCTCTACCGGCGGGCGATCAGCGAGCGCGTGATTCCGGAGTGGGGGACGTGGCGGCTCGGTGAGGTCGAACCCGTGGACGTGAGGCGTCTATACGGGAAGCTGCGCGAGGCCGAAGTCTCGACTTCGGTCCTGCGCCTCGTTCGCGCCGCGACTTCAGCGATGTTCGCGACGGCGGTCGAGGACGGCATCCTTCGGACTAGCCCGGTGTCGGGCGTTCGCATTCCTGCGCCGAAGGTCATCGACCAGGACGACGAGACGGCTAAGGCTTTGACCAAGGAGGAGTTGCGCCTTTTCCTGCGAGCAGTCGGGGACGACTGGGATCTGTTCTTTTCGTTTCTGACCCATACCGGGCTGCGCATCAGCGAGGCGCTGGGCGTCAACTGGGAGCATCTCGACCTCGGCCGTCAGCCGCTCCTGAGGGTCCGTGAACAGGTCTACGAGGGCAAGAGGCAGCGCCTTAAGTCCAAGAGCGGACGCCGCGACCTTCCTCTTTCGTCCGGCATGGCGGATCGACTGCGCGCTCACCGCCGCGATCACTTCGTCGATGAGAAGAGTCCTGTCTTCACCACCGCGACCGGAGAGGCGCTGCGTCGGTCGAACGTCGCGAATCGCGTCCTCTCGCCCGCGGCGAAGGCGGCCGGGCTGGTGGTCGACCGTGACGGCCAGGAGGTGCCTTGGGTCACCTTCCATACCTTCCGGCATACCTGTGCCTCCCTACTCTTCGAGAACGGCAAGAACGTAAAGCAGGTCTCGGAGTGGCTGGGTCATGCAGACCCGTCGTTCACCCTCTCGACCTACATCCACCTCCTTGACGACGGCGTCGGCGGTGCCGACTTCTTCGACGAGGCACTCGGGGGCAACAAAAAGGCAACAGCCGGTCAGCTAAAAGCCGCAGACGCCATGGACGCCGATTCGCCAGAACACGCCAATTAGCAGGGATTTTCGGAGCAGCCGAAAACAGCCGCAACCGTAGGAGTCATCAGGAGGTTGCCGGTTCGATCCCGGCGGCGGGCTTCCGCTTCAGAGTCGATTTGCGGGCACGTAGGCGCTGTGGGCAGTCGGTACCGCAGATGGCTGCGTGTGTCGTGAGAAAGGTCTGCCTAGACTCCGTTGCGGGGGTCTTTCTTCCGAGACTTAAGGTCGGGATCGAGATGGAGCAGCGCCCATGCGTCTTCGGCCCTGTCTCGCAGCCATTCGACGAAGGCCTTCACGAGTCTCATTGGCAGAGGGTAGACGGTGCGTTGCGACGGCCCCGGTGGGTGACACTTACTTGGCCGGTGAATTGGCGACCAGGAACTGGGTCAGCTGTTCGAGTTCTTCTTCGCTCAGGGTCTGGCCGTAGGTGGTCGGCATGATGCCGCCGGAATAGCCTTCGGCGATCTCGGCTTCGGGGTTAACGATCATTTCTTCGATCCCCGCCGCGTTGTCATCGGGGGCGAGATATTCGTTCAGGTTGGGGCCGATCGTGCCCGTGGTGCCGGCGGCGGCGAAGGTGTGACAGTTACCGCAACCGAGGCCGGTGAAGACTTGCGAGCCGGGTTCGGCCGAGCCCGGTCCGCCGGTTTCTTCGGCGGCGGACGAGGATCCTCCCCCGCCGGTGAAGTGCCCGAGCAGGAAGCCCGCGCCGGCGGCGAGGACTACGGAGAGGACGATGCCGATCAGGGCGATCGTCATCCAGATGCTGGTCGAGGAGCGCTTGCCGTTCTTCATGGGTCGCATCATCTGCGGGGGGCAGAAGGGGACGCATCGGGGTTATGCCGCACGTCGATCGGGGGGACAGCGCGGATGGCGGTGGGTCTGAACGGGGCGACGATCGCAGTCCACGTCAGCCTCGAGCCAAAGGCCTGGGATGAAACCAAGAGTCGTCATCGTCGGAGGAGGGGTGGCGGCGCTGGAGGCGGCGCTCGTCATCGGAGACCTGGTGGGCGAGCGGGCGAACATCGAGATCCACTCGACCCGAGAGGACTTCGTCTATCGCCCCCATACGGTAGGCGGACCGTTCGGGAATGTGGTGAAAACGTATGACCTCCCGGCGCTGGCACGGCGCTGCGGCGTCGAGTTTCACCCCGACAACATCGTGTCGGTGGACGCTGGTGCCCGGCTCGCGACCACCTTCCACGGTGGCTCGATTCCCTACGACCACCTCCTCTTCGCCGCGGGAGCCTCGCGCAGGTGGCCGATCTCCGGCGCCACGACCTTCTGGGGGATCCGGGAAGCCGCGGACGTCGAAGAGATCCTCGAGCGCTTCAAGGCCGGGCGGATCCGCCGTGTCGCCTTCACCATGCCGAGCATCGGCGACTGGTCGTTGCCGATGTACGAGCTGGCCCTGCTGACCGAGGCCGAGCTCTCGCGGGCGGGCGTCGCGGACTACGAGCTGACCGTCGTCACGCCCGAGGACCGCCCCCTGCAGCTGTTCGGGACCGAGGTCGCCAACGCCGTTGCGGGCCTGCTCGAGAGCAGGGGGATCGAGGTGATCGCCGCAACCCGCCCGATCGGCTTCGAAGGAGGTCGGCTGGAGGTGGCTCCTGAGGCGAGCTTGGAGTTCGACGAGGTGATCAGCCTTCCGCGCATCGAGGCCCCGGAGGTGGGCGGATTCATCCACGACTCCAAGGGTTTCATCCGCATCGACGAGCACTGCCGTGCCCTGCGTTGCGAGCGGACCTACGCCGCCGGCGACATCACCAGCTTCCCCGTCAAGCAGGGCGGTATCGCCGCCCAGCAGGCCGACACCGCGGCGGAAGCGATCGCCGCCGAGCTTGGTGTCCCGATCGCGCCGAGCCCCTTCGATCCGGTCCTGCGCGGCGTCCTCTGGACCGGCCATGAGCCGCTCTACCTCCAGCATCGGCTGGCCGAAGATGATGACGGAGCCTCGATCGTCTCGACCGATCCGCCGTGGGAGGGGGGCGAGGCGAAGATCGTCGCGAGGCGGTTGACCTCGTTCCTCGCGGAGCTCGACGCCGGGCACGACGTCGAACTCCGCCGCTGAGGGACCGGGCCCCCGCGTCGGGGAGGCGCTCGCCGCGGGCGAGCACGAACGATCATGCTGTCGGCGATGAGCGAGGAAGCGACCGGGTTCGAGCAGCACCGCTACGTGCCGCCGCCCGATGCGGTCGAGGTGATCGTGGTGCGGCACGGGGCCTCGGAAGCGGCGCTGCCAGGGAAGCGCTTCCCCCTGATCGACGGGCAGGGGGATCCGGCGCTCTCGGAGGTCGGGCGGGGTCAGGCGCGATCGGTGGCGCGCGAGCTTGCCGACGAGCGCTTCTCCGGGATGTTCGTGTCGAACCTGCGACGGACCCAGGAAACCGCCGGGCCGCTCGCGGAGGCGAGCGGGTTGGAGCCGACGGTGCTGCCCGACCTGCGGGAGATCTTCCTCGGGGACCTGGAGGGCGGGGAGTACCGGATCAAGGTCGCCGAAGGCGATCCGCTCGTCGCCGAGATCGCCGCGCAGGAACGCTGGGACGTGATTCCCGGCGCCGAGTCCCTGGCGGACTTCGAGGGCCGCCTGCGCTCCGCGATCGAGGAGATCGCCGGCTCGGTGCCGGCGGGGACGGTCGCGGTGGCCTTCGCCCACGGCGCCGTGATCGGCCAGCTCTGCGCGATGGCCACCGGGAGCCGCCCCTTCGCCTTCATCCACGCCGACAACGGCTCGATCTCCCGCCTGGTCGTCCACGAGGACGGCCGCTGGCTCCTGCGCAGCTTCAACGAGACCCGCCACCTGGACCAGCCGACCGGCCCGGTCGGCTGAGGAGCAGGCGACCGCCGCGCCGATTCTCAGCCGGTCAGGGCAGGCGCTTGCCGTAGTAGTAGGGCGCCGGGTTGTCCTCGCAGGCGATCCCGTCGTGGTCGGCGTCGAGGCGGTCGGGGTCGTAGCGGGGGCCGCCGTGCTTGAGGAAGAAGATCTGGGCGGATCGCTGGCTGCTGAAGTCGGCGCAGTCCATGTCGCGATGCTGCGCGGAGGCCGCGGTCGGCAGGACGACGACGAGGACGATCAGGGCGGCCCCGGCGGCCGCGGCGAGGAACTTCCGGGTGGACTTGATCACTGTGACGCTCTCCCTTGTTGGTCGGATGACTCGGGGAGCGTAGGTGTCACGAAACCATACGAGTACCGAACAGAAGTCCGTCCGGTTCGACGATTTCGACTTCTCGGCAGCGCGACTCCCGAAAAGTCGGGAGCTATTCGCAGGGCGTCTTCAGCTTCGTCGGTTCGCTCGGCACGTAGTCGGCCTGCTTCGGCAGGTGGGCCATCACCTCGGTGTAGTACTGCGCGCCCTTACAGGTCTTCGGCGCCGACGCGGTGATGCTCCCGGAGTACGTGTCGACCAGGCCGTTGGCCGGATGCTGGGAGATCGTGCCGAAGGCGGTCGCCTTCGCTTCGCCCCAGCCGTGCCAGTCGAGCTTCGTCGCGGTCATGTCGCCGTCGCCGCCGAAGCCGTAGCTCGCCGGCTTGACGAAGTTGCGGCCGGTGACGTCGGGGAGGTAGGTGGTCCCGGAACCGGGCTGCGACTTGCGCATCACCGTCTGCTGTCCGCCGCTCGAGCTGCTGCCACCGCCGCCGCAGGAGGCGAGGACGAGGGCGAGCGCGAGCGCCGCCATGAGGACGGGGAGGAGGCGCCTCGACGTCACAGCTTCAGCAGCCGCGCCTTCTCGACCGCGAACTCCTCGTCGGTGAGGACGCCTTTTTCGTGCAGGGTCGCCAGCCGTTCGAGGCTCGAGAGCCGGGCGTCTTCCTCCTGCATCACCTCGGCGCGGGATGGCGGCGGAGGCGCCGCGGGGGCCGCGTCGGCGCGACCGCGGCCACGGCCGGCGGGCCGGCGCAGATCGGGGATCCCGATGCCGGACGGCCGTTTGACGTCTGGCATCTTCACGTCCGGCCGTTTGACGTCGGGCAGTTTGATCTTCGAGGCCCGCTCGCCCAGTTTCGCGTCGGTGACCGCCTTGTCGATGGCCGCGCGGGTCGGCGCCAGCACCTCGCCGAAGGTCAGCCCGGGGAACTCCTGCGCGGTCTGTTTACTCAGCTCGTGCAGGCCGAAGGCGGCCATGATCCCGAGCACGACCACGGTGAGGAAGGTCCGCAGCCCGACCTCCGAGGCACTCAGTAGGTAGATGGCGAGGATCAGCACCAGGCCGCCGTAGCAATAGGGCAGGTAGCGGTCGAGCGCCGGGGAGAGGACGCGCCGCGTGCCCTTCGCCGCGCCGGTCGGCGAGGACAGCCACCCGGCGGCCACGAAGAAGACGCCGACGATGATGATCGTGGTCGCGATCGAGACCATCAGGGAGGTGCCGATCGACCAGGCGGCTTCGGCGGCCGGCTTGATGTTTTCCTGCTTCACCAGCTGGTCGACGACGATCCCGCCGCCGACCTGCCGCAGCACCAGCACCAACAAGGCGGCGACGATCAGCGCGACGCCGCTGAAGAGCACGGTGATCCAGCGGCCGCCCTCGGTCAGGTAGATCGCCAGGCCGAACACGAGGAAGGTGAGGATCGAGAACAGCAGCGCCAGGCCCTTGATCGCGATCACGATGTCCTGAGCCGTCTTCAGCTGTTCGGACTTGAGGATGGTGATCTGACCCGCGTCCGGTGGCAGCTGTTCGGCGAGGCTCTTGCCCAGCCCGACCTGCCCCGCGAGGTTGGTCAGGAGGCTGCCGAGGTTCAGCTTCACTTCCCCATTGGCCGTATCGACCGATTCTTTCTTGTTTTCCAGTACCGCGATCAGCTGTTCGTGGGCGGTCCGATTGGCGGTTTCCCACAGTGATTGCGCGGTTCCCGTTTCGAGGATCTTTTCGACCCCTGGAACCGCTACCTGTCGCAGCCCGGTCGCTGCCGGGCCGGCCAGTTCCTTCGCCTTGCCGGGCAGTTCTTCGAGGACTTCTTCGACCTTTTTTTCCACGTCGACGTTTTCGTAGAGCTGTTCCACCATGTATTCGCCCAACGCCGAGCGGATCGTCGCGTTGCGGATCAGGTGGCCCGAGGTATTCGTCCACTCGCCGGTGTCGAGCGCCTGGCGCTCGACCCAGATGGCGAAGACGCTGAGGAAGGCGAACAGCGCGCCGAGCACCAGGAGGGCTTTGACGGTCCTCCGTCGCCAGGGCTTCATCGGGGTGATGGTATACGTGGCACATGCGGCTGGAGGGGATCCACCACATCACGGCGATCACCGGGAACGCCCAGCGCAACGTCGATTTCTACGCGGGGGTGATGGGCCTGCGGCTGGTCAAGAAGACCGTCAACCAGGACAACCCGACCGTCTACCACCTGTTCTTCGCCGACGAGGCCGGGGACCCCGGCGCCGACCTGACCTTCTTCGAGTACCCAGGCGCCGCTCCGGGCCGGGCGGGGGTCGGGATGGTGCACCGGATCGTCTGGCGGGTCGGCGGGCCGGAGGCGCTCGACTTCTGGGAGGGCCGGCTGGGCGCGCTCGAGGTCGACGCCCGACGCGAGGCCGACGGCCTCCACTTCTCCGACCCCGAGGGCCTCGACCATCAGCTCCTCGTCGCCGACGTGCCCGATGCGCCGCTGATCGCCGACCACCCCGAGATCCCGCACGAGCTGGCCCTGCAGGGCTTCCACGCGGTGCGCGCCTACGCGGCGGCGCCCGACACCAGCTCGGCGCTCCTGGAGGCGCTCGAGTTCGAGGCCACCGAGGCCGGCTGGGAGGCCCGGGGAGCCGAGCGCGGCGGCCTCTACATCTACGACCCGCCGCCGGACGGGCGTCCGGTCCAGGGCGCGGGCTCGGTCCACCACGTCGCCTGGGCCTGCGCCCCGGAGGAGCACCTCGCCTGGCGCGACAAGGCGATCTCGGCCGGTGCCCATCCGACCAAGGAGATCGACCGCTTCTACTTCAAGTCGATCTACTTCCGCGAGCCCAGTGGCGTCCTCTTCGAGATCGCCACGCTGGGGCCCGGATTCACCGTCGACGAGCCGCTCGAGCACCTGGGGGAGAAGCTCTCCCTGCCGCCCGCCTTCGAGCATCTGCGCGACGAGGTCGAACCGAAGTTGCGCCCGGTCGTCAATCCGCGCGCTCCGTTGACGTAACCGAGCGGCGGTCCACGTGTAGCCGACAGCGTGATCCCCGACGAGCGCCTCGCGGCGCTGCACGCCTACACCCGCAAGCACAGCGTCAACTGGCCGCTATATGTGGTCATCCGGCTGCTCTTCGTCCCCTTCTTCCTCGTCTACTTCCGCCTTTCGCGGACCGGGCGGAAGTACGCGCGGCATGTCGACGGCGGCCTGATCGTCGCGGCCAACCACCGCAGCTTCCTCGACCCCTTCGTGGTCGGCGCCTGCCTGCCCTGGCGGCGGCCGATGAACTACGTGGCGAAGGTTGAGCTCTTCCAGAAGCCGCTCCAGGCCTGGTTCCTGTCGCGCCTCGGCGCCTTCCCGATCCGTCGCGGCGAAGCCGACGACGAGGCGATGGAGACGGCGCGGCTGGTGGTCGAACGGGGCGGGACGCTCTGCATCTTCCCCGAGGGCACCCGCCATCGCAGCGGCAGCCTCGCCAACCCGAAGCTCGGCGTCGGCCGCCTGGCGCTGCAGACCGGCGCGCCGATCCTGCCGACCGCGGTGATCGGCACCGAAGGGGTGCGGCGCGGCTGGCGCATC
>JAFDWD010001114.1 GCA_018268695.1 Actinomycetota bacterium
CGAGCTCCAAGCTTCCGCGCACGTTCCCCATGTTTCGTGCGCCTTCCGTCTGACCGGAACCGCCAGGACAACGCCCTCAGCCCGCGAGGAGTGCGTCGATCTGGCCGACGGCTTCGGTGATGCCCTGCTCGACGCCCATCTCGATCGTCTGTTCCATTCCCTCGCGGTCGGCGAACTTGGAGTGGATCGACATCGTCGTCGTGCCGGCGGACTCGGTGATCGTCACCGTCGCGATCGTCGTCGGCATCCCCTCGTTCGGCTTCCCGTCATCGTCGGCGAAGCCGTCTTCGAAGCGCAGCATGGTCGGCGGATCGACCTCCTCGAAGCGCCACCAACCGTGGTACTTCTGACCCTCCGGGCTGGTCATGTAATAGGCGGCGCGGCCACCGGCGACCAGATCGTGGTCGACGAAGGTCGCCGGATGGGACGGCGGCCCCCACCAGCGCTCGAGCTGCCGCGGGTCCGACCACATCTCCCACACCCGCTCGGCGCCCGCGTCGAACTCCGCGGTGACGGTCATCGTCAGCGCGTCGAGGTCCTTGGTCACATCGGTCACCGGCATCAGCTGTCTCCTTTTTCGTCGTCGAGGAGGCGGTCGATCCGCTCGACCCGCCCCCGCCAATCCGTCTCCAGCCGATCGAGCGCCGCGTGCGCGCGCCGAAGCCCCTCACTCCGCGCCCGCACGATCGTCTCCCGGCCGACCCGCTGCTTGCTCACCAGTTCGGCCCGCTCCAGCACGGCGACGTGCTTCTGCACCGCGGTGACGCTGATCGGATACTCCCGCGCCAGCGCCGACACCGACAACCGCCCCTCCTGGGTCCGCCGCAAGATGTCGCGCCGGGTCGAATCGGCCAGCGCCCCGAACAGCAGGTCTTCAGAACTTACAACCATCTGGTTGTAAGTTAGCAGGCCCCCTCCCCGCCAGCTGTTCTTTATGGAGCTGTGGGCTCCATAAAGAACAGCTGGGCGCGGGGATCAGCGTCGAAGCGCGGCGATCGCCGAGTCGGTCAGGGTGCGGGTGGCGGCGAGGGCGGCGGCGATCAGGTCGCCGTCGCGCTGGCCGAGGACGGCGCCGAGGATCTTGCGGGCCTGGCCGTCGACACGGACGCGGCGGGCGAAGAGGAGGCAGCCGCCGGCCGCCTGGTCGGAGCCGGTCTTGATCCCGATGAAGCCTTCGTGGCCGACCAGTTCGTTGAAGTTGGCGACTTCGCCCACGACCGGGAGGACGGCGGCGGGCATGGCGACGATTTCGGCGAACGTGGGGTCGGCCATCGCCGCGCGGCCGATCTTCAGCTGGTCGCGGGCGGTCGAGACGGTGGAGTCTTCGAAGCCGCTCGGGTCGGTGTAGGTGGTCCGTCCCATGCCGAGTTCCTCGGCGGCTTCGTTCATCTCGCCGACGAAGGCTTCGATGCTGCCCGCCTGATGGACGGCGAGCAGGGCGGCGACGTTGTTGGCCGACGGAAGGAGAAGGGCCTCCAGAGCCTGGCGCTCGCTCAGGACCTCGCCGACCTCCACCGGGATCACCGACTGGCCGAGCTCGCGCCGCCGTTCGAGATCTTCGACGTCGGCGGGCCCGATCGTGATCGTGAAACCTTCTTCCCCGGGACCCAGCGGGTCGTCCTTCAACACCAGGTAGGCGGTCATCACCTTGGCGAGGCTGGCGATCGGCACGGGTTGGCCGCCGCCGACCGCGCCGAGGCTGCCGACCCCGTCGACCGCCACCGCCGCCTCGCCTTCGCTCGGCCAGTCGAGGTGCTGATCTCCATGGACCTTTCGCGGCTCCTGACCGCCGCCGATCTTGCTCCACGCGAACGCGAGGACGAGCAGGACCACCACGGTCGTCGCGGTCAGCCTCATGCCGTCCTCAGCGCCTCGGTCGGGGTGAGGCGGGCGGCCCGCATCGCCGGGTAGAGGCCGGCCAGCGCCCCGAGGACGCAGGCGGCTGCGAGCCCACCGGCGATAGCGACCGGCGGCACCAGCAGGGTCAGCCCTTCGGTCGCCGCATAGGCGGCGGTCGCCCCGACCCCCAGTCCCACCCCGACGACGCCGCCGCAGATGCCGAGCACGAAGGCCTCGCCGAGGAACTGGACCGCGATGTGGCGCCGGCGGGCGCCGAGGGCGCTGCGCAGCCCGACCTCCGAGCGGCGCTCGAGCACCGAGATGATCATCACGTTGGCGATCCCGATCCCGCCGACGAGGAGGGCGACCGCGCCGAGCCCGAGGAAGAGCGAGGTGAAGGCGCCTTCGGCGGCGGCCTGCGCCTCGAGCGCGTCGGAGGGCCGGCTGACCGCCACTTCCTTCGGCGCCCAGGGATCGGCCGCGCCGGGCAGGAGCGCCGCGGCGCCGCGCACCGGCCCTTCGCCCTCCCGAGCGCGGACGTAGACCCGCGAGGGGTCGCGGTCGGTGCCGAAGAGGCGCGCCGCGGCCGGGTAGCCAACCAGCGCGGCGTTGTCGAGTTCGGGGACCAGCGGCAGCGGTTCGAGGATCCCGACGACGGTGAAGAGCCTGCCCGCGACGTAGACCTGCACCGGGCCGTCGATCCCCTGGATGCCGAGCCGCTGCGCCGCCTTCGACCCCAGCACGATCGCCGGGTAGCGTTCGGTCGCGCGGTCGACGAAGCGCCCCGCGGCGGTGTCGCCTTCGAGCGTCCGCAACAGCTCCGGGTCGGTGGCCGCGACGAAGATCCCGCCGGTGATCTCGGCCGGCACGTAGGAGCTGCGGCGCACGGTCGCACCCGGCACCGTGGTGACCGCGGCCGCCGATTCGACGTCGCCGATGAGATCGATCCGCCCGGTCGCCGCCGCCTGCAGCCGCGCCTGGCCGCCGAACGGCGATTCACCCGGTTCGACCGCCAGCAGGTTCGTCCCCAGCCGTTCGATCTTCGCCAGCAGGTCGGCCTTGCTCGTTTCCGAGATCGCCAGGACCGCGACCAGCGAGGCGATCCCGATCGAGATCCCGAGCACCGAGAGCGCCGCGCGCAGCTTGCGCGTCCGCAGGCCGACCGTCGCCAGCCGCAGGAGGTCGCGGGGACGCAGGCGGCTCATCGGCCGACCCCCCGGTCCGCCTCGATCCGGCCGTCGCGGACCGCGACCCGGCGCGGCACCGAGGCGGCGATCTCCTCGTCGTGGGTGATGATCACGAGCGTCGCGCCGCCCTCGTTCAGGACGCGCAGCAGCTCCATCAGCTCACCGCCGGTCCGCGTGTCGAGGTTGCCGGTCGGCTCGTCGGCGAGAACGATCGCGGGCTCGCCGACCAGCGCCCGCGCCACCGCCACCCGCTGGCGCTCGCCTCCCGAGAGCTTCGCCGCCCCGTGGCGCTCGCGATGGGAGAGGCCGACCCGGGCGAGCGCCGCCGCCGCCCGCTCACGCCGCTCCGCCGCCGGGACGCCCGCGTAGAGCAGCCCGTCGGCGACGTTGTCGATCACCGGCGCCGCCTCGAGCAGGAAGAAGCGCTGGAAGACGAAGCCGATCCGCGTCGCGCGCAGCCCGGCGAGCTCGTCGTCGGAGGCCCGCGAGAGGTCCCTGCCCTCGATCGAGACCGACCCGGCGCTCGGCCGGTCGAGCGTCCCCATCAGGTGGAGCAGGGTCGACTTGCCCGAGCCGGAGGGGCCGACGATCGCGGTCAGCTCACCGCGCGCGACGCTCAGGGACACGCCGCGGAGTGCCTCGACGCCACCGGGGTAGGTCTTGCGGACGTCGCGCAGCTCGAGCACCGGCGGGGCGCCCGCGGCCGTGGCGCTCACCGTCCCGTCTCCACCGTCATCCCGGCGCGCAGGCCTTTCCCCGCAACCTCGGCATAGCCGTCGGCGGCGAGGCCCGGGGTGACGACGATCCGCCGCCGCGCGCTCCCTTCGACGACGTCGACGGCGAAGCGTTCGCCGCCGATCGCCAGCAGGGCCGTGAGCGGCACGCTCAGCACGTCCTTGCGGATCCGCTGGGTGAAGAGGACGTTGACCGTCGCCCCGTCGAGGGCCGGGATCCGCTGCTTGCCGACGAGCGCGACCGTCGCCTCCACCCCGGCTTCGGTTTCTTCGCCCGATCCGGGCCCTTCGCCGGTCGAGACTTCGACCGCGGTGAGCCCGCTCACCCTTCCCGGGGCCTCCCCGCCGCCGGGGAGGACGACCTCGACCCGTTGGCCGCGGTGGGCGATCGACTGCTGGTCGGCTTCGAGCCGCACGCTGACGACGCGGCGGGTGGAGCTGGTGCGCAGGACCGGCGTCGAGCTCGCCGCGAGCGCCTCGCCGAGCGTCGCTTCCGTCGCCGTCACGCGCCGCGGACCGGGCAGGAACGCGACCCGCCCCAGCTCGACTTCGCCGCTGGCCTTCATCCCGGCGCCTTCCTGCCAGGCGCGGACCGCGGCGGCGGTCTCCCAGGTCCATTCGGTGTCGACCTTGCCGGGGTCGTAGCCGAGGGCGACCAGGTTGCGCTCCAGCTGTTCGACGTCCTCGCCGCGGCCGACGCCTTCGGCGAGGTCCCGGTAGGCGGGCACCGTCCCGTACATCAGGACCACCGGCCGGCCCGACACCGCGTAGAGCGGCTCGCCGCGGCGGATCGTGTCGCCGACCGCGGGCAGCGACGTCACCGTCCCGGCGAGCCGGCCAGGCACCGTCGTTTCCCCGGCGTAGCCGATCGTCCCAGTGGCGGTCAGCCGTTCGGCGAGCGTGCGGCGCTCGACCGTGCCGGTACCGGTCGCCTTGGCCGCCGTCCCGGGTCCCGATGCCCCGCCCGAGCCGGCGGCGAGGACGACCGCGGCCCCCACCACGAGGACCAGCGCCGCCACGCCGAGCACCCGACGGCGCACCTCAACCACCGACCCCGAAGCCGCCGGTGTCCGGGACCTTGTCGCCGCAGGCTTCTTTGGCCGCTTCGAAGGCGGGCGATTCGGTGTCGACGCCGGCGATCCCCAGGAGGACCTTGCCGGGGCCCTGGAATTCCGGGTCGGCCAGTTCGATGCCTTCCCCGCGCATGCATTCGGTGAACGCCAGCCACCCTTCCCTGAATTCCTCGTCTTCTTCCGGTGAGGTTTCCTGGGCGACCTTGTCGAGCTTGCCGTTGCAGGCCGCCTCCGCCTTCCTGGTGGTCGGGTCGTTCGGGTCGCCGCCGATCTCGATCGATTCCTGGCCCGCCTTCGGGTCTTCCATCGCGACCCCGTGGGAGCGCATGCATTCGGCGAATTCGAGCCCCGCTTCTTCGCGCGCCGCCCTCCCGCCGCCGCCCCCGGCGCCGCCCGAGCCCGCTCCACCGCCCCCACCCCCGCAGGCCACCAGCCCGGCCGCGCAGAGCGCCAGCACCACCACCAGCCAATCCGTCTTCCTCATCCCAGCTCCTCTCGGGTTGCCGTCATCGCTGCGCTCCGTTCTACGGAGGGGGTGGTCACACGACGGTCATCGCGGCTGTGACCGCTCTGTGACCGGCGGTCGGGCATCCTTGGGAGGGCGATGAGAGTCCTGGTCGTCGAGGATCACGCCGAGCTGGCCGCGTCGGTCGCCCGCGTCCTGCGCCGCGACGGTATCGCCGCCGACGTGGCGGCGGACGGCGCGGAGGCGCTGACGCGGACCGCGGTCGTCGACTACGACGTGGTCGTCCTCGACCGCGACCTGCCCCGCCTCCACGGCGACGAGGTGTGCCGCGCGCTGGTCGCCCGCGGCGGCGACACGAAGGTCCTGATGCGGCCCGCCTCGGGGACGATCGCCGAGCGGGTCGAGGGCTTGAGCCTCGGCGCCGACGATTACCTGCCGAAGCCCTTCGCCTTCGCCGAGCTGCTGGCGCGGATCCGCTCCCTCGCCCGCC
>JAFDWD010001115.1 GCA_018268695.1 Actinomycetota bacterium
AGGTGTTGATCAGGCCCGAGGCGAGGCCCTGCTCGCGGGCCTGGATGCCGGAGACGGCGGCGATCGTGACCGGCACGAAGGCGAAGCCGAGGCCGAGGGCGGCGAGGATGATCGTCACCGCCAGCGGCAGGTAGGAGATCCCCGCCTTGATCGGGCTGTAGCCGAGGATCTGCTGCATGTAGAGCGAGATGAAATAGAACATCGAGAAGAGGCTCGCGCCGACCAGGATGCCGACCACGTTGGCGCCGGTCACCGTGCGGACGCGGAAGATCGAGAAGGGGACGAGCGGCGCCCGCGAGCGCAGCTCGATCGCGACGAAGGCGGCGAGCAGGATCAGCGCGCCGACGATCGTGCCGATCGTCTGGAAGGAGCCCCAGCCCGCCGATTCGGCATCGAGCAGGGCGAAGACGAGGGCGGAGAGGCCGAGCGTGATCGTTATCGCGCCGGCGATGTCGAAGTGGCGGGTCTCGACTTCGGCCTTGGTCTCGGCGATCAGGGCCGGGGCCATCGCCGCGGCGGCGATGCCGATCGGCACGTTCACCCAGAGCACCCATTCCCAACCGATGTATTCGGTGAGGACGCCGCCGAGCAGCACTCCGGCGGCACCGCCGGAGCCCGCCACCGCGCCCCACACCCCGAGCGCTTTGTTGCGCTCGGCGCCGTCCTTGAAGGTGACGGCGACGATCGAGAGGGCGGCGGGGGAGAGGATCGCCCCGCCCAGGCCCTGGACCGTGCGGGCGGCGATCAGCTGCCCCGAGTTGGCGGCGAGGCCGCCCGCCAGCGAGGCGAGCGCGAAGAGGACCAGCCCGGCCATGAAGAGACGGCGCCGGCCGAGCAGGTCGGCGAGTCGGCCGCCGGGCAGCAGGAAGCCGCCGAAGGTGAGGACGTAGGCGTTCACCACCCAGGGCAGGCTGCCCTCGGAGAAGTTCAGCGCTTCCTTGATCGTCGGCAGGGCGACGTTGACGATCGAGGCGTCGAGGACGACGACGAACTGGGCGACGCAGAGGAGCACCAGGGCGATCCAGCGTTTGTCTCGCGCTTCGGCGACGTCGGTCACGCGGCTACTCCCCTCCGTGGAATTTGGTCCGGGGACGGGTCACCGGGACGCCGTCGAGGAAGGTGTCGACGCGCTCGTCGTAGAAGGCGACCAATCCGGCGATCGCGGCGACCGCGACGTTCGGGTAGGCGTAGGACCAGGCGATGTCCCGCTCCGTCCTGCCGCCCACCGTCGCCGACCAGTAGTCGCTGGTCGTCCCCTTGTAGGGGCAGTAGGTGACGGTGTCCGAGCGCTCGAGGTGGGAGAAGAAGACGTCGGTGCGCTGCACGTAGTGGCGGGTCGGGAGGCCGGTCTCGAAGAGCATCACCGGCGCGGCGCTTTCGGCGAGGACGATGCCGTCGAGCTCGACCCGGATATGCCGGGACGAACGTATCGCGTCGACCCGCGCGTAGGGGCTGCGGGCATGGCCGCCGAAGACCTCTTCGTCCTCCTCGAACCACGAGTCGACCGCATGCCAGTCGACGTGGACGAGCCCGACGAAAGGGCCGCTCTCGAAGGTCTGGGTCGACTCGAGCCCGATCAGCGCCGCGTCGACATCCTCGCGCGGCAGGTAGTACGCGGGGTAGTGCGGCACCTCCCAGACGTAGACGGCGCTCACCGAGTCGATCACGGTCGACCCGTCGCGGGTCGCGCGGATGCGCCGCGGGCAGGGCGCCATGAAGCCGGCCTCGGAGAGGTGCGGCGGATAACGGGACGAGTCGAGCACGCGAGCCTCCGCAGGGTTCACCTCGCGCACCTTAGCCAACGAAGGTAGTTTGCTAGGCTAATTACCTAAGCTAACTTTCATATGGCAGCCAGGATCCCCGACACCGACCTCACCGACACCGCTTCCCAGCTGCGGAACGCGATCGTGCGCACCTCGCGGGCGCTGCGCCAGGAGGCGGCGGGGGAGAGCGGCCTCAGCCCGACCCAGACGGCGGTGCTGGCCAGCATCAGCCGCTCGGGCCCGGTCACCCCGAGTGAGCTCGCGCGGTTGGAGCGGGTGAAGCGCCCGACGATGACGCGCACGCTGGCCTGCCTGGAGCGCGAGGGGCTGATCGAGCGCACTCCCGACCCGACCGACGGTCGCAGCTCCCTGGTCGCCGTGAACGAGGCCGGTCGCGAGCGCCTCGCCCGCCTGCGCCGCCGCAAGAGCGCCTACCTCGCCCGTCGCCTGCGCAAGCTCGACCCCGAGGAGGTCGAGACCCTCGCCCGGGCCGCCGAGCTGCTCGACCGCATGCGGGAGGATGAGCGGGGTTGACGACCGCCCTGCGACGCTCGTTCAACTCCCTCGAGGTGCCGAACTACCGACGCTATTTCGTCGGCCAGGTGATCTCCCTCTCCGGCAACTGGATGCAGAACGTCACCGCGCTCTGGCTGGTCCTGACCCTCACCGACTCCGGCTTCGCGGTCGGCCTCACCACCGCGCTGCAGTTCCTGCCCATGCTCCTCTTCGGCGCCTACGGGGGGGTGCTCGCCGACCGCATCCCGAAGCGCCGCCTGCTCCTCATCACCCAGACGCTGATGACGATCCCGGCGGCCGGCCTCTTCGCGGTCACCGCCTTCGGCGTCGAGGCCCCGTGGATGATCTACATCGCCGTCTTCCTCTTCGGCGCGGTCAACTGCGTCGACAATCCCACCCGGCAGAGCTTCGTGATCGAGATGGTGGGACCCGACCGCCTGGTCAACGCGGTCAGCCTGAACAGCGTGATCATCGAGGTCGCCCGCATCCTCGGCCCGGCGCTCGCCGGGATCCTGATCGCGACCGTCGGCGTCACGCCCTGCTTCGGCCTCAACCTCCTCACCTTCGCCGCGATGCTGGTCGCGCTCTGGTCGATGGACCCGCGCGCGCTGGAGACTCCGCTCCCCGCGGTCCGCAAGCCCGGCGCGATCCGCGAGGGCCTCCGCCACGTCCGCCGCACCCCCGAACTGGCGGTGCCGCTGGCGCTGATGGCGCTGGTCGGCACGCTCGGTTTCAACTTCCAGGTGGCGCTGCCGCTGCTCGCCCGGTTCAGCTTCGGCGGCGGCGCCGGCTCCTACGCGGTGCTCGTCTCGGCGATGGGCGTCGGCTCGATCGTCGCGGCGCTCGTCAACGGCCACCGCGGCCAGACCGGCGGCGCGGTCATCGCCGCGGCCTCGCTCGCCTTCGGCGTCGCCGCGCTCCTCGGCGCCGCGATGCCCGACCTGGTCCTCGAGGCGGTCGTCCTCGCGGCGCTCGGCGGGGCCGCGGTGATCTTCGTCTCCTCGATCAATTCGACCATCCAGCTTGCCGTGTCGGATGAGATGCGGGGCCGGGTGATGGCCCTCTTCTCGATCGTCTTCCTCGGCTCGACCCCGATCGGCGGCCCGCTCACCGGCTGGCTGGCGGAAACGTACGACCCGCGCTGGACCCTGGTCCTGGCCGGGATCTCCGGCCTCACCGCCGCCTGGGCGGCGCGGGTCATCTACACCCGCACCGCCCGACAGCAGCAACTGACCTATTCGACGTAGCCGGCCGCTTCCAGGTAGGCGGCGGCGGCTTCCGCCGGCGACTGACGTTCGAGTTCGACGCGAGCATCGAGCTCCTGCATCACTTTCAGGGTGAGGCCCGACTGCACGTCTTCGATCGTCTTCTGGTAATCCGGGCCCGCTTCTTCGGCGACCTTCTTCGAGGTCACGAAGATCACGTTGCCGGCCGGGAAGACGTGCTTGTCGTCTTCGAGGATGACGAACTTGTTCGCTTCGGCGGCGAGCTTCGGGTCGGTGGTGAAGAGGATCGAGAGATCCGCCTGACCCTTTTCGAGCACCGTGTACCTGAGTTCGATGTCGACCGGCTTGAATTCCTTGAACTTCAGGCCGTAATACTTTTCCAGCCCGGCAAGGCAGTCGATCCGTTCTTCGCACTCGGGCGAGCCGTAGAGGCTGAGTTTTTCACTCACGCCCTTGAGGTCGGAGATCGTTTTCAGGTTGTACTTTTCCGCCGTCGATTTGAGCAACCCGACCGCGTTCGCGCTTTCGAACGGGGTCGGTTTGAAAGCCGTCAGGCCTTCCTTTTCGAATTCGGCGTTGGCTTTTTCCCAGGCTTCGGTGGAGTCGGAGGGGACTTCTTCCGGTTCCAGCCCGAAGAACGCGGTCAGCGCGGTCGAGGCGTACTCCGGGTAGCCGGACACCTTGCCCGCCTTCAGCGTCTTCAGAGCCACCGTTTCGGAGCCGAGGCTCAGGTCGCTCTTCGCGTCGTACCCCGCTGCCTGAAGGGCCTGCGTGTAGATTTCGCCGAGGATTTCCTGTTCGGGGAAGTTCTTCGAGCCGATCGTCAGGCTGACCTTTTCATTCGCCGGATCGGCCGTGATGGCTTCGCCGCCGGTGCTTCCCTCTTCGCTTTCTTCGGCCGGTTCTTCGGCGGTTTCTTCCGTCGCGGGAGTTTCCGCTTCGGTCGATTCCGACGAGGAGCTGCTCGAGCCGCCGCCGCACGCCGAGACGGTCACCGCGAGCGCGAGCGCCGCGATCAGCATCACCAATGCCATCAACGGCTTCTTCTGGTTGAACCTCACTACATGCCTCCTTGTATGGGTTGAACGGACGAGGGGATCATTGGGCCGGCAGTCGCAGGCCTTTGGAGGTGAGCCGCCTTTGCAACCCTGCCAAGGCGAACTCGAAGATCAGCGCGATGACCGCGACGACGATCGCTCCGGCGAGCACACCGTTCGCGCCGTACACGTTTTCGTTGATGATGAAGTTCCCGAGGGTGAGGACGCCCGCGAGCGGTGCGATCGTCGCGGTGGCGATGATGTTGATGCTGGCGGTGCGCACGCCGCCCATGATGCTCGGCACCGCCATCGGCAGCTCCACCTTGCGCAGCAGCTCGAACTCGGTCATGCCGATCCCGCGCGCCGCGTCGATGGTGGGGCGGTCGACCTGGCGGATCCCGGTGAAGGCGTTGGTGAGGATCGGTGGGATCCCGAGCAGCGAGAGCACCGCGACCAGGGGCCAGAAGCCGACGCCCACGACCGCCGCGACCAAGGCGATCGCCGCCAGCTCAGGTACCGCGCGCGTCGTGTTCCCGAGGCCGATCGCGAGCGCTTCGCCAGTGCCCTTATGACCGAAGTAGAGGCCGACCGGAAGGGCGACGACGATCGCGATCGCCAGGGCGACGAGGCTCACCTCGATCTGCTTCAGCGCGAGTTCCAGCACCTGTTCGAAGCCGCCTACCTTGTGTCCTCCGGTGACGTTCGAGACCTGCTTGTGGAAGATGAATTCGACCGCGCCACCGAAGCCGGCGTATATGGGATGGAGGGCGGCGATCACGTCAGCGCCTCCGCCCGTCGCCATGGGGTCGCGTACCGCTGGATGATCAGGAGGACGGCGTCGAGGAGCAGCGCCATGACGATCGCGAGGACGCCCGCGATGATGATCGTGGTCGGGAAGTTGAGGTTGCCGCTGCCGTAGATTTTTTCGCCGAGGCCGCCGGCGTGGACGAAGACGGCGAGCGTCGCGATCGCCATCGTCGAGACCACGGCGACGCGGAGCCCGGCGATGATCTCGGGGATGGCCAAGGGGATCTCGACCTTCCAGAGGATCTGCCGCTCGGTCAGGCCGGTGCCACGGGCGGCATCCTTGGCCGACTCGGGCACGTTGTGCAGGCCGACCATGACGTTGCGGTAGATGATCTGCAGGGTGTACGCACTGAGCGCGATGATCGCCGTCTCCCGGCCACGGCCGGTGATCGGCAGCAGCAAAAGGAAGAAGGCGACGCTCGGGATCGCGAAGAGGATTCCGGTGCCCGCCAGGAGCGGCGGCTCGAGGTAGCGGAAGCGGCGGGCGAGGAGGGCGAGGGCGAAGGCGATCGCGAACCCGATCAAGACCGAGATCACCACCATTTCCAACTGCTGTCGCGCCGGGTTCGCGTAGTCGCCGATGTGTTCGATCGCCCATTCGCCGCAGAAGAGGTGGCTCGACTTGGCGACGCAGCCGAGCGTTTCGGCGCTTCGTTCTTTGAAGAACCCTTCCCCGACTTCGCCGACCGCGGCGAGCGGCATCCCGATCAGGGCGCTATTCATCGGCCCGGATCTGGGTCTCGCGGTCGGTGCCGTGGGGGCGCTCCGCCGCACTGTATTCGTCCGTCTTCGCCTCCGGCGAGCCGAGGAAGTCGGAGATGATCTCGACCGAGAGGATGCCGACGATGCCGCCTTCGTGGTCGACCACCGGCGCGTACATCGACTCGCCCTGGAGCAGGTCGGCGAGCGCGTCGCGCATCACGTCGCCGGTTTCCAGGACCGGCCCGAGGGGCGCGTCGGCGGTGGCGGGCACGGTGTCCCCGGCGAGGTCGCGCTCGGTCAGCCAGCCCCGCGGGCGTTCGCGCTCGTCGATCAGCAGGGCGTAGGGGACTTCGACGGCGGGGTCGTCGAGCTGCGCCCGCACCTCGGCGGTCGACTGGCCCGGCCTCGCGTTCGGCGCGCGCCAGAGGTTGATGTCCCCGACCCGCATCAGCGAGAGGCGCTTCAGCGCCCGGTCGGCGCCGACGAAGTCCTCGACGAACTCGTTGGCGGGCGCCATCAGGATCTCGGCCGGCGTCGCGTACTGCTCGACCCGCCCGTGCTGTTTCATGATCGCGATCCGGTCGCCCATCTTGATCGCCTCGTCGATGTCGTGGGTGACGAAGAGGATCGTCTTCTTGATGTTGGCCTGGAGGCGGAGGAACTCGTTCTGGAGGCGCTCGCGGGCGATCGGGTCGATCGCCCCGAAGGGCTCGTCCATCAGCATCACCGGGGGGTCGACGGCGAGGGCGCGGGCGACGCCGACACGCTGCTGCTGGCCACCCGAGAGCTGCACCGGATAACGGTCGGCGAGCTCGGGATCGAGGCCGACCAGGTCCAGCAGCTCGCTGGTGCGGGCGCGGATCCGCGCCTTGTCCCAGCCGAGCAGCTGCGGCACGGTGGCGATGTTCTGGGCGATCGTGCGGTGGGGGAAGAGGCCGACCTGCTGGATCACGTAGCCGATCTCCCGCCGCAGGCGGGCGGCGTCCTTGCGTTTGACCGACTCGCCGCCGATCAGGATGTCGCCCTCGGTCAGCTCGATCATCCGGTTGACCATCCGCATCGAGGTGGTCTTGCCGCAGCCGGAAGGCCCCACGAGCACGCAGATCTCGCCGGCCTCGACCTCGAGATCGAGGCGATCGACGGCTGGAGCCGTGGCGTTTCCGTAGCGCTTGGTCGCGCCGCGGTAACTGACGGAAGAAGCTCCGCCTTGGGGCTGTTCGGACGCCTCGGCGGCGGGCACTGGAGCCGACCCTATACCCCGTCGGGGTCCTGTTTACTCAGTTCGCGGTTCTCGGTACCCGAATGGTGCTCGTGGTGGTGGGAGGCGGGGTCGTCCCGGGAGAGCCAGAAGAGGGCGATGAAGATCCCCGTCGCCACCACGTTCAGCACCAGCTTGTAGTTCAGCCCGACCTGACCGAAGACATCGGTGCGGGTCGGCCGCGGTCCGGTGGGGACGAGACCGACGAGGCCGAAGACGCCGTCGACGATCAGTGCGGCGACCACGATCGTGACGAACATCAGGGCGGTGATCCGCAGGGCGAAGGCGGTCCCGTAGTACTTGCGGTAGGCGATCACGATCGGGATCACGATCAGGTCGGAGAAGATGAAGGCGACGACCCCGGCGAAACCGATCCCACCGGACCAGAGCACTGCGGCGAGCGGCACGTTGCCGACCGAGCAGACGAAGCTGAGCACCGCGATCAAGGGGCCGACGAGGACGTTCTCGATCGTCCGCACGAGCGGCGGCGCGTCGGTGACGAAGAGGACGTTGAAGAATTCGTCGCCGAGCAGGCCGATGAAGCCGGCGAGCAGGAAGCCGAGCGCGATCTCCTTGTAGAGCATCTGCCAGTCCATGCGGAAGTTCGCCGCGACGTCGCGCCAGCTGCGCTCGCCTGCGTGGTCGTGTTCGTGCCCGCCTCCCGCCGCTTCGGCGTTCTCCCGCGCCCGTGCTTCGAGGCGCGGCGAGACGAAGCGGCGCAGCAGCACCGCCATCAGGGCGATCATCACGAGGCCGCCGACGAACTCGGCCAGCGTGAACTGCCAGCCCATCAGCACCCAGAGGACGAGCCCGAGCTCCCAGACCAGGTTGGTCGAGGCGAACTGGAAGGCGAGCGCGGTGATCGCCGAGGAGCCCTTGGCGAAGAGCGACCGGCCGATCGCGATCGCCGCGTAGGAGCAGGACGACGAGGCGGCCCCGAGCCCGGTGGCCTTGGCGATCGGCGCGAGGCCGGTCCCCGACAGGGCCCCCTCGATCCGGGCGCGAGGTACCCAGGCCTGGACGATCCCCGAGATCGCGAACCCGATCACCAGCGCCCACCAGACCTCGTAGGCCATCAGGAAGGACTGTTCGATCCCCTGCCAGATCTTTTCGAGGACGGGCACCGGTCCGACCGTAGCACATACCCCTGGGGGGTATTACGGGATCCCGTTGTGGCGTGAACAAGTGCGCGTGGTCCGTGACGCTTCCGCTCCGATCGGGGGTGTCACGAAAGGTGCGCGTCGAGTTTGGGTCGCTATAGACCCGAAACTAAACACGGAGATCTTTGTCCAATGAGGAAGGCGCACGGAAGCGCGGAGTTCGCGTCGTCACCCGGGACGGCGTCGCACTTCCCCGACACCTCACATACCCCGGCCGTCTCGGGCACGGTCACAGCCAGCCCCCTGCACGCTTGTCTCGCTATGCGAGACAAGCGTGCAGGGGGTCGTGGCCGAGACGGCCGTGTTGACCGCCGCGCCTTGCGTCCCTTGCCGCGCCCTACAACCCCAAGCGCTTCGCCCGCTCGCGCGCCTTGGTGACAACCTCTTCGCGCTCGGGCTGGACGCCGCCGCGCATCAGGACGCGGCCGGCGACGACGACGGTGTCGACCGCGGTGCGGCCGGCGGCGTAGACGAGGTCGGCCGGGAGGTCGCCGATCGCGAGCTCGGGGGCGTGCGGGTCGAGGAGGAGGAAGTCGGCCGGGGCGCCGACCTCGAGCGGGGTGGCGCCGAGGAGGGGGGCCTTCGCCCCGGTGGCGATCGCCCAGGCGTCGCTGACCGAGATCGCGGTGGCGTCGGCGGCGGCGTGGCGCTGGGCGAGGGCGAAGAGCTTCAGGTCGGCGAGGAGGTCGAGCGAGTCGTTGGAGCCGGCGCCGTCGGTGCCGAGGCCGACCCGCACCCCGGCGGCCCGCGCCGAGGGGTAGTCGAAGATCTTGCCGACGGCGAGTTTCATGTTCGCCGCCGGGTTGGAGACGACGGTGGCGCCGCGGGCGGCGATCAGGTCGAGCTCTTCGTCGTCCAGCCAGACGCCGTGGGCGAGCAGCGTGCGCTCGGTCAGCAGGCCGAGGCCGTCGAGGTAGGCGGCGGGGCGGAGGCCGTGCTCGCCGATGCAGTCGTCGACCTCGGGCTTCGTCTCGGAGAGGTGGATCTGGACCGGCGCCTCGCGCTCGGCCGAGAGCTCGGCGATGAAGCGCAGCGACCCCTCGCTGACCATGTAGATCGAGTGCGGCGCGAGGGCGGGGTCGACGAGGCCGCCGACGGCGCTCAGGGCGTCCAGGTGCTCGATCGCCTCGGTGCGCATCGCCGCCACGTCGCGGCCTTTGTCGAAGAAGGGGGCGCCGATCGAGGCTCGCATCCCGGCGTCTGCCACCGCCCGCGCGGTCGCCTCGGGGTGCCAGTACATGTCCCAGAACCGCGTCGTGCCGGAGCGGATCATCTCCAGGCAGGCAAGCCGCGTGCCCCAGTACACGTCGTCGGCCGAGATCCTGGCCTCGACCGGCCAGATCCGCTCTTCCAGCCACGGCATCAGCGGCAGGTCACCGCCGGAGCCGCGGAAGAGCGTCATCGCCGCGTGGGTGTGGCCGTTGACCAGCGGCGGGACGAGGATTGCGCCGGCGGCGTCGAGCGCCTCCTCGCCGGGGGCCGCGGTGACGTCGGGGCCGAGTGCGGCGATCGTGCCGTCGGGCGCGCAGCGCAGGCCGACCGTCGCGCCGTCGAGCGTCCGCGCGCCGGTGACGACGAGCGCGCTCACCGTCCCACCGCACCCAGCCGCGGCAGCACCGCGGCGAGGCCGTCGCGCAGGAGCCCGGCGTTGACCAGCCGGTCGGCTTCCATCTCGGGGACCGAGAGCCGGCTCTCCGCCAACCCGTTCGCGAGGTTGTCGACCACGCAGATCGCCGCGTACTCGAGCCCCAGCTCACCCGCGATCACACACTCCGACGCCACCGTCATCCCGACCACGTCGGCGTGCGCGGCGATCATCCGGATCTCGGCCGGGGTCTCGAAACGCGGCCCGATCGTCTGCCAGTAGACGCCTCCGTCGACCGGCGCCTCGGCCCCTTCGGCCCAGGCCGCGAGCAGCTCGGCGCGCCAGTGGGCGGCGAAGCTCGGGGCGGAGTGGGCGCGGGCGTCGGTGAAGATCGAGTCGGAGACGTGGAGGGCGATGAAGTCGTCGGGGCAGACGAGCGTGCCCACCGGCAGGTCGGTGCGCAGGCTGCCGACCGAGGCGATCGAGAGGACGCGGTCGCAGCCCTGCTCGACCAGGGGCCTGAGGTTGGCGATGTGGTCGATCTCGTGGGGGAGGACGAAGTCCTCGCCGCCGTGGCGCTGCACGATCGCCGCCCCGTGGTCGGCCGCGGCCGCCGCGATCTCCTCGCCGCCGGGGCCGAGCGCGTTGGAGCCGAGGATGACGGCCAGCCGTCCCATCGCGGCATCGTATGCCGCCGCCGGTCAGTCGGCGCGGTGGGCGCGGAACTCGGCGACGGCGTCGTCGTGGTCGACGATCGGCTCGGGGTAGTCGAGGTTCTCGAAGCCTTCCATCAGCCAGGGCCGGAAGATCGCCTTGCCTCGCACCGAGGCCAGCTCCGGCACCCAGCGGCGCACGTAGATCCCGTCGGGGTCGAAGCGTTCGGCCTGCCGCACCGGGTTCAGCACCCGCTGCGGCCGCGTGTCGTTCCCGGTCCCGGCGACCCACTGCCAGTTGCCCGAGTTGTCGGCGATGTCACCGTCGGTCAAGAGGTCCCAGAAGTGCCAGGCGCCCTTGCGCCAGTCGACGTAGAGGTCCTTGGTGAGGAAGGAGCCGACCGCGAGCCGCGCGCGGTTGTGCATGTAGCCCTCGGCGGCCAGCTGGCGCATCCCGGCGTCGACCAGGGGGTAGCCGGTGCGCCCTTCCTTCCACGCCTCGAAGGCCTGCTCGGAGCGCGACCAGCGGTCCCGGCGCGAGCGGTAGTCGCGCCGCGGCAGGTCGGGGAAGGCGGCCAGCACCTGGTGGTGGAAGTCGCGCCAGCAGAGCTGCCGCACGAACGGCTCGCCGCCGCGCGCCTCGATCGCGGCCCCGGCGAGCTCCCGCGGGCTGACGCAGCCGAAGCGGATGTGGGCGCCGAGGCTGGAGGTGCCGTGGCCGGCGAGGTCGTCGTGCCCGTCGTCGTAGCGGTCGACGCGGTCGCGGAGGAACGCCTGCATGCGCTTGCGGGCCTGCGTCTCGCCGCCGGGCTCGCGCCCCGGTGACGGCTCCCCGTCGGTCAGCTTCTCGAGCGCGGGCAGCTCGCCCGCGGCGATCCCGTTCGGCACCGCCAGCTTGCGCGGCGTGCCGACCTCCTCGCGCCACGCGGCAGCGCTCCAGGCGCGGTGGTAAGGGCTGAAGACCTTGAAGTGATCGCCGCCGGTCGGCGTCACCGCGCCGGGGTCGACGATCGTGATGCCGGGATGGGCGATCAGCTCGATCCCCGCCGCCTCGCAGGCCTCGCGCAGCGCCCCCTCGCGGCGGCGCGCGTAGCTGCTCCAGTCGGCGGCGATGTGGAACTCGTCCGCATCACATTCGCGCGCGACCTTCATCGCCTCCTCGACCACCTGCCCGCGGCGGAGGAAGAGCCGCCCGTCCATCGCCTTCAGCCGGCCATCGAGGTCGATCAGCGCCTCGCGCATGTAGGCGACGCGATTCGGCGCCGCGAACCGCGAGCCGAGGATCGCGTCGTCGAGGACGAACAACGGCACCGTCCGCTCCGCCCGGGAGGCGGCCCACAGCGCCGGGTTGTCGGTGACCCTCAGGTCACGGGTGAAAAGAACGACCGACGTCTTGTTGGACATGCTGTAGAGATATACCCGAATCCTCGGTAAGGTCCGCCCGAAGGAGGCTGACCGCCTCGTCCAGGCGGTCGAGCAGCGGCAGGTCCGGTGCCTGGCGATGGAGCATCGCGGCGTCGGCGGCCCAGACTTCGAGCTTCAGCTCCAGGGGCACCTTGAATTCGCCGGCGACCCGGGCCTGACCCTCGCGGTCGATCGACGCGTGGATCGTGGTCAGGTTGCTCAGCTTGTCGGCGGCGTAGATGGCGAAGGCGTCGCCGTCGACGTCGGTGACGCGGGCGCGGTGCTCCTCCTTGCGCTCGCGGTAGTCCTCGATCGATTCGTCATCTGAAAGGGCGGCGACGAGCTCGGCGATGGTGTCGCCGAATTCGGCCCGGAGCTCCTCGACCGTGGTGTCGGAGTCCTCGATCACGTCGTGGAGGAGCGCCGCGGCGACGGTCTCCTCGCCGTAGCCGTGCCCGATGAGTGTGGCGGCGACCATCCGCGGGTGCTCGATGTAGGGGAGGCCGCCGCTGCCGTTGCGGGTCTGCCCGGCGTGGGCGGCGCTCGCCTTGGCGTGGGCGCGGGCGATCAGCTCCGAGCGGGCGGCGGCGTGATCGACGGGGGACGTGTCGATCGGGCTCAAGCGACGGCTCCGGATACCGGGGCGATCGCGAACTCCCCGGTGGCGGGGTCGACTTCGTAGCTCGCGCCCTCGTGGGCGACCTCGACCGCGCCCGAGGCGCCGCCGCGCGCGTCCCACGCCGCCGCCGCGCGGAGGGTGTGGGCGTCGAGCCAGTCGTCGGAATGGAGCGGGTCGTGGTGGAAGAGGAGCGTGCGGCGGGCGCCGGCGCGGCGCGCGAAGGTGAGCGCGTGGGAGAGCGACGAGTGGCCCCAGCCGAGGTGGTCGTCGTACTCGTCGTCGGCGTATTGGCCGTCGTGGATCAGCAGGTCGGCGTCCTCGGCGAGGGCGAAGCCGGAGATCCACTCAGGCTCGAGCCGCTCGAGGTCGGCACCGAGCGCGGGCTCGTGGTCTGGGAGGTAGGCGAGCGACGCGCCACCGTCGTCGATCCGGTAGCCGAGCGTCGGCCCGCGGTGCGCGATCGCGGCGGCGGTGATCGTCGCCGAGCCGATCTCCCAGTGCTCCGGGGAGGCGCGGAAGGAGACGTCGCAGGGCAGCTCGCGCACCTCGACCGGGGAGAGCGGCGCCGAGATGTAGCGCGCGATGCGGTCGCGCAGGCTGGCGACGGGGGTGGCCGGGCCCCAGATGACGATCTCGGCCTGGCTGCGGAAGAGCGGTGCGAAGAAGGCGAGCCCCTGGATGTGGTCGAGGTGCAGGTGGGTGAGCAGGAGGTTGATGCGGATCGGCTCGTCGGGCAGCGCGAGGCCGAGGCGCCTGATGCCGGTCCCCGCGTCGAGCACCAGGAGCGAGCCGTCGTCGAGGGTGACGCCGACGCACGAGGTGTCGCCGCCGTAGCGGACGGTCGCCGGGCCGGGGGAGGGGACCGAGCCGCGCGCGCCCCAGAGGTCGACCCTCATGTCCGCACCTCGTCGACCTGCCAGAAGATCGAGAGCGCGCCCTCGGTCCCGTGGGCGCCGACCAGGGGGAAGGCGGTCGATTCGACGTCGTGCATACGGCCGTCGAAGCCGCGGACGCAGAAGCTTCCATGGGTGGGCTGCGTCGACCGCAGGGCGCGGACGACCGGCAGTTCGTCGTAGGTCACGACCTTCCCGTCGGAGTCGCGCGGGCCGAAGACGCCGTCCCATTCGCCTCGCCCGACGTGGCCGACCTCGTCGAAGCCCTTTC
>JAFDWD010001116.1 GCA_018268695.1 Actinomycetota bacterium
AGGAGCACTCGGGGACGTTGGACTTGGCGACGACGATCGCCCCCGCCGCGCGCAGGCGCGCCACGACGGTGCTGTCCGCGGTGGCGACCCGGTCGCGCTCGGCGACGACGCCCGCGGTGGTCGTCCAACCCTCGACGTCGACCGTGTCCTTGATCGTCACCGGGAGTCCCAGCAGCGGTCGGTCGTCGTTCGCGCCGCCGCTCGCCGCGCGCTCGCGGTCGGCCTCCTCGGCCGCGGCCAGCGAGCGCTCCGGGTGGATCGCGGTGACCGCATTCACCTCGGCGTTTGCCGTTTCGATCCGCCCCAGCGTCCGCTCGACCAGCTCGCGCGAGCTGATCTCCCCGGCCGTGAGGCGGTCGAGCCAGGTTGTCGCGGACGCGTCGGCCATTCGGAGTTGACAGACTAGCCTGCTGGAGTGTCTAATGACAGTCCGATGAGCGAATTCGATCCATTCCGCGGCCGTACAGAACCGAGCGACGGGACCGTCGTCGAGACCGACCGCGTCGCCCTCTGGCACCACGACACGGGCGGCGACGGCGAGCCGCTCGTCCTCCTCGGCGGCTTCACCGCCGGACACTTCGCCTTCGACTTCGCCCGCCCGTACCTGGGGGAGGAGCGTCGCCTGATCACCTGGGAGCCCCGCGGCCTCGGCCTCTCCGCCACGCCCGACCCGGCGACCAGCGAGTACTCCGTCCCGGTCTGGGCCGACGACCTCGCCGCGCTCCTCGACGCGCTCGACCTCGACCGCGTGCAGATCTGGGCGGGCGGCTTCGGCTCCTACATCGCCCACCGCTTCGCCGCCACCTACCCGGAGCGCGTCGGCGCCCTCGCCACCTACACCGACGTCTACGCCCAGGACCCGGCCAAGGGCTACCCGCTGATCTGGGACGTCTACGGCGCGATCGTCCGCAACTTCGGCACCGTCGACTTCGGCGCCCGCGTCCTCGCCAACGTCTTCGACGTCTCCGAGGTCCCCTGGTTCGGTCGCTGGGAGGCGCGCAACATCGAAGAGGTCCTGCACCCGGAGACGGTCGAGGCGACGGTCGGCCACTGCCTGCTCGAGGCCGACGTCCGCGAGGACCTGGCGAGGATCGAGGCGCCGACGATGGTCATCCAGGGCTCCCGGACCTGGGACGGCCACGACCTCGACCCCGCCGACGACCCCTCGCTCAGCCTGATGGCCGAACGCATCCCCAACTTCGAGGTCGCGAGCATCCCCGGCGCCCACCCGGCCTACGTCTTCGTGCAGGAGCCGGAGGCGGTCGCCGCCGCGGCGAGAAGCTTCTTCGACGCGCACCCGCTGGGCTAGCCGGCCCGTTCCGCCTTCTCGCTCCCGAGGCATCCCTCATTTGAGGGAGGCGGCGAAGATGCCTGCCGCAGGCGATTGTCGGGGCGGCGGGCCGCTGCGAGCATCGGCGCTCACCCTCGAAAGGAGCCGCAGTGGGAACCGTCGCCTATGACTTCGCCGGAGATGTCGTCCTCATAACCGGAGCCGCGCGCGGGCTCGGCCGCGACATGGCCCTCGGATTCGCGCGGAGCGGCGCCAAGGTCGCCGTGTCCGACCTCGGCGATCGCTCGCCGGAGGCCGTGCCCTACGCGACCGGTTCGGAGTCCGACCTCGAGGGGACTGCCGCGGCGATCTCCGAGCTCGGCGCCGAGTCGATGTCGATCGACGCCGACGTCACGGACGAGGCCGAGGTGGAAGCGATGATCGCCGCCGTGATCGAGCGCTTCGGCCGCCTCGACATCATGGTCTGTAACGCCGGCGTGATCTCCGGCGGCCGCGTCTGGGAGCTGACCGAGGCGCAGTGGGACTCGGTGGTCGACGTCGACCTGAAGGGGCCGTTCCTCTGCTCCAAGCACGCCGCCCGCCACATGATCGACCGCGAGGGCCCCGGCCGTCTGATCACGATCTGCTCGACCTCCGGCCTCGTCGGGATCCCCGGCCAGGTCCACTATCAGTCGGCCAAGCACGGGATCGTCGGCCAGGTGAAAACGCTGGCGCTGGAGCTGGCGCCCTACGACGTGACCGTCAACGCGATCTGCCCGACCGTCGTCGACACGCCGATGCTCGACCACCTGATGGAGGTCGGCCAGGCCTACTTCCAGGAGGTCGCGCGCCTCTGCGGCTCCTCGACCGTCTTCCCCGGCATCGACTTCCTCGAGCCCCGCGACGTCACCCACGCCGCCCAGTGGCTGGCCTCGGACGCGGCGCGCTACGTGACCGGGACGGCGTTCACGGTCGACGGCGGCTTCACGTGCAAGTAGCGGCGCTCGTCACCGGTGCCGGGGGAGGGATCGGGCGGGCCGCCGCCGCGGCCCTTTCCGCCTCCGGCGCGAAGGTCCTCGCCGTCGACCTCGATCCCGACGCGGCGAAGCAGGCCGCGGAAGAGGACGGACTGGCCGCGGCCGCCGCGGCGGCGGCAAGTGAAAGCGGCGCTCCCGGCGAGATCGTCGGCTTCGGCGCCGACGTCGCCGACGCCGCGCAGGTCGCCGCCGCCGTGGAGGAGGCGGTCGAGCGCTTCGGCCGCCTCGACGTCCTCGTCAACAGCGCCGGGGTGATGCACATCGACGCCGCCGAGACCTTCCCCGCGACGGCCTGGTTCCGCGTCCAGTCGATCAACGCGGGCGGCATCGTCAACTGCTGCCAGGCCGCCTACCCGCACCTGCGCGAGAGCCCGGCGCCCGCGATCGTCAACGTCGCCTCGATCTCCCAGTTGCGCGGCCAGCCGGGCCTGCTCGCCTACGCCGCCTCGAAGGGCGCGGTCGAATCGATGACCCGCACGCTGGCGATCGAGTGGGCCCCCGCGGGCATCCGCGTCAACGCGGTCGCGCCGGGGCACGTGCGCACGCCGATGGTCGAGCGCGCCCTCGCCGACGGCTCGTTGCCGCAGGCCGACCTCGAAGGCTGGGAGCGGCGGATCCCGCTCGGCAACCGCCTCGCCGACCCGGCGGAGATCGCCGACGTGATCGCCTTCCTGACCGGCCCCGCGGCCCGCTACGTCACCGGCCAGGTCCTCGTCGCCGACGGGGGATTGACGATCAACGGCACCTACGACTGAGGGACGCGCGTGGCGCCCCCGGCCGTCCGCCGGCGGGTAAAATTCGCCGATGAGCGCGGTCGCCACCGACCAACTGGCCTCCCTCGACGCGTTGCTCCGCTGCCGCGACGAGGACGACCTCGGCCGCCGCTTCCTCACCCACGCCCGCCGCTCGATCGACCGCCCGATGCTCGGCGTCTACCTCTTCGACCGCGAGACCGTGCGCCCCCGCCACATCTCCACCGAGAACGTCTCGGACGCCTTCCTCACCCGCTACGAGCACGTCGGGCGCAGCATCGACCCGGTGCTCGCCGAGGCGGTCAGCTCGCGCGTCCCGCATTACAACCTCGACGACATGTCGCTCGAGGACTGGCGGCGGACCACGGTCTACGAGCGCGCCGCACACGTCCACCGCTTCGCCCAGGTGGTGATCGCGCCGATCGTCGTCGACGGAACCGTCCAGGGCACGGTCAACGTGGGGGACGCGGACGACGAGCGCCGCGTGACCCCGGCCGAGATGGCGGCGGTCGAGCGCCTCGCGCGTGAGCTGGCGCTGGCTCTCGGCGAGCTCCGCCTGCGCGAGCGGCTCCGCCGCGCCGGCCGTGTCGCCTGGGAGGCGCTCGACGCGGTCCCGGCCGCGCTCGCGGTCACCCGCGCCGGCGAGGCGCCGCGCCTGAACGCCGCAGGCCGCGCGCTGCTCGGCGAGGGGGAGGAGGCCGAGGCGGTCGTCTACGACCTGCTCTCGCGCCCGCAGGACGAAGCGTCGTTCACCCGTGAGGCGAGCAGCTTCGGACCCGAGGGCGAGCCGCTGCGGCTGCGCGGCTTCACCCGTCCGGTGAGCGGCGAGGCCGATGCCTGGATCACCACGATCGAGCCGGTCGACGGTGCGCGCGCCGATGCCAACCTGCCCGGCCTGACCCCGCGCGAGCGCGAGATCGCGGCCCTGGTCGCCGAGGACATGAGCGACGCGGAGATCGCCGCCGCGATCCAGATCAGCCCCCACACCGTGCGCCAGCACCTGAAGGGGGTCTACCGCAAGCTCGGCGTCCGCACCCGGGTGGGGCTGACCCGCCGCCTGCTCGCCGGCCCCGCGGGCCGCGACGGGGCGATCGCGGCCGCCCGCCCCATCGAGGACGGCTGAGTGCCGCCGACCTGGCAGACCCCCTTCACGCGGCTGGTCGGCTGCGCGGTGCCGATCCAGCAGGCGGGCTTCGGCTCCTCGCCGAACGTGCCGTTGGCCGCGGCGGTGGGGAGGGCCGGCGGGCTCGGGACCCTTGGCGGGACGCTCGGCGACGCTGCGGCCCTTGCCGCCGCCTGCGACGCGTACGAGGCGCTCACCGACGCCCCGGTCGCGGTCAACTTCGTCGAGCCGTTCTTCGACCGTGCGGCGGGGATGGACTCGCTCGCGGTCGCCGCCGAACGGTGCGCGTTGGTCGAGTTCTTCTACGGCGATCCCGACCCGGCGCTGGTCGAGGCGATCCACGCCGGCGGCGCCCTCGCCGGCTGGCAGGTCGGCTCGATCGCCGAGGCGCGGCGTGCCGAGGAGGCCGGAGTCGACGTCGTCACCCTGCAGGGCATCGAGGCGGGCGGCCACGTCCGCGCCACCCAGGGACTGTGGGCGATGCTGGCCGAGGCGCTCGACGTCGTCGGCGTCCCGATCCTCGCTGCCGGCGGCATCTCCTCGCCCCGCCCGATGGCCGCCGCGCTCGCCGCGGGCGCTGCCGGGGTGCGGCTGGGGACACGCTTCGTCGCCAGCGTCGAGGCCGACTTCCATGCCGACTACAAGGCCCTGCTGGTCGAGGCCGGCGACGACGCGACCGTCTACACCGAGCGCTTCCACGAGCTCTGGCCCGACGCTCCGCATCGCGTCCTGCGCCGCTCGATCGTCGCCGCCGAGGCGGGGGAGGGACCGACCGTCGGGACGATGAGCGCGGGCGCCGAGCGGATCGACGTCCCGAGATTCGCCGGCTTCGCCCCGGTCGCCGACGCCGACGGCGAGATCGAGGCGATGGCCTGCTTCGCCGGCGCGGGCGTCGGCTCGATCGACGCGATCCGCCCCGCCGGCGCCATCGTCACCGAGTTCTCAGAGCGCGCCGCCCTCCTCCTCCGCGCAGCTGTTCCTTATGGACCTGTGGAGTCCAAAAGGAACAGCTGACGGAGCCCGTCAGGCGTCTTCGAGGCCGTAGAGGTCGCGGGCGGCGCCGGGGCTGATCACGCCGTTGTCGAGGTCGCGGCGCACCGTCTCGCGGTCGCGCTCGCGGGGATCGCCGTAGCCTCCACCGCCGCCGGCGACCTGGCGGTAGACGGTCCCGCGGGGGATGCCGCTGACCAGGTCCTTCAGGTGCGGTCGGTGGACCTCACCGTCGGGGAAGGTGAAGTCGATCTCATTGACTGACCCCGAGCCGCCGCCGAAGAGGCCGAAGGCCGCCGTCGACGGCAGGTCGCCGTCGCCGAAGATCGAGGCCTCGGCGCCGTCGTCGAGGAACTCGAGTTCGGTCACCACCCCGAGGCCGCCGCGCCACCGTCCCGCGCCGGCCGAGTCGGGCATGTACTCGTAGCGCCGCAGCAGGTGGGGATTGACGAGCTCGAACATCTCCGGGTCCTGCGCGGCGATCGCGCCGCCCGAGCCGATCAGCCCGATGTGGTCGAAGCCGTCGGCGCCCTCGGTCCCGCCGCCGCCGCCCTTGCAGGCGTTCAGCAGGATGTCGACGTAGGGCCGGCCGCTGCGCGGGTCGACCCCGTTGACGGTCGAGGCGAGGAGGGCGTTCCAGCCGGCCGTGACGCGCTCGGGCACCGCCGGCGCCAGCGCCAGCATGATCACCGCCGCGAGCTGGTCGGCGACGTGGTTGCCGAAGCAGGTCGGTGCCGGGAACTCGGGGTTGACCAGCGAGCCGCTCGGGGTCAGCACCCGGATCCGGCGCAGGACCCCGTCGTTGTGTGGGATCTCGCCCTCGGCGATCATGAAGAAGGCGATCATCACCGAGGAGATCGTCACCGCCCGCGGCGTGTTGATGTAGCCGGTCGCCTGGCGGTCGGTGCCCGCGAAGTCGAAGGTGATGTGCTCGCCCTCGACCCGGACCTCGAGCCGGATCGTCCACTGGCCCTCGTGGTCGATGCCGTCGTCGTGCACGGTCAGCTCGGCCCGGTAGCTGCCGTCCTTGATCCGCCGCACCGCCTCGGCCGCGCTCCGCTCCGCCGCGTCGAGCAGCGCCGCCACCGCGCGTCGGTAGGCATCGGTTCCGTAGGCCGCCAGGAGCGCGCCCATTTCGCGCTCGCCCACCGTGCAGGCGCCGATCATCGCGTCGACGTCGTCGGCGACGATGTCCAGCCGCACGTTGCCGAAGATCAGCTCCCAGACATCGGCCCGTCGCTCGCCCCGCTCCATGATCTTGACCGGGGTGATCCGCAGCCCCTCCTGCCACATGTCGGTGGCGTTCGGGTTGTAGGTGCCGGGGACGGCGCCGCCGATGTCGGCCTGGTGGGCGACGATCACGACCCAGGCGACGTGCTCGCCCGCGTGGAAGACCGGCTTCGTCACCTTCCAGTCGGAGAGCTGGTTGCCGCCGCTATAGGGGTCGTTGTGGAGGATCGCGTCGCCCGGGCAGACCTTGCCGACGAAGCGCTCGGCGATCGCCCGCATCCCCGGCGTCGTCGCGTAGCCGAGCACCGGGATGTACTCGGTCTGCTCGACCAGCGTGCCGTCGACGTCGTAGATGCCGACCGAGAAGTCGCGCCCCTCGACCAGGAGCGGCGACCGGGCACTGCGTTCGACCACGACGCCCATCCGCTCGCCGATCGAGCGCAGGCGGTTGGCGATGATCGAGGTGAGGATCGGGTCATCGGCGCGACGAGATGCACTCATGAGTTCTCCTCCAGGCCCTTCCGTTCGAGGACGAAGCTGCTCGAAGCGTCGACGGTCAGGTCGTAGGCCTCGGGGACGATCACGGTGGTGTTGGCGCCCTCGACCAGCGCCGGGCCGGCGAACCGGTGGCCGGGCAGCATCGCGTCGGCGTCCAGCACCGGCACCTCGGCCGACTCGCGGCGTTCGGGGAGCCAGGCGCGCCGGGAGCCGCGCCGCGGCGGCTCCGCGCTCGTCGCGCTGGGCCGGGACAGCCGCAGCTCCGGCCGCCTGCCGCGCACGGAGACGCGGAGCGCGATCGTCTCCAGCGGGCGGTCCGGGGAGGAGAAACCGTAGAGGCGCTCATGCAGGCGGTGGAAGTCGGCGGCGATCCGGGACATTCGCTCCGGCGCGAGGTCGGCCGGGTCGAAGGGCACCGAGACCTCGTGGTGCTGGCCGCGGTAGCGGATCTCGGCGCTCGCGACGAGCGAGCGGTCGGCCTCCGCCGTCCCCTCGGCGGCGAGCGCCTCCATCCCCTCGGCCTCCATCGTCGCGACCAGCGCCGCCGCCGCGGCCGGGTCGACTTCATCCCACTCGTGGTGGAAGCTCCGCACGTAGTCGTGACGGAGGTCGGCGAGCAGCATCCCGAACGCGCAGAGGACCGAGGACACGCGAGGAAGGACGATCCGGTCGAGCTCCAGCTCGGCGCCGATCGGCCCCGAGTGCAGGCCGCCGGCACCGCCGCCGCCGATCATCAGCAGCTCGCGGGGGTCGTAGCCGCGCCGCAGCGCCAGGTCTTTCGTCCCGGCGGCCATCATCAGCGTGATCACCTCGTGCATCGCCGCCGCGGCGGCCTCGACCTCGAGCCCGAGCGGCTCGGCGATCTTCGCCCGGATGCCCTCGCGGGCCGCCTCGACGTCGAGCTTCATCCGCCCGCCGAGGAAGTAGTCCGGGTCGAGGTAGCCGAGCACCAGGTTGGCGTCGGTGCAGGTCGGCTCGGTGCCGCCGAGGCCGTAGGCGATCGGCCCCGGGTCGGCGCCCGCGCTCTGCGGGCCCATCCGCAGCAGGCCGCCCTCGTCGAGCCAGGCGATCGAGCCGCCGCCCGCGCCGATCGTCATCACGTCGGTCATCGGCAGGGCGATCGGGTTGCGGTCGATCTCGCCCTCGCGGGTGATCGTCACCTCGCCGCCGGAGACGACCGAGGCGTCGTAGCTGGTGCCGCCCATGTCGACGACCATGCAGTCGGCGACGCCGCGCTCGCGCGCGTGGGCGAGGCCCGCCACCGGGCCGCCGGCCGGCCCGGAGAGGACGGTACTCGCGGGCAGCTTGGCGATCATCTCCGGCGTGGCGACGCCGCCGTTCGACTGCATCACCAGCAACGTGCCGGCGAAGCCGAGGTCGCCAAGGCCCGCGACCAACGCCTCGATGTAGCGGCGCAACACCGGGCCGACGTAGGAGTTCATCACCGTCGTCGACACCCGGTCGGTGAGGCGGACCTGCTGGAGGACCTCCGAGGAGACCGACAGGAAAACATCAGGATGCACGTCAAGGGCGACCCGCTCGATCACGGCTTTCGCGGCGCGCTCGTGCTCGTCGTTGCGGTAGGCGTGCATGAAGCAGACGGCGAGCGCCTCGACCCCGTCGTCGAGGAGTGCCCGCACCGCGGCCTCGAGCCCGGCCTCGTCGAGCGGCGTCCGCACCGCGCCCTCGGCGTCGATCCGCTCGGCCACCGGCATCCGGCGGGCGCGGGGGACGAGCGGCGCCGGCGCCGTGTACTTGTTGTCGTAGAGGTGGAGGCGGCTGCGCACCCCGCGGCGCATCTCGAGCACGTCCCGGAATCCCTCGGTGGTGACGAGGCCGGTCGCCGCGCCGTTGGCGGTCAGCACCGCGTTGGTGGTGACGGTGGTGCCGTGGACGATCAGGTCGAGCCGCGCGAGGAACTCCGCCTCCTCCAGTTCCAGCAGCGCGGCGATCTCCCGCAGCCCGTTGAGCAGGCCGCGCGAGGGGTCCTCCGGCGTGCTCGGGGACTTGTGCGCCCAGTAGCCGAGGTCGTCCTGATCGACGACGACGAAGTCGGTGAAGGTGCCGCCGACGTCGATCCCGACCGCGTAGCTCATGCGCAAACCCTCTTACGATCTCCGGCGTGGACAGGACCAACC
>JAFDWD010001117.1 GCA_018268695.1 Actinomycetota bacterium
AGGCGCGAGCGCACCAGCACCGGCTTGCCCTCGCCGTGGACGACCGCGTTCTCCAGCAGGTTGGCGAACGCGCGCTCGAGCTGGGTCGGATCGGCGCGCAGGGGCGGCAGGTCGTCGTCGAGAGAGAGGCGCACATGCTCACCGTACGGACCGATCGATTCTCGTGCCGCCGCGAGCAGGTCCCCGACCTCGACCGGCTCGCGGTGCGGCTCGGCCTTGCCCGATTCGAGGCGGGAGACGTCGAGCAGGTTCTCGACCAGCCGCGAGAGCCGCTGCCCCTCGTCGACCACCGCCTCGGAGAGCTCGTGGCGCTCCTCGGCGGTCACGCTCGGTGAGTCGAGCGCGGCGCCCGCGGCGATGATCGCGGTCAGCGGCGTCCGCAGATCGTGGGACACCGCGCGCAGCAGCGAGGTCTTCAGCTCGTCGGAGCGCCGCACCGCGTCCGCCTCGATCGCCTCTTCGCGCATCCGGTCGCGCTCGGCCGCCAGCGCCGCCGCCTCGCGCAGGGCCCGGTCGGCCTCCTCGCGCCCCCGCTCGGCCTCGGCCGCGCGCGCCCGCGCCAGCTCGGCGAGGGTGCCGCCGGCGACCGCGACGATGATGAAGACGACGAGCGCGACGATGTCGTGCTGGGCGTTGATCGTGAAGGTGCGCAGCGGCGGCAGGAAGAAGAAGTTGAAGGCGAGCGCGCTCGCCACCGCGGTGCCGATCCCCAGCCAGAGGCCCCACACCGTCGCGATCAGCAGCACGCCCGGGATGAAGATGATGCCGAGCGAGACCGGCTCGGCGATCGATTCGAGCGCCGCCACCACCCCGGTCCCGATCGCGACGACGACGATCGCGGCGAGGAGGCCGAGCCCGGTGGAAGGCGATCTGGCGGAGAGCCGAAACACGCGCAGAGGCTAGCCCTACTCGTACTGCAGCGATTCGAGCACGTCCAGCCGCGACGCCCGCCGGGCGGGGATGATCGCGGCGACCACCCCGAGCAGGGCGGCGACGACCAGGATCCCGATTAAGGTGCCGATCGGGTAGCTGAGCGTGAAGCCTTCCTGCTTCAGCGGCTGGGCGATCAGGGCGGCGAAGACGACGCCGATGATCAGGCCGAGGATCGCCCCGATCAGCGCCGTGATCACCGCCTCGTAGCGGATCATCGTCCGCACCTGACGCCGCGACATGCCGATCGCGCGGAGCATGCCGAGCTCCCGCGTGCGCTCGTACACCGAGAGGCCGAGCGTGTTGACCACGCCGATCAGGGAGATGATCACCGCCAGCCCGAGCAGCAGGTAGAAGAGCTGCACGACCTGGTCGATCTGCGCTTCGCGTTCTTCGCGCAGTTCGCCCTGGTTCAGCACTTCGGCCGTCGGGAATGCCCGTTCCGCGCCGAGCGTGAGGATCGCCTGCACTTTTTCGGCGTCGGCGCCGGGTTCGAGGATGACGAAGTCCGTGGTGTCCTGGCGCTGCCCGAAGGTGTCCCCCATCACCTTCTGGGTGACGAGGACGTCACCGAAGATCCCCGCCTTCGATTCGAACTCGCCGGCGACGCGGAGCTTCGCGTGGGCCTCCGACTGGCTCAACAGTTCGAAGGCGTCGCCGACCTTCAGGCCCTGTTCGTTGGCGAAGTCGTCGGAGACGATCGCTTCGCCGTCACGGAGGTTCCGCAGCTTCTCCGGCCCGCCTTTCAGCCATTCGATTTCCACGCCTTCTTCGATGTTCGGGCTCGGGCCGTTGACTTTTACGGTGCTGCCGGGCCCGACGACCTTCGCTTCGACGCCGCGAATCGTCGCGACCGACTTCACGCCGGGGACTTTTTCGGCGGCGCGGGCGGCGCCGGCCGGGATCGGCGAGAAGCCGTCGGAGTTCTCGATCACGAGGCCGCCGGAGAAGTTTTCTTCGATGATCTGGCCGACCGAGCTCTTCAGTCCTGAGGCGAAGACGGTGACGAAGGTGACCAGTGCCAGCGAGATCATCAGCGCCGCCGCGGTGACCGCCGTGCGCCCCGGGTTGCGCTTCGAGTTCTCGCGGGCCAGGCGGCCGGTAAGGCCGCGGATCCACTCCAGCGGGCGACCCGCGATGTCGGCGAGCGGACGCACGAGGCTCGGGCTGAAGAGCGAGATGGCGACGACGACCGCGATCCCGCCGCCGCCGATCTTCGCGGCGCGGCCACTGATCCCGCCGCCGCCCGCCAGGCCGACGACGACGAAGACGACCCCGATCGCCGCCAACAGCGCCGCGATGGCGACGAAGACGACCCGCCGTCGGCGGCTGACGATCGGCGTGAAGCCGTGGAGGGCGGCGATCGGCGGCACCCGGGTGGAGCGCCAGGCAGGCACCAGCGCGGAGAGGAAGGTGACCACGAAAGCGACGAGGAAGGAGACGATCACGGTGCGGCTCTCCAGCACCAGGCCGGTGCTCGGGAGATCGGCGCCGATCGCCGCGAACACCGCCCGCAGGCCGAACGCGATGACGAAGCCGCCGGCGATTCCGACGATCCCGCCGATCAGCCCGATCGCCCCCGCTTCCAGCAGCACCGAGCCGAGGATCTGGCGGCGCGAGGCGCCGAGCGTGCGCAGCACGCCGAACTCCGAGACCCGCTGGGCGACGGTGATCGAGAAAGTGTTGAAGATGATGAACGCGCCGACCAGCACGGCGACGTAGCCGAAGACGAGCAGGATCGTCTGCAGGAAGCCGAGGCTGTCGCGGATCTGTTCGGAGCTGCGGTCGGCATTTTCCTTCGCCGTCTCCACCCGCGCCGAGAGCGGCAGCACTTTTTCGATCCTCTGTTTCAGCGTCGTCTCGCTGACCCCGGATTCGGCAGCGACCGAGATCTGGTCGAAGCGCCCACGCTTGTGGGTGAGCGCCTGGGCGACCGGCAGCGTCACCTGGGCGATCGAGGCGCCGCCGAAGGACGCCTGTCCGAGCTGCGTCAGCCCGACCAGCTTGAACGGGACCACTTTCCCGGCGCCGACGATCTTCAGCGTGTCGCCGATCTGGAGCCCTGCCGATTCGGCGGCCGACTTGTCGAGCGACGCTTCGCCGGGCCCCCGCGGCTTCTTCCCTTCCACGTAGGTGAGCGCCTCGAGGCCTTCGGGGAGGGTCGAGGAGATGAACTTCGGCGCGAATTTCGTCCCGATCGCCTGGTTTTCTTCGTCGAAGAAGCCGCCCGGGGTGAAGATCGCGCCGGCCGCTTCCTTCACCCCCGCCACGCCCTGCACCTTCGCCAGATAGGACTTCGGCACCGTCGCGATTTCGCCGCTCTGCTGTTCGACCGGGTTCTGCGCGGTGATCACCACCGAGGTCCCCTGCAGGGACTCGGTGAAGATTTCGTCGAAGGCGGCGAAGATCGTGTCGGTGAGGACGTAGGACCCGGCGATGAAGGCGACGCCGAGGATCACCGCGAGCGAGGTCGCGAACGCGCGCACCTTGCGCGCCCAGAGGCTCTTGAGCGAGAGCCGGAACATGGACCGCCGCGTCCCCCTTCCTAGTCGAGCTGCTTCAACAGCTCGATCACGTCGTCGGCCCCACCGGGCGCGCCGTCCTGGACGACCTTGCCGTCGCGCAGCGTGATCAGCCGATCGGCGTGCGCGGCGGCCACCGGGTCATGGGTCACCATCACCACCGTCTGGCGGAACTCGTCGACCGCCCGGCGCAGCAGGTCGAGCACGTCGGCGCTCGCCTTCGAGTCGAGGTTGCCGGTCGGCTCGTCGGCGAACACCACGGCCGGTTTCGACACCAGCGCCCGCGCCACCGCGACCCGCTGCTGCTGGCCCCCGGAAAGCTCGCTCGGCCGGTGCGTGCGCCGCTCCTCCAACCCCACCGTGCGGATCAGCTGGTCGACCCACTCTTTGTCCGGTTTGCGCCCGGCGATCGACAACGGCAGCACCAGATTCTCTTCCGCCGTCAGCACCGGCAGCAGGTTGAAGAACTGGAACACGAAGCCGAGCTTGTCCCGCCGCAACTTCGTCAGCTCCCCGTCATCGAGATGGGTGATGTCGACCCCGTCGAGCGTCACCGTCCCCGAGGTCGGCGTGTCCAGCCCCGCAAGGATGTGCATCAGCGTCGACTTCCCCGAGCCCGACGGACCCATGATCGCGGTGAAGCGATCCCGCTCGAACGCGGTGCTCACCCCGTCGAGCGCGACGACCTCCGTCTCGCCCGAGCCATAGACCTTCCGCAGCTCGGAGGCGACTACGACCTGTGCGTCGAGGGCGGCCACGCCCCTGCACGGTACCGGGCGGCGCCTCTCACTCGTCGAAGACTTCTTCTTTGACGAAGTGGGCACGGAAAGCGGGGCCGGTGACCTCTTCCGCTGAGATGACGAGAGCACGGCGCATCGCTTGCGAACAATACGCTGGACGGCCGTGCCTGCCATCGATGATTTTGACGGTTTCTTGATCGACCTCGACGGGGTCGTGTGGACCGGGCGCGAGCCGGTGCCGGGGTCGCCCGAGGCGCTGGCGACGATGCTGGCGGCGGGCAAGGAGGTCGTCTTCGTCACCAACAACCCGACCAAACGGCCGACGGAGTACGCCGAGCGGCTGCAAGGGATGGGTGTGGAGGTCGGACCGGAGCGGATCGTCACGGCCGGGATCACCACGGCGCGGCTGGCCGCCCAGGCCGCCGGGCCGGATGGCGCGGCGCTGGTGCTCGGCTTCGAGCCGCTCCGCGAACTGGTTGCCGGCGAAGGCCTGCGGCTGGTCGACTTCGAGGAGCCGACCGAGGCCGACGTGGTCGTCGTCTCCGGCTGGCGCGAATTCACCTACATGAGCCTTCTGGGCGCCAAGCAGGCACTCGATGCCGGCGCCGCGCTGGTCGCCACCAGCCACGACGCGACGATGCCGATGCCCGGCGGCGAGTGGCCGGGGACGGGCGCGATCCTCGCCGCGGTCGAGGTCTGCTCGGGCAAGGTGGCCGAGATCGCCGGCAAGCCGGAGCGCCACCTCTTCGACCTCGCCCTCTCCCGCATCCCCGACGCCAAGCGCGTCGCGATGATCGGCGACCGCCTCTCCTCCGACATCGCCGGCGGCCACGCCGCCGGCCTCTCGACGATCCTCGTCCTCAGCGGCACCAGCGGCCATGCCGGCTCGGGCGGCTCCGAGGACCCCGCGACCGCGACGGTAAAGCCGGACCTGACCGTCGCGAACCTCGCCGCCCTGGTCGCCTGAGCGGCTTCCTCAGCGCGCGGCGACCAGGAGGGTCTGGAGGGCGCGACCGAGGCGGCCGCGCTCGTCGTAGAGCACCGACTCGGCGGTGGCGTTGCCGCGCTCGCGCGGCAGGGTGACGGCGTCGACGCAGACCCATTCCCCCTCGGGGAGGCGCTCCAGTTGGACGGTGAGGTCGACGTTGACGAAGAGGAAGTGGCGGAAGTCGACCGCGGCGCTGATGCCGTTGCCGACGTCGGCGGCGATCAGGGTGCGCTGTAGCGGCGTGGGATCCTCGCCCTCGATCAGCGGGTGGCGCATGCGCAGCCAGCCGGTCGCCGGGCCCAGCTCGGTGAACGCCCCGGTGGAGAAGCGCAGCTCCATCGCCGAGTGGTAGCCGACGTCGTGGCCGCTCGGCAGAAAGGTGCTCGGTCCGGGCTCACCGGGCAGGGACGGGCCCGGCGGGATCGCCACCGCCTCGGCGGGTAGGTCGACCGGCGCCGTGCGCAGGCGCCAGGCGCGCGCCAGCATCAGCGGCTCGCCGCCGACCCGCAGCTCGGCCTCGAGCATCTGCACCCGCCGCCCCGGCCGCACGATCCGCGCCTCCACCTCGACCGGCCCGATCGGGATCGAGCGGAGGATCTCGAAGGTGATCCGGCAGACCTGGAAGTCCTCGGCTTCCGGCAGCAGGTCGAGCTCACGGCCGAGCAGCGCGGCGGGAGGCCCGGCATGCTGCGCCCCGGGATCCCAGGGACCGCGGGTCAGCTCAGTCGCCAGGTACCCCTTGCCGTCGGGCTCGTAGAAGGCGGCCACGCCGCCATCCTAGGCGGACGTCAGCACTTGTGGCTGCCGAAGTCCTGGGTCCAGACCGCGGCTTCTTCGTAGCCTTCGACCTGGCCGACCCGCACCCCGATGCCGATTTCGCGGTAGGGCCCGAGGATGTTTTCGTGGTGCTCGGGCGATTCGAGCCAGGACGTGAAGATCGAGCCGACGGTCGCGTAGCTGCCGGTCCCCCAGGCGATGTTCTCGGCCGCCCGCCAGCAGCCCTTCAGATACCCGAACTTCTGGATCCAGAATTGGAAGGGACGGCCGCACGCTTCGTGGCTGAATTCGTCGCAACCGAGGATGTCGGCCGACTTCTGTTCGGCGGCGCGGCCGAGCCGGCCGTTCCAGCTCAGCGGCGCCATGCCGTGGGAGGCGCGGGCGAAGTTGGTCATGCAGAGCATCACCGCCTCCTGTTCGCCGGCGGACATGCCGGCCTGGGTCTGCCCCGGGCAGACCGAAACGGGCGCGACTTCTTCGGCGCTGAAGACGAGGGACTGCTGCGTCCGCGGCCCCTTCTTGATCCCACGGGCGCCGGCGGCGCCGGCGAAGACCATCGCGCCGACCGCGATGGCCGCGAGAATCAGGCATGAGAAGCGTAGGCGCATCCCTACTTACGTCGGTCGACGTCACAGGCTCGTAAGGAAGGAGGCGTACCCTGGACTCAGAGACGAAAGGAGATTGGACATATGGCCACCAAAGTGGAGAAAACCGATGAGCAGTGGCGCCAGGAGCTGACGCCGGAGCAGTACCAGGTCACCCGTAAGGCCGGCACCGAGCGCGCCTTCACCGGTCCCTTCTGGGACAACCACGAGGCAGGCAGCTACGCCTGTGTCTGTTGCGGCACCGAGTTGTTCGATTCGGACACGAAGTTCGACTCGGGTACCGGCTGGCCGAGCTTCACCGAGCCGAAGAACCTCGAGCACGTCGAGCTGCGCTCCGACAACAGCCTGTTCATGCGCCGCACCGAGGTCGTCTGCAAGAACTGCGACGCCCATCTCGGGCACGTCTTCGACGACGGTCCGGTCGAGGCAGGCGGGATGCGCTACTGCATCAACGGCTGCGCGCTGGACTTCAAGGCCGCGAGCGGCGGGGACGCGGCCTAGGCGGTTCCGCCGGCCCCGAGGTAGCTGAACTTCACGGCCAACGCGACCGCCTCGGTCCGGGTATCGACCTCGAGCTTGGCGATCGCGTTGCGCACGTGCGTGTGAACGGTCGCCGGGCTCAGCTGTAGCCGCTCGGCGATCTCTTTCACCCGCAGCCCCTCGGCCAGCAGCTCGAGGATCTGCCGCTCGCGCGGCGACAGCTCGAGCAGTTTCTCGACCTCCGACGGCTTGCCCCCGGCGAAGTCGCCGCCGAGGAACGTCCCGCCGCCGGTCACCGCTTTGACCGCTTTGGCGATGTCCTCGGCCGGGGCGGACTTCAACACGTAGCCGGAGGCCCCGGCGCGCAGCGCCAGCGCCAGCAGGTCGGGCTGGGCGTGGGCGGTGAAGATGATGACCTTGGTCCGCGGGCGGACTTTCAGCACCTCGCGGGTCGCCTCGATGCCATCGCGCTTGGGCAGCTCGACGTCGATGATCAGGACGTCGGGCTCCAGCTCCTTGACCACGTCGACCACATCGCGGCCGTTGGAGGCCTCGCCGACGATCTCGACCACGCTCGAATCCGACATCCGCGCCTTGATCGCCTCGCGGACGATCTCGTGGTCGTCGCAGAGGACGACGCGACGTGCTTCACGGACGGTGGTGCTCATCGGGCGCTGATTCTGTCAGGCGCGCCGTACCGTTGCAAAGAACTGGGTAGCGTGAAGCTCCCGTCGGCTTCCTGTCGGTTCTCGATCAAGGCAATGATCGTCCTCCCTACCGCGGTAGCGGTCCCGTTCAGCGTGTGCACCGCCTCCGGAGATTCGCCGTCGCCGGGCCGATACCTACAACCAAGCCTACGCGCCTGGTAATCGGTCGTGTTCGAGCAGGACGTGACCTCGCGATAACGGCCCTGGGACGGGATCCACGCCTCGCAGTCGTACTTCTTCGCCGCCG
>JAFDWD010001118.1 GCA_018268695.1 Actinomycetota bacterium
GCTCTTCCTGCCCGAGATCTCGATCTGCCGCAGCGGCGGCGAATCCTTCCTCACCGTGAACGCGATCGTCGGCGCGGGGGACGATGCCGAGCGGCGCGGGGCGGAGCTCGCGGCGCGCCTCGGGGGCCTGCGCGCCGACGCGACCCTGCCGCTGCTCGACCCGCACCCGACGGCCCGGCCGGAGATCCGCAGTGCCAGGCCGCCGCGCGCCTTCGAAGACGCGGTGGAGAAGGCGACAGCCCGGATCGCGGCGGGGGAGATGCAGAAGGTGGTGCTCGCCCGCGAGGTCATCGTCAGCGCCGCCGCCGCCCACGACCCGGCGCCGATCTTCGGCGGCATGCGCGAGCAGTTCCCGGCCTGCTTCTGCTTCTGCGCCGGGACGCCCGAGGCCGCCTTCATCGGCGCCAGCCCCGAGCTCCTGGTGCGCCGCTCCGGCGCCGGTGTCTCCACCGTGGCCCTCGCGGGGTCCACCCGTCGCAGCTCCGACCCCGCCGTCGACGACCACCTCGGCGAGCGCCTGATGCGCTCCGACAAGGAGCGTCGCGAGCATCGCGTCGTCGCCGAGCGCATCGTCCGCCGCCTCCGCCCGCACGCCGTCTGGGTCGAGACCGGCGCCGAGCCGGAGATCGTCAAGGTCGCCAACATCCAGCACCTCGCCACCCCCGTCATCGCCCAACTCGCCGAGCCCCGCTCGGCGATCGAGCTGGCGGGCATGCTCCACCCGACGCCCGCGGTCGGCGGCGAGCCCTGGCCCGACGCTGCCCCCGCACTAACAGAGCTGGAGCAGATGGACCGCGGCTGGTACGCCGCCCCGGTCGGCTGGATGGACGCCACCGAGGACGGCGAATTCTGCGTCGCCCTCCGCAGCGCCCTCCTCCGCGACCGCGACGCCCACCTCTTCGCCGGCGTCGGCGTCGTCGCCGGCTCCGACCCCGAGGCCGAGCTGGCCGAGACCGAGGTCAAGCTCCAGGCGATGCTGCCGCTGGTGGCGGACTGACCGTCCCCGACGGGCCGGCAATCAGGTCAATATCCTGCTGAACACTGTGCGTCGTCTGACCATGGCAGCGCTCGTCTGTGGAGCCGTCTTCCTCGCATCGGCAGCCCTCGCGGGCGGTGCCGGGACGAAGCTGCCTGGCGGGCCGCGCCTCGCGGTGGTGGTCTCCAACTTCCACGGGCCGAGCGCGACCGAAGTCCTCACCGTCGGACCTGGCGGCGAGGACCCGCGGCGGCTCGCGCAGGGCACGTTCCCCGGGCCGATGTCCTTCTTCGAACACCCGAACTGGAGCCCCGACGGCAAGCTCCTCGCCTTCAACAGCCAGGGCGAAGAAACCCCCGCGGTCGCCCTGCTCGGTGCCGATGGGTCGAACCTGCACCTGCTCCGGTCCTCCGAACACCCGGGCGGCCCCGACAACTCGACCCTGCTGGAACCGCTCTTCGACCCGAAGACCGGCGAGGTCTTGGTCGGCATCGTCCACACGCCGCATGGCGAAGGGCTCTTCGGCGACGCCCGCCCGACCGGCAAGGCCGCCCAGTTCCGCGGCGAGTTCTGGTCGCTCCCCGTCCGCGGCGGCGGCAAGCCGCGGCGCCTCAGCAGCCGCTACCTGGTCCGCTCCGGGATCTTCTATCCGTCCTCGATCGCCGCCGACGGGACGATCGCCGCGACCGACCTGAACCAGAAGGGCTTCACCGTCGCGGTCCTCGATCCCCGCGGCGGCCCGATCCGCACCGTGGTGACGGCTAGGCAGCAGAGGGAAGGCAGCCTCGAGCCGGCTATCTCCCCGGACGGATCGCGGATCGTCTACAAGGTTGACCTTCAGAAGGAAGTTCGCGAGCGCCGGACCCTGATCGGTAGTGAGCTGATGATCGTGTCCCGCGAGGGCGGCAAGCCGAGGCGGCTCGCCTGGGTCAAGGGCGGAGCGGGCTGGCCGACCTGGGACCCGTCGGGCTCCCGGATCGCCTTTACGGCGATGGAAGACGCGGGCGGCGAAGACGGGGCCTTCGCCCAGCTCGGGAACGCGCTGATGGAGATCAATCCCGACGGCACCTGCCTGACGAAGGTCTATTCGGCCGGGCCCCAGGCTGCCGTCGAGGGCGCGGCCTGGCAGCCGGGCGCCGAACGCGGCGTCGGGCCGATCAACTGCTGAGGCCGGCCAGGACTCGCTCGGTGACGCGGTGGTGGGCGGCGACGTTGGTGTGGCGGTCGGTACGGACCTCGATCAGGCCGGTGCCGGCGGCGAGGGCGGCCGGGAGGTCGGCGAGGGATTCGAGGCGGCGGTAGGGGAGGTCGAAGAGGGCGGCGGCGCGTTCGACCGAGACGGCGCGGGGGGTGCCGAAGAGGGCCTCGAACTCGTCTGTCTCCAGGGCGGTCTGCTGGGGAAGGAAGTGGAAGATGCCGCCGCCGCCGTTGTCGATGACGAGGATGCGGACCGGGGTGGTGACGTCGCGCAGGGCGGCGAGGGCGCCGATGTCGTGGAGAAAGCCGAGCTCGCCGGTGACGATCGTGGTCGGACGGCCGCTGGCTTGGGCGGCGCCGATGCCGGAGGAGACGAGACCGTCGATGCCGTTGGCGCCGCGGTTGCAGAGGAAGTGGACATCGGCCGCGCCCGGGGCCAGGAACTGCTCCTGGTCGCGGATCGGCATCGAGGAGGCGGTGAAGACGAGGTCGCCGTCGGCATGGGCGCGGCCGAGCGCGAGGTGCAGGGCGGGCTCGGTCATCTCCGTCCCGACCGAGTCCTCGATCGTCTTCAACGCCGCCGTCTCGGCGTCGAGCCACGCTCGCGGCGCCGGCGGCTGCTCGCCGGTCAGACCTTCGAGGCGTGCGGCCCAGCCGCTCGCGCACTCGGTCGGATCCGCCCTCAGGATCGCCGCCGCGCGCCCCGTCGGCTCGTTCCAGCCGCCGGTCGGGTCGACGACGATCTGGTCGGCCCCGCTCGCGGCCAGCCACTGGCGCAGGGGCTTGGACGTCGGCAGCTCGCCGAAGCGCAGCACCAGCTCCGGCACGACGCCGCGCGCCCAGTGCTCGTCGCGGAGCAGCGTGTCGTAGGTAGTGACGACGTAGGAGCGGTCGTGGGGACCGAGGCGCATCTGCGAGGTGGGCTCGGCGAGGATCGGGAAGCCGGAGGCGCGCGCCAGGTGGGCAAGGGGCTCGCGCAGCTCGGGGTCGGTCTGGCGGCCAGCGATGATAACTCCCGCGATCGCGTCGCCGATGTGGCCCGCGACCTCGTCGAGGACGAAGCTGGTCGGCTCGAGGTCGACGCGCGTCACCGCCGTGAGCGGGCGTCCGCCTTCGCGGCCGTGGAGCGCCAGCGGGTCGGTCGCCGTCACCGCGCCCTCGACCGGGATCGGTGCCAGCGGCTCGCGCCAGGGGAAGTTGAGGTGGACCGGGCCGGGGCGGATCTCCCCACGCGCCCGCGCCAGCGCCCGCGCCGCCACCGAGCGCAGGTGGAGGAGGCCCGAGTCGTCGGCGTCGTGCGTCCCGACTTCGCAGAACCAGCGCACGGTCTCGCCGAAGGTCTTGATCTGGTCGATCACCTGGCCGGCGCCGATGCCGCGCAGCTCCGGCGGGCGGTCGGCGCTGAGGACGATCAGCGGTAGCCCCGACTCGTCGGCCTCGGCGATCGCCGGGTGGTAGTTGGCCAGCGCCGTCCCCGAGGTGCAGAGGAGCGCCACCGGCTCGCCGCTCGCCTGCGCCGCACCGAGCGCGAAGAACCCGGCCGAGCGCTCGTCGAGGATCACCGTGACCTCGATCCCCGGCTCCCGCCAGAGCGCCACCGCGAGCGGCGTCGAGCGCGAGCCCGGAGAAATGATCGCCCGCCTGAGCCCGCCCCGCGCGAGCTCCTCGGCAAAGGCCGATGCGAGAGCGGTGTTGGCGTTGGTCGGGTCCACGACAAAGGTGCCGGCTGAAGCATTTTGGTCGTAGGAGGACCAAAAGGCTTCAGCGGGGGTCATAAGCGGTGGTGTCGGAGCGAATCCTCGTCGATCACGATGCCGAGGCCCGGTCCTGGGGACTCGTGCAGGAGGTCGCCCTCCAGGGGACACTCCTCGGCGGCGATCGTCTCGGCGAAGAGGCGACGGGTCGCGAGGCCATGGGCGAGGCGCTCCTCGGCGGGCGTCCGGGCATCGACCCACTCCGCCAGCCGCCGCCCGATCGCGATCCCGACCGGGCCGTCGAGAGCGCTCGCCACGTAGGTGCGCATGATCGCGGCGATCTCCTCGCCCGCCTCGATCCCGCCGACCTTCGACAGCTTCACCCCGGTGATCCCGAAGGCGCTCGCCGCGACCGACTCCCGCGCGTCGGCGGCGGTGACGATGCTCTCGTCGCCGGCCAGCGGGATCCGCGTCCGCCAGGCCAGGTCCGCGGCCTCGGCGATCGTCTCGACCGGCTGCTCGACCAGCTCGATCCCCAGCGGCTCGATCGCCGCGAGGATCCGGCTCGCCTCGTCCGGCGACCAGGCCGCGTTGGCGTCGAGCCGGATCTTCGCCCGCGGGCCGAGCGCCGCCCGCACCGCCTCGACCTGCGCGATGTCGTCGCCGGCGCCGACCTTCAGCTTGAAGGTCCCGAACCCGGACCGCGCCCAGCGGGCCGCCTCGGCGGCGACCTCGGCCGGCGGCCCGCTGACCAGGGTCGCGTTGCAGCGGACGGGGGCATGCTCGGCCTTCGTCCCTTGCCGCTTCTCCCGCAGGTCGAGGAGCGCGGTCGACAGCGCGCAGCGCGCGGGCCGCGAGAGGCCCTCGGGCGCGGGCGCGAACGGATCGATCGACTCCAGTTCCCCCACCACCTTCGCGATCGAGACACCCCCGCGCAGGCTCAACGGCACCGCTTCGCCGAGCCCCTCGACGCCGTCCTCGTCCCGGATCCGCAGCAGCACCATCTCCCGCCGCGTCAGGCGCCCGCGCGCCGTCACGTACGGCTCTTTGAACGGAAGCGCGTAGGGGATGACCTCGACCGCCGCGCGCACGGCTAGACCGAGAGCAGCAGGCCGATCGTGACCAGCAGGCTGTAGACCGCCAGCAGGCCGCCGGTCGCGGCCAGGCATTTGTTCAGCGCCGGGCCGTCGGTGCGCGTTTCCAGGACCCGGATCGGTTTGATCGCCAGCGGGATCGCCAGCAGCCCGATCAGCGGCCACCATTGGCAGTCCCCGGCCCAGATCGTGAAGGGCAGGAGGACGAACGCCCCCGCGACGAGCACCTTGTACATGTTGATCGCGTTGGCCCGGCCCATCCGGACCGCGGAGGTGTTCTTGCCCGCCCGCCGGTCGGTCTCCAGGTCGCGCACGTTGTTGACGACCAGGATCGCGGTGGCGAGGAAGCCGACCGCGATCGAGAGCCCGAGGGGCAGCGCCGCGAGTTCCTCGGTCTGCACGTAGAAGGACCCGTTCACTGCGACGAGGCCGAAGAAGAGGAAGACGAAGACCTCACCCAGCCCGGCGTAGCCGTAGGGGCGGGGGCCGCCGGTGTAGAGGACGCCCGCGGCGATCGAGGCGACGCCGACGACGAGGATGATCCAGCCCGCGACTACGGCCAGGTAGATGCCGCAGGCGACGGCGACGCCGAAGGCCACCCAGGTCGCGGTGAGGACGCGGCGGGGGGTGACGAGGCCCGCCGAGGTGACCCGCACCGGCCCGAGCCGGTCGGCGGTGTCGGCCCCGCGGCGCGCGTCGGAGTAGTCATTTGCGAGGTTGGGCCCGATCTGGATGAAGATCGAACCGATCAACGCGGCG
>JAFDWD010001119.1 GCA_018268695.1 Actinomycetota bacterium
CTTTCTGGGAGCGCGAGAACTCTTCGAAACGCTCCTGGATGTAGTCGGAAAGGCTTTTGAGTTGAGGGGATTTCGTCGCGGTCTTGGTCACGGGGCAGGATTTCGCCAGCCCTCCCGCTTTCCCTTCTGGTTGGATTGCAAGTCACCATGGGAGAGGGCCACTGATGTCTCAGTACGACGGACTGCCAAGCATGCGGTGGAGTCTCAAAGGGACCACCGAAGAGGGCGACGAGGCGTGGCTCATCCGCGGCATCGCCCGCAAGCTCTACCGCTGCCCCGGCTGTCACGGTGACATCGAGGTCGGCGACGAGCACACGATCGTCCAGTACGTCCACCGCCTCGGCGGCACCGAGCACCACCACTGGCACCGGCGCTGCGCCGAAGAAATCCTGGTGCCGGAGCTGTGGGAACTGCGCAAGGTGCCGGCCGGGGAATCGAGCCAGGCGAAGCTGGAGCGCCGCGGGCGCGTCCCGGCGGGCCGCCGGCGAAGGCCGCGCGGACGATGACGCGGCGGCGGCGTCTGGTCAGCATCTACGCGCGAATCGGTCGCGTCTACCTCGCCTGGGGTCCCCGTCTGCTCCTGCTGGCGGCGATCGTCTTCATCCCTCTTGGCTTCGTCGACGCCCTGCTCGAGGGGGTCGACACCGAGGCGCTGAACGTGACCAGCAGCTTCCAGATCGTCGCGCTGCTGAGCGCCTTGGCCGCGGTCACCGCGTCCAGCCTCTTCGGCGAGGTGTTCTTCAGCGGCGCGATCGCCGCCTCGCTCACCCATCCCGAGGACGAGGAGAGCCCCGGCTTCATCCGTCTCGCCCGCCACATCTCCTACGGCCGGCTGATCGCCGTCGATCTCATCTTCGTGACGATGATGGTGCTCGGGACGATCGCCGTGATCGTGCCGGGGATCCTCGTGTTCGTCTACCTGTCGCTCTCCGGGCCTGTGGTCGAGCTGGAGAAGCGCGGGGTCTGGGACGGCTTCCGACGCAGCTTCGAACTCGTCCGCGGGCACTTCTGGATGGCGGCCGCGGTGCTGATCCCGGTCGAGATCGTCGGCGACGCGGTCAACGAAGCGATCGTCGGCTGGGCGCACCACCTGTTCGGGCACCATCTGCTCGCCGCCTGGGTCGGCGAGTCGGTCGGCAACATCGTCACGGCGCCGGTCGCCTCGGTGGCCTTCGTCCTGCTGACCCTCGACCTGATCCACCATCGCGACGGCGAGGCGCCGCGGCTGAAGCACCGCCCCGAAGCGATGCCGGCGTCGGGAGCGGCGTGACCCTCGCGCTGCCGTTCGCCAACTTCATCGCCGACTTCTGGAACGACCAGCTGGTCGAGCACGACCGCCAAGGCGTCTTCCTCGTCCTCGTCGGCTTCATCGGCTCCTTCGCCTTCATCCGCATGAGCACGCGGATGATCCGCGCCGAAGTGAGCTGGTGGCCGGGCAACATCGAAAGCGAGAGCGGCCTCCACGTCCACCACCTGGTCTTCGGGATCATCACGATGATGGTGGCCGGGACGATCGGCTTCGCCGCCTTCGGCCACAGCCCGCTGACCGAGATCTCTGCCTTCTTCTTCGGCGTCGGGGTGGGCCTGACGATCGACGAGTTCGCGCTCTGGGTCTACCTGGAAGACGTCTACTGGGCGCGCGAGGGTCGTTCCTCGATCGATGCGACGGTGATCGCGGCGGCGCTGATCGGGATGATCGTGATCGGCGCGAACCCGTTCACGACCGGCGAAGAAGGCGTCTCCGTGGCGGAGCTGATCGTCACCTGGCTGCTCGTCCTCGCCTTCGTCGCCGCGAGCTTCCTCAAGGGCCGCCGCCTGCACGGGCTGATCGGGATCTTCTTCCTGCCGCTGGCGATCTACGCGACCTGCCGGATCGGCAAGCCGAACTCGGCCTGGGCCCACCATCGCTATGGCGAGCGGCGGCCGAAGAAGCAGGCGAAGGCCAAAGCCCGGTTTCGTCCCGATCGGCGCACCGAGCGCTTCAAGGAAGCCTTCCGCGACATCGTCGGCGGCAAGCCGAGCCAGGGCATCACCCACGCGACCGAAGAGGCGGTCGGAGCGACCCGCCAGGCCGGCGAAGAAATGCGGGCCGCGACCGAACGCCTCGTCCATCCGGACGACAAAGACGACGTCGACGGGCCGAAAACCTGACTATCTGACGGGTTTTAGGCCCGTCAACGCGACAGGCGCTCGCGTAGGGCGGCGCGGACGATGGGCCACTCCTCGTCGATCACGCTGTAGTAGGCAGTGTCACGCTGGCCCACGCCGGGGACGATCATGTGCTTGCGCATGATCCCCTCGAACTGTGCGGGCAGGCGGGCCATCGCGCCGCGGGAGCGCTCGTTGCGGGCGTCGGTCTTCAGCTCGACCCTGACACATCCGAGCGTCTCGAAGGCGCGCGTGAACATCAGCAATTTCGTCTCGATGTTGATCCCGCTCCCCCAGACCGATGGGTTGAACCAGGTCCAGCCGACCTCGACGACCCGATCGGGGCGGCGCACGTTCATGTAGCGGCTGCTGCCGACGAGGGTGTCGTCGGCGTTGCGGCGCACGGCGAATGCACCGGTCTCGGTCGGTGCCCCCTCTGCCACGGCGTTCGTCGCCAGCGTCGCGTCGAACCAGGCGTCGAACTGATCGCGGCCCTCGTTCAGCGGCGTCAGCCAGGCCCATATCTCGTCCGCCTGCGACGCCTCCCAGAGGCCGTCCCGGTGCTCCTCCCCCAGCGGCTCGAGCGTCACCAGCGAGCCCTCGAGCCTCGCGGTCAGCGGTCCGACGAAACCCGGCTCAACCATCGCTCAACGATAGACAGCCCGGGGCCGACCTAGACTCGTCCTGGGTATGGGGACGCGCCGTCGACTCGTCACGCTCGCCTTGGCGCTCATCGTCGTGGGGGCGCTCGCCGCCGTGGCGCAGGCGGAGACGATCCAGTCCGGCGACGTGCGCGTCAGCTTCAAGGCCGATTTCACGCCGAAGGCGTTGCCGCGCGAACGCCCGGCTCCGATCACCGTCGACTTCGCGGGGCGGATCTCGACCACCGACGGCACCCATCCCCCGGCGTTGAATCGACTGCGGGTCGAACTGAACAGTGCCGGGGAGATCGATACCGAAGGGCTGCCGAAGTGCCCGACGTCCGCTCTCCAAGCGACCAGCTCCGACCTGGCGCTGGCCCGCTGTCGACCCGCCCTGGTCGGCAAGGGCACGTTCGTCGCGCAGCTGCCGGTCGAACGGAACCTGCTGGTCGGCGGCCGCGCGCTGGTCTTCAACGGCACCGTCGACCGACGCTCGGGGATGCTGATCCACATCTACGTCTCCGACCCGGTGCGGCTGACGCTGGTGATCCCGATCAAGGTGACCCATCGGGAAGGGCGGTTCGGGACGGTGCTCACGACGACGGTTCCGAAGCTGGCCGGCGGGTCGGCGTCGATCGTCTCGATGAACCTGAAGATCGGACGCCGGTTCACGGCCGGAGGCGAACCGCGCAGCTACCTGAGCGCCGCCTGCGCCGCGCCGGAAGGCTTCCCTGGCGCCGTCTTCCCCTTCGCCCGCAGCGGCTTCAGCTTTTCCGACGGGCGCACCATGCACACGGTCCTCAGTCGTAGTTGCCGGGTTCGAAAGTAACCTCGGACGGGGTACGTCGTCCAAACCAACGCAACCAGAGAAGGGGAGAACCCATGAAAGACATCGACTTCAGACTTCGCCGCGCCGGAGCGCTCTTCGCCGCCGTCGCCGCGATCGGCGGAGGCGCCCTGATCAGCGGTTGCGGTGGTGGTGGCAGCAGCACCGGAGGCGGCGGCACGATCTCCGAAGAAATCAAGAACGAAGCCAACAACGCCCAGAAGGAAGCCGAAGCCGGGGTGGAATCGGCTGAAAAGGGGATCGAAGAAACGAAGGAAAAGGCCGAAGAAGCGGTCGAAGAAACGAAGGAAAAGTTCGAAAACAGCAAGGGCAAGGGCAAGAAGAGCTTGGAAGAAGCCAAGGAAAAGGCCGAAGAAATCGCTGAAGAAGCGAAGGAAAAGGCCGAAGAACTTCTGCCGTAGTCGTTCGGCGGCGGGCGGCTATTCGCCCACTTTGCCGAGGATGTGACCGTCGCCGCCGATCCGCACCGCGCCCTTGCCGAGGTCCTCGCGCGAGAGCTGGCGGATCAGCGCGGCGCCTTCGCCGCTCGGGTCGGGGACCGGGCGGCCGGCCTCGACCAGGCGGACCGAGGCGATCCGGCCGGAGCGTAGGGCGCCGTCGGGGTCGAGGCTGACGTGGAGGATTGCCGAGGCGCCCAGATCGCCCACCGTGGCGAAGTTGTGGAAGCCGCTGAAGTTGCCAAGGCTGTAGGCGATCAGGCGGTCGCGGTAGATCTCCATCCCACGTAGGACGTGCGGGCCGGACCCGAGGACCAGGTCCGCGCCCGAGCGCACCGCCATGCGGGCGAACTTCCGCGGGTTGCCGCGGTCCTCGCCGAGGTAGTGCTCCTCGGCGCCGGTGACGTGCTGGGCGCCGGAGCCCTCGGCCCCGGCGTGGATGGCGACGACGACGATCTTCGCCCGGCGCGCGGCGCGGCGGATCAGGGAGCGGGCGGCCGGGAGGTCGAGGAGATTCGCGGTCAGCGAGTAGGGCGCGAAGCCGAGGAAGGCCACCCTCTCCCCTCCCGCCTTCACCACCGTGATCTGCCCGGGCAGCCCGGTCTGGGCGATCCCGGCCTTGTGCAGCGCGTCAACGGTCTGTTCCAGGCCCGCCGCCCCGAAGTCGTAGGAGTGGTTGTTGGCGTCGCTCATCACGGTGAAGCCGGCGGCGGCCAGGTGTCGGGCGTAGCCAGGTGGCGTGCGGAAGGCGTAGCAGTCGCCGCCGGATTCTCCGCCGCACTTGGGGGAGGAGGAGACATCGGTGAGGGTGCCCTCGAGGTTGCCGAAGACGACGTCGCCGCGAAGCTGCCCCTTGACGGCGTCGAGGTATGACCCCGGATCGGCCGGGAGCTCGGGGTTGTTGCCGAGCATCGTGTCGCCGACCGCGGTGAGAGTGATGGCCGGGTGGGCGTGGTCGGGCTTCGGTCTCGCCCAGGTGGAAGGCACCGAGAGAGCCAAGGCCGCGATGGTGACGAGCACTGTCACGGAGAGGCGTCGCATCCGCCTATCCCAGCAGCCCTCACGGCGGCCGGAGGTCGCCGACCCATAGGATCGGACGATGCGTCGCAACGTCACCATCGTTGTCGCGCTCGTCCTCGCTGCCGTCGGTCTCCTCGGATTCGCGACCGGTGCCTTCGTGGCCATCGGCTGCGTCGTCCTCGTCCTCTCCTGCGCCCTGCTCGCCGTGATGCTCGGCATCGGCGGGCCCGAAGACGACGATCAAGCCGGACCGCGCGAAAAATAACCGACCAAACGTCAGTTAAATAATCCGTCCCAACGGGTAGAGTGCCGACCCATGCGGAACTTCGTCGTAGCCGCGTGGGAGCGGCGGCGCCACCGGGAACGAGAGCTGCACCAGGTGACGGCTGAAACTGCCGAACACGCGATCGTCGCGATCGCCTCCTCCCGCCCCCTCGAGGAACAGCCCGGCGTCTACGAAGCATGGCCGGCCGAGAAGCCCGAGCTGAACCTCCGCATCACCTACGCGGCCCCGCGCCGCCAGCTGACGCTTCAGCCTGACGCGAAGTAGTCGGGGCCCGAGAGGGACTCGCGGCCTGGTCGCGACAGTCCTGGCGACCTCCAGCTGTTCTTTATGGACCCCACAGCGCCATAAAGAACAGCTGGAGAGGCCAGATCGGGCTCCCTCCCCCGCACACCCCGCGCATCTACCCTGTCCGCGTGGAGATCGTCAAGGAGAACGGGCGAACGGGGGACGGCCTGGTTCAGATCGCCTTCGCCGAGACGCGCGAGGAGGCGGCGCTGATGCGTGGGTTGCTGCGGGAAGAGGGGATCCGCAGCCTCGCCAAGCAGGGATCGATCGACGGTCCGGCGCTCGGAGCCGGTCTTCTCACTCGCAGCACCCGCCGCATCTATGTGCGCGCCGAGGACGCCGAGGCTGCCCGGACGCTCCTGTCGGAGACGATGGTCGAGGACCCACTCGAGGCCGAATTCCCCGAGCCCGCCAACGCTTCTTACCTCGCCCAGGCGACCAGCAACAACCCTCGGGACTACAACCTCCTCGGTGCCTACGCGCGTGCCTGCCTCGCCGCCATCGTCCTCGTCGGGCTGGCCCTGGTCGTCTTCCTCCTCGTCGTCCATTAGCTGTCGAATTCGGCGCCGCCCGTTCGTCGCAGGGGTAAAGCGACCAAGGAGGAACCAGCGATGTCCAAGAGCGTGCTCTACATGTCCGTCTCCCTCGACGGCTTCGTCTGCGGGCCGAACGAGACCCCCGACAACGGCCTCGGCGACAACGGCGGCCGGCTGCACTGGTGGCTCGGGCGCGATGCCGCGAACGATCCCGACGGAATCAACGCCGCGGTGATGGACGAGGCGATGCGGACCGGCGCCGTGGTCGCCGGGCGCGGCACCGTCGAACCGGCGGGCTGGTGGAACGGCGATCACCACGACGGCGTGCCGATCTTCATCCTCACCCGCACCAAGACCGCCGCCGACGTCGAGCAGTGGCCCCTGATCACCGTCCTCGACGACGCCGCGGAGGCGATCGGCCGGGCCAAGGATGCGGCCGGGGACCGTGACGTCCTCGTCCACGGGGTGGGCGCCGCCGCGGCCGCCCTCTCGGCCGGCGTCCTCGACGAGGTCCAGCTCCATCTGGTCCCCACCATCCTCGGCGAAGGCCGCCGCCTCTTCGAAGGCATCGGCGCCGAGCCCCACGAGTTCGAGCTCCTCCGGAACATCCAGGGCCACGGCGTCACCCACCTGCGCTACCGCGTGGTGCGATGAGCCTTGGGATGCGGCGGGCTGGACTCGAACCAGCGACCAAGGGATTATGAGTCCCGTGCTCTAACCAACTGAGCTACCGCCGCGGGCTTCCCGCCCCGCTTCTCGGCTAATGGCCCGAGGTGCAGGGCTTGAAGATCGAGAGAAGTATGCCTTTGCGGACCTGCTTCGTGCCGTTGCCGATCGCGATCAGCTTCTTCTCGGGGAGGGCTTCGATCTGGCTTTCGACACAGGACGCCTGGTCGGGGTCGGCGCCGCCGGCTTCGGCCAGGGCGACGAACGAGGTGATGTAGCCGGCGCGCAGGAGGTTGAGTTCCTTGGTCGAGGCATGGACGTCGATCACGGGAAGGTGATGGCGGGCTTCGCAGGCGGGCCCAGCTCCGGAGATAACCTCGACGGCCTTCCGTTCGCGTTCTTCTTCCGGCAGATCCTCGAGTTCTTCGGCTTCCTTGGGACCGAGGGTCTTCTTGACCTCGGCGATGACGCACTTCGAGTACCAAGCTTCGTAGGGCAGTTGGTCGAGGATCGCCCCCAGTTCTCCATAGAGGCCGTGGACATCGCTTGGCACGGTGAAGGCCTCGTTGCCGCTGCCGACCGTGCCATTGTCGGAGCTGCCACCGCAGCCCGCCAGGGCAGCGACGACAAGGACAGCGATCAGGGCCAGGACGGCGCGCGGGGACACGGCAGCGAAGATACGGAGAGGGGCACTCAGGCGCTGAACAGCTGGGCGAGGCTGCGCCCGACGTCGGGCGGCTCTTCGTCGCCCTTCGCCGCCGCCGCGGCACCCTCGGCGAGCGCCTTGGCCGCGTCGGCGATCTGATGGTCGCGGCCACCGCGGATCGTGCCGGTCTTCTTCGCTTCGGCGAGATCGGACTCCATCAGCCCGGCGAGCTCCGCCAACCGGCGCAGTCCCACGACCCCGGCGGTGCCACGAAGGGCGTGCGCTTCGGCCCGCATCGTCTCGAAATCGGTCGTCGCCGTCGCCAGCCCCGCCGAGATCACGTCGCAGCGGCGCCGCGCCTCTTCGGCGAAGGAGACGAGGAGCTCGTCCTCGGGGGCGGCTTTGTCACTCATTCGGCGATCACCTTTTCCACGGTCTTATCCATCAATTCGGTCCCGAACCCTCCCTCGATCGTCGCGCTCACGACGCCTTCGCGGTTGATCGCGAACAGCCAGGGTTCGGTCGGCAGGTGGAACTTACGCACTTGGGGACGCACTCCGTTCGCCGGGTCGTTGTCGTTGTAGATCTCCATGTGGATGAAGTTCGCCTTGCCTTCGAATCGATGCTGGGCCTCTTGAGCCACGTCGACGACGGGCCCGCAGACCCGACTCTGGCAGAACTGGGGGGTCGTAAACAAGAGCAGTATCGGTTCCTTTCCGAGGACATCCTCGTAATTGACCTTGTTCTGCGTGTCCGGCGGCACCCTCGTCGACAGTTCCGCGAGGTCTTCCAATTCCCGCGCGGTCGGCGTCTGGATCGATGGCGCCTTGGCGCCCGGCCGGGGAATCTTTTCGAATTCCCCCACTTTGATGCTTCGAAGGCCGACCTTCGCCCAGCCGCCCTTTTCCTTGATCAGGGCCACCGGGCGGTATTCGCCCGACCCGGGGAAGTCGAGGTCGGCCGAGTAGACGACGTTCGCGACGTCAGGGTTTTCCGTCGTCGTCTTGCCCTGGTACGGCTTTTCGGTCGCCAGCGATTCGATCCGCGCCGGGAACGGTCCGACCGCGAGCTGCCTGAACGCCTGGCCCTTGGCTTTCCCGGTCTTGGGCGGCGCCTTGGCGTAGTAGATCGCCACTTCGGCGTCGGAGATCTCCTTGCCCGGCCGGCCCGATTCGGTGTCCTTCTGGGTCACCAGGAACGGATAGCGGTTCGTGCCCGGGTAGATGGCTTCCGCCGAGGGGATGATCTTCCCGGTCGGCTGCACGTCGGCTTCGTCTTCGACCAGCGCTTTCAGCGTGCGTCCTTCGGTCGCCGGGAAATTGCCGACCGGCGGCGCCGGGCGGGTCTTCCCCGCCTCGGCTTCCTTGTTGACCTGGGACCCGGAGTCCGAGCCGCCGCCGCAGCCGGCGAGCAGCGCGACCCCGCTCAGGAGCAGGCAAAAGAGGCCCAAGGCCTTACGGGGGGCACGCATCGGCGGCATGTTCGCAGGTAGGCTGGCGCGGTCGTCGAGCAGAGGGGGATGGGATGCCGGAGCGAGCTGCGTTGATCACTGGAGCGTCGGGTGGGATCGGACTGGCGATCGCCGCGGTCCTGGCCGAGGAAGGCTACGGCCTGACCCTCTCGGCCCGCCGCCCGGAGAAACTCGAGGGCGCCGTCGCGCACCTGCGCGAGGCGGGCCATGAGGTGGAGACCGTCGCCGCCAACGTCGCCGACGAGGCCGAGCTAAAGGCCGTCTTCAGCGCCCACGAGGCGCGCTTCGGGCGCCTCGACGTGCTGGTCAACAACGCGGGCGTCGGGATCGGCGCCGCGGCGGCCGAGATCCAGACCAAGTTCCTCGACATGCAGCTCGCGGTCAACCTGCGCTCGGTCATCCTCGGGACCCGCGAAGGGCTGCCGCTGCTGCGCAAGGCCGCCGCCGAGCACCGCAAGGCGCTGATCGTCAACACCGCCTCGATCGCCGGCCGATCCGGTCAGCCCTGGCTCTCGATCTACGGCGCGACGAAGGCGGCGGTCCTCAACTTCAGCGTCGCGACCGAGCGCGAGGTCGGCGGCGAAGGGATCGCCTGCACCGCCCTGGCCCCGGCGTTCGTCGACACCGACATGACCGACTTCGTCAAGGAGTCGGTGCCCGCCGAGGCGATGATCCGTCCCGCCGACATCGGCGAGGCGGTCCGCATGCTGCTGAGGCTCTCCCCAAACTGCCACATCCCGGAGATCGTCTTCACCCGTCCGGGCGAGGCGATCGGCGCGCCGTAGCTCCGATGCGGGCACTGGTCGCCGCGTTCGGCGACCCCGGCCACGTCTTCCCCGCCATCTCGCTGGGACGGGCGCTGGCGCGCCGCGGACACGCGGTGACGATCGAGACCTGGGAGGAGCGCCGCGCCGCGGTCGAAGGCGCCGGCCTCGATTTCGCCGCCGCCGAGGAATACCGCACCTTTCCCCCGCCCGAACCGGGGACCGAGGAGGGCCAACACGCCGCCGACGCGGCGCGGGCGCTCCTACCGTTGATCGAGCGGCTCGACCCGGCGGTAGTCATCTCGGACATCCTCACCCTCGCCCCCACCCTCGCCGCCGAGGCGTCCGGGGTGCCCCTCGCCACCCTGATCCCTCACATCTACCCCGTGGTCGAGCCGGGCCTCCCCTTCTTCGCCGTGGGACTGCGCAAGCCGCGCACGCCGGTCGGGCGCGCGGTTTGGAGGGCGGGACAGCGCGCGCTCGATGTCGGGCTCGAGCACGGGCGGCGCGACCTGAACGGCCAGCGCGAGCGTCTCGGACTCCCGCCCCTGGACCGCTACCACGGCGGCATCAGCCCCGACCTCGCGTTGGTGGCGACCTACCCGCAGCTGGAGTATCCGCGCGCCTGGCCGGCCAACGTCCAGGTCACCGGGCCGATGCCCTTCGAGGTGCCGCACCCCGATGTCGAGCTGCCGCCCGGGGACGCCCCACTCGTCCTCGTCGCCCCGAGCACCGCCCACGATGCCGAGAACCATCTCGTCCGCACCGCGCTCGCGGCGCTCGCCTCCGAGCCCGTCCGCGTCGTCGCCACCACCAACCGCGTTCGCCCAAGGAGGCCGATCCCGGTCCCCCCGAACGCCCTCCTCGTCGACTGGCTGAGCTACAGCCAGCTGATGCCGATCGCCGCCCTGGTCGTCTCGCACGGCGGCCACGGCACGGTGGCCCGCGCCCTCGGCGCCGGCGCCCCGGTCCTGATCTCCCCGATCACGGGCGACATGGGCGAGACCGCGATGCGCGTCTCCTGGTTCGGCGCGGGCCTCTCCCTCCCCTGGCGCCTCTGCCATCCGGGTCCGCTGCGCTGGGCCACGCGCCGGCTCCTCGCCGACCCGAGCTTCCGCACCCGCGCCGAGGAGATCGCCGCCTGGGGACGCGAGCACGATGGCGCCGACCGGGGCGCGGAGCTGGTAGAGGGCCTAGCCGCGTCTCGGCGAGCCTAAGCGGGCTTCCGCGCCCGGACGATCGCCGAGCCGGCCTTCTCGTGGACGCGGTGGGTCTCGGTGATCTCGATGTCCACGAGACCGGCGGCCGAGAGGGCATCCTCGAACTCGCGACGGGTCAGGGCGCCCGCGATGCATCCGGTGAACTGCTGCATGTCGGCTTTGGTCGCCGCGTCCATGTCCTCGTCGGCGATCACGTCGGAGACCGCGAAGCGGCCGCCGGGGCGCAGGACCCGGGCGGCCTCGGCCAGCACCCGCTGCTTGTCGCCGGAGAGGTTGATCACGCAGTTGGAGATCACCACGTCGACGCTCTCGGCGGGCAACGGGATGTCCTCGATCTGACCGCGCAGCCACTCGACGTTCTCGACCCCGGCCTTGCGCTGGTTCTCCCGGGCCAAGGCGAGCATCTCATCGGTCATGTCGAGGCCGTAGGCCTTGCCGGTCGGTCCGACCCGGCGGGCGGAGAGCAAAACGTCGATGCCGCCGCCGGAGCCCAGATCGAGGACCGTTTCGCCCTCCTCGAGCGCGGCGACGGCGGTCGGGTTACCGCAGCCGAGCGAGACCATCGTCGCGGTGTCGGGAAGCTCGTCGCCGTCAGAGCCGTAGAGGCCAGCGCCGAAGACGGCGGCTTCCCCATCGGTCAGGAGGGCGTTGGAGCTGCAGCAGGAACCGCCCTCGGCGACCGAGGTGGCGGCGGCGGCGTAGCGGGCGCGAACTGCTTCGCGTACGTCGTCGGAGTCGCCGGTCGAGGCGCCCTCCGAGCAGCCGCAGCTTCCTCCGGCGGCCGACTCGCCGCAGCAGTCCGCCTTGTCGGTCGGCTCGCAGCAGGTCTCCTGGGCGGTAGTCGAGCAGCAGGACGCGGCGGCGTCGGTGGTCGTGGTGTCGGTCAGCTCAGCCATCCGGATAGCTCCTCCAGGGCGTCAGGGATCACGTAGTAGTAGGCCCACAGCCCCGGCCGCTCGGAGCCGACGATGCCGGCGTCCTTCAGCTTTTTGAGGTGGTGGGAGACGGTCGGTTGGGAGAGGTCAAAGAGCGGTACCAGCTCGCATACGCAGACTTTGCCCGCATGCTTGCGCAGGACGTCGACGAGCTGCAGACGCACAGGGTCGCCTAGCGCCTTGGCGATTGTCGCCATGCGCTGCGCCTGCTCGCGCTCGACATCGGGGTAGACAACGGGCTCGCAGCACGGTTCGCCTGGCGGTCTCTTGGTCTTCGGCTCCAACTCCAGATCGACGTTCATCTATCTACATATATCTATTGATTTTGCGATTGTCAATGCTTAGGATCGGTTCCGTTCCATAGAGAGTCATAAATTGAAAGGAAGTCGGTCGTGATCGGAAAGCGGTCGCAGAGGTTCTTCATCGCCGTGCTCGCAGCGCTCGTAGTCCTGTCCACGTCAGCCGCGATCGCCTCGGCGGCGGTCACCGGCGCGGGCTCCACCATCGCCTCGGCGGTCATGCCGAACTGGACCAACGGCTACCTGGTCAAGGAAGGTGTCTCGGTCACCTACAGCCCGGTCGGCGTGGAAGCCGGACTCGCGAAACTTGGCGCCCACACCGCCGAATTCGCCGCGACCGATTCCCCGCTCACCGCTGAACAGGCCGCGGCCTGCGGCGGATGCACGCAACTCCCGTGGCTCCTCACCGGTGTCGACGTCGCCTACCGCGCCAAGGGCGTGGGGAAGCTCGACCTCTCCGGCAAGGTCCTGACCGGCATCTTCACCGGCAAGATCACCAAGTGGAACGACCCGAAGATCGTCGCCCTGAACCCGAAGGCGAAGCTGCCGACGGGCACGATCAACGTCGTCTACCCCGGTGAAAACAGCGGCGAGACCTGGACCTTCACCAACTACCTCTCGAAAGTCAGCCCGGCCTGGAAGAAGACCGCCGGCACGATCTCGGCAGTGAAGTTCCCGGTCGGCACCACGGCCAAGGCCGACTCCGGCGTGGGCGCCATGATCGGGCAGACCGAAGGCTCGATCGGCTACGTGTCCGCCCCCTACGCCTCGGCCGCCGGGCTCAAGGTCGCCGCGATCGAAAACTCCCTCGGCGAAGACATCATGCCGAGTGCGGACTCCTTCTCCGCCGCCGCGGCCGGGGTCAAAGCACTCCCGGCCTCGGGCGCGCTCAGCATCACGAACCCGCCCCAGGACGGCGGCAAGGGTACATATCCCCTGGCGATGTTCGGCTACGCGGTGGTCCCGGCCTCGACTCCTCAGAAAGGGTTCGTCGGCGGGTTCATCAACTATGCGGTCGGCCCCGGCTCGACCCTCGGCGAAGCGTTCGGCGTGGCGCCGCTGCCGAAGGCGCTGAAGTCGGCCGTCCGCACGGCGGTCTCGGGGTTCTAGGACCGTGCCTCCGATCGAGATCTCGGACGAGAGGGAGGCGGCCGCGCTCGGCACCCCGGCGGGCAGCGTCCCGCCGGGCGTCGCGCGGCAGCTCTCCACCCTCGATCGGTACCTCCCGCTGTGGATCGGGGTCGCGATGGGCGTCGGGCTCGGGCTCGGCGCCCTGATCCCGGGCCTTGAGAGCGCGCTTTCGTCGGTCGCGATCGGGGGGACCTCCCTGCCGATCGCGATCGGTCTGCTCCTGATGATGTACCCGGTGCTGGCGCGGGTCCGCTACGAGGAGCTCGGCCGACTACGTGCCGAGCGTGGCCTCTTCGTCTCCTCGCTCGTCCTCAACTGGATCATCGGGCCGCTCATGATGTTCACCTTCGCCTGGTTGATGCTCCCGCACGAGCCTGAGTATCGGACGGGGCTGATCGTCGTCGGGCTCGCCCGTTGCATCGCGATGGTCCTCATATGGAGCGAGTTGGCATGCGCCGACCGCGAGGCGACCGCCGTCCTGGTCGCGATCAACTCGATCTTCCAGATCGTCGCCTACTCCGTGCTCGGCTGGTTCTACCTTTCCGTCCTGCCCGGCTGGCTCGGACTCGACACCGAAGGCTTCTCGGTCTCGATCTGGGAGGTCGCGAGGACCGTCCTGATCTTCCTCGGCATTCCGCTAGTCGCCGGCTACCTGACCCGGGTCGTCGGCCTCCGGCGGCGCGGCCGCGAGTGGTACGAGCAGAGCTTCCTCCCGCGGATCGGCCCGATCACGCTCTACGGCCTCCTCTTCACCATCGTCCTGCTCTTCGCCCTGCAGGGCCACCAGATCACCGCCCACCCGCTCGACGTGGTGCGGATCGCGTTGCCGCTGCTGGCCTATTTCGCAACGATGTTCGCGTTCGCCTTCGGCTGGGGGATCATCGCCGGCTACGGCTACCCGCGCACCGCGACCCTCGCCCTCACCGCAGCCTCCAACAACTTCGAGCTGGCGATCGCGGTGGCGATAGGCGTCTTCGGCGCCACCTCAGGAGAGGCGCTGGCGGGCGTGGTCGGGCCGCTGATCGAGGTCCCGGTACTGGTCGGCCTCGTCTACTTCTCGCTCTGGGCGCGCGGCCGCTGGTTCGGCCCCGCACCGACCGCGACGGGAGCGGCCTGATGGCGAACGCGCTCTTCGTCTGCCTCCACAACGCCGGCCGCTCGCAGATGAGCCGCGCCCTCTTCGAGCGGGCCGCCGACGGACGCCACAGCGCCGAAGCCGCCGGGACCCAGCCAGCCGAGCAGCTTCACACCGCCGTGGTCGAGGCGATGGCGGAGATCGGTGTCGACCTCTCGGACCGTCGGCCGCAGCTCCTGACCCGCGAGATGGCCGAATGTGTCGATGTCGTTATCACGATGGGATGCGGCGACGAATGCCCCTACATTCCCGGCAAGCGCTACATCGACTGGGAACTGGAGGATCCGAAGGACATGCCGATCGAGCAGGTGCGGGAGCTGCGGGACGACATCACAAGGCGGGTCGAGGGGCTCGTGTCCGAACTGGACCGGGCCGAGGAGGCGCGGTCGTGACGCGCGTCGGGATCAACGGCTTTGGCCGCATGGGCCGACTGGCGCTGCGCGCCGCTTGGGGATGGCCGGAGTTCGAGTTCGCGGCGATCAACGAGACCGCGGGCGACGCGACCACCGGCGCCCACCTCCTGGAGTTCGACTCGGTCCACGGTCGCTGGTCGCCGGGGATCGAGGTCGACGCCGACGGGCTCGCGATCGAGGGCCACCACATCGCGTGGTCGGGGTCGGCTACGCCGGGCGATGTGGACTGGGCCGCCGCAGGGGTCCAGGTCGTCCTCGAGTGCTCGGGTCGCTTCCGCACGATCGACTCCCTCTCCCCCTACTTCGAGCAGGGCGTCCGCAAGGTCGTCGTCGCCGCGCCGGTGAAGGAGGAGGGCGCCCTCAACGTGGTCGTCGGGGTAAACGACGACCCGGCCGAGCTGGCCGGCCACGACATCCTCACCGCCGCGTCCTGCACCACCAACTGCCTCGCGCCGGTGGTCAAGGTGATCCACGAAGGGCTGGGCATCACGCACGGGGCGATCACCACCCTCCACGATCTGACCAACACCCAGGTCGTCGTCGACGCTCCTCACAAGGACCTCCGCCGCGCACGGGCCGCGGGCCTCTCGCTGATCCCGACCACGACCGGGTCGGCGACCGCGATCGGCCTGATCTTCCCCGAGCTGCAGGGCAAGCTGAACGGCCTCGCGGTGCGAGTGCCGCTGCTGAACGCCTCGCTGACCGACTGCGTCTTCGAGGTCGGCCGTGAGACTGCGGTCGAGGAGGTCAACGGCCTCCTCCAGGCGGCCGCCGAGGGCCCGCTCGCCGGGATCCTCGGCTACGAGACCCGGCCGCTGGTCTCGGTCGACTACCGCGACGACGCCCGGTCGAGCATCGTCGACGCGCCCTCCACGATGGTCGTCGACGGAACCCAGGTGAAGGTGCTTGCCTGGTACGACAACGAGTGGGGCTACGCGAACCGCCTGGTCGAGCTGGCCCGCGCCGTCGCCGAGGATCCGAGGAGCGCAGGCTGATGAGCACCGCCGCGGCACCCGCCGGCGACCGCCGCGGCGAGCTGCGCAACTACATCCTGGTCACGGCCGCCTACTGGGTCGAGACCCTGGCGGACGGGGCCACCCGGATGCTGGTCCTCTTCTACTTCTACGAACTCGGCTATTCGGCCTTCACCGTCGCCTCCCTCTTCATCTTCTACGAGATCTTCGGCATCGTCACCAATCTGGTCGGGGGCTGGTTGGCGGCGCGCTTCGGCCTGCGGACGACGCTCTTCATGGGTTTGGGGACCCAGGTCTTCGCCACGGCGATGGTCGGCTTCGCCCCGGAGGCGTGGCTCGTCATCCCCTACGTGATGGCCTCGCAGGCCTTCTCGGGCATCGCCAAGGACCTGACCAAGATGAGCTCCAAGAGCGCGGTCAAGCTGGTGGTGCCCGAAGGGGACGAAGGCTCGCTCTACCGCTGGGTGGCGGTGCTGACCGGGTCGAAGAACGCCCTGAAGGGCGTCGGCTTCTTCCTCGGCGCGGCGATGCTGACGGTGATGGGCTTCCAGACCTCGATGGTGGTCCTCGCCGGCGTGGTCCTCACCACTCTGATCGTCGTCTCGACGCTGATGCACGGCCACCTCGGCAGGCCCGACGCGAAGGCGAAGTTCAAGCACATGTTCTCCAACAACCGGGCCGTCAACGTGCTGGCGGCGGCGCGGATCTTCCTCTTCGCCTCACGCGACGTCTGGTTCGTGGTGGGGCTCCCGGTCTACCTGGAGACCGTCCTCGGCTGGAGCTTCCTCGCCTCCGGCGGCTTCCTCGCGATCTGGGTGATCGGCTACGGCGGCGTCCAGGCGGTCGCGCCGCGCTTCATCCGCGGCAGCGACGGCCGCTCCGAGCCGGAGGGGCGCACCGCCACCTGGCTCGCCTTCGTCCTCGCGATCTTCCCGGCGGCGATCGCGATCGGCCTCACGGCCGGGGTCGACCCGACCGTGGTGATCGTCGGCGGCCTGATCCTCTTCGGCATCGTCTTCGCGGCCAACTCGGCCGTCCACTCCTACCTGATCCTCGCCTACTCCGAAGGCGACAAGGCGACTATGAACGTCGGCTTCTATTACATGGCGAACGCAGGCGGGCGGCTCATCGGGACGGTCCTCTCGGGGCTCCTCTACGAGCTCGGCGGCCTCGAAGCCTGCCTCTGGACCTCGACCGGCTTCGTCCTCGCCGCCGCCTTCCTCTCTCTTCTTCTACCGAGCAAGACGCCCGATCAGTCGAGGCCTGCCGACGCGCTCGCGATGGCCGGCTAGGGAAAGGAGATCCCATGAGGTACGTGCTCTTCGTCTGCACCCAGAACGCAGGCCGCTCCCAGATGGCCGAGGCCTTCTTCACCCAGATCGCCCCGGACGACCTACGCGCAGAGTCGGCCGGCCAAGCGCCGGCGCGCGAGGTCCACCCCGTCGTGGTAGAGGCGATGCGTGAGGTCGGCATCGATCTCGCCGACCGGATCCCGAAGAAGCTCACCGTCGAGATGCAGTTGCACGCCGACTGGGCGATCACGCTCGCCTGTGGCGGCACGTGTCCCTACGTGCCCTCGATCGTCGAAGACTGGGAGGTTGCCGATCCGGCCGGGAAGTCGCTGGCGGAGGTGCGCGTACTCCGCGACGACATCCGGGCGCGAGTCGAGCGGCTCCTCATCAATCACGTCGATGACATCCGCGAGGATCGGTCAGCCCACGACAAGCGGCTCGCCCAGCTTCTCCCCCGCCTCGATCGCGAGTTCGCCGACCTGCGGAGCCCACAGGAGATCCGTGCCTGCGCCGACGCCGTGCTCGATCGATTCGACGACGCGCCGATCCGAACTCATGTCCTGACGCTGGCGCAGCGTCAGACGGCCGAGTGCCTGCGGGCCGACGAATGTTACGAGCGGACCGACTCCGCGATCGCTGGACACGTTTGATCGGCCTCCGAATACGTCATCAGGGCTGGTCGGACAGGCATTGCATCCGCCGACTGTTGCCCCAGCCGTTGCCCCGAATTTCCAAACCGTCTTTGTCGAACGAGGTTTCTCGGTTCTGCAAGCGGCTTGAAAGCTCCGGGGGTGGGACTCGAACCCACAACCCTTCGATTAACAGTCGAATGCTCTGCCGATTGAGCTACCCCGGAACGGCGACGGCCCGTTTGGGCCGGGTGGGGAATTTAGCGGGTCAGCCGGCGACCCGTTGCGCGTGGGCGATCCGTTCGACCAGGGCGGCGCGTTCGCGGGAGAGGCGGGCGCGTCGCTCGTAGTCGCCGCGCTCGCCCGCGGCGGCGATCTCGTCCTCCAGCCGGCGCTGGTCGAGGAGGAGGAAGTTCAGCTCCATCGCCTCCTCCGAGGCGGGCTCCTCGCGGGCCATCATCACGAGTTCGGTGATCAGTGCGGCGAGGGCGCCGTTTTCGCGCGGCAGGTGCTCGGCCGCGTCTTTGGGATGGGAGCGGATGAAGGCGGCGGCGGCCTGGCCGGAGCGCGAGAGGTGCTTCTCCCCCAGCCGCTCGAGGTAGCCGGCTCCCGGCTCGGGGAGCGCGATGCACATCGCCAGCAGCGCCCGCTCGCGGCGTTCGCGGGAGGTCAGCTCGGCGGGACGCGGCGGCGGGGCCGCCTGCCCTTGCCCTTGCGGAGCCGGGACACGGTCGCGACCCGGCGGAGGCGCCGCGCTCGCCCCCGGCCCGCCCGTCGCCGGGGTCGCGGCGACGACGCGACCCATCACCATCGCCGGCTCGAGGTCGAGGCGGTCGGCGACCTTGCGCTCCAACTCCGACCGGCTGGCGCCTTCCTCCATGGCGGCGAGAATCGGGGCGACCTCGGTAAGCGCCTGGTCGCGCTCGACCGGCGAGGAGGTGTCGGTGCGGTCGATGATCCGCATCACCTGGAAGTCGGTCAGCTCGGCGGCGTCCTTGGCGTAGCCACGGAAGCGCTCGGCCCCGTCGGGCTCGAGCATCAGCTCGGCCGGATCGACGCCTTTCGGCATCGAGGCGACACGGAGGCGCATCCGCCGCCCCCCGGCGACCCGCTGCGCGCGCAGCATCGCCTCCTGGCCGGCTTCGTCGGCGTCGAGCGCCAGGATCACCTCGTCGACGACGCCGGAGAGCGTTTTCACCTGGTCGGGCGTGATCGCCGTGCCCATCACTCCGACCGCGCCTTGCAGTCCCGCTTGGTGGAGGGCCAGGACGTCGGTATATCCCTCGACCACCAGCGCCCGGTTCTCCTTCGCCATCGCGGCACGGGCGCGGTCGAGGCCGTAGAGGATCTCCGACTTGTGGAAGAAGTCGGTCTCCGCGGTGTTGACGTACTTCGGTTTCTGGTCGTCGCGGGTCGCCCGGCCGCCGAAGCCGAGGACCCTCCCGCGGGCGTCGCGGATCGGGAACATGATGCGCGCGCGGAAGCGGTCGTACTCCTGGCCTTGGCGGCTGCGCTGCACGAGGCCGACGCTGTGCATCTCCGGCACCGTGAAGCCCGCCCGCTGCCCGGCGACGAGGATCTTGTCCCAGGCACTGGGCGCGAAGCCGACGCCGAAATCGCGCAGCGTCTGCTCGGCGAGCCCCCGCCCGGCGAGGTACTCGCGCGCCTTGCCCGCCTCTTTCGACTCCCAGAGGTAGTTGGCGTAGTAGGCGGCCGCGCGCTCCAGCAGCTGCTGTAGCCGCTGGCGGGCCTGGCGGCGCGCCTCCGCCCGCGGGTCCTCCTGCTCTCGCTGCAGCTCGACCCCGTAGCGGTCGGCCAGCGCTTCGACCGCCTCGGCGAACTGGAGGCCCTCCTTCTCCATCACGAAGCCGAACACGTCGCCGGCCTCCCCGCAGCCGAAGCAGTGGTAGAGCTTGTCCTGCGGGTCGACGGAGAATGACGGTGAGCGCTCGTCGTGGAACGGGCAGAGGCCCATCATCTGGGCACCGTTCCGTTTCAGATCCGTGTAGCGACCGACCTCCGCCGCCATGTCGGCGGCATCGCGGACGGCGTTGATGCTCTCGGAGGAGATGCGGGCCACTAGAAGCGCGCCGCCTCTGGGACCGCCAGGTCGGTGAAGCGGGCGATGCAGTAGCGATCGGTCATCCCGGCGATGTAGTCGGTGACGCGCTGGGCGTGGTCGGCGGTCGGGTCGAGCGCCGGGATCATCTCCGGGTGCGCGAGGTAGTGGTCGAAGAGGCCGGTCATCGTGTGCTCCACCCGGGCGTGCTCGGAGCGCGCGGTCTCACCAAGGTAGACGCGGTCGAACATGAACTTACGCAGCCGCAGCATCGCCATCCCGACCTCCTCGGACTGCAGGATGTCGGCGGCTCCGCGGGAGTGCTCGACGATGTCGGCGACGAGGGTGTCGATGCGGATCGAGCCGGTCGGGCCGAGCAGCTCGATCTCGGCGGTAGGGAGGTCCTCGGGGCGGAGTATCCCGGCGCGCAGCGCGTCGTCGATGTCGTGGTTGATGTAGGCGACGCGGTCGACGAGGCGAACGATCCGCCCCTCGAGCGTCGCCGGCTTGACCGGCCCCGTGTGGTGGACGATGCCGTCGCGGACGGGCGCGGTGAGGTTGAGGCCGACCCCGTCGCGCTCCAGCACCTCCACCACCCGCAGCGAGTGCTCGTTGTGCTTGAAACCGGCGCCGTCGGGGCGGGCACGCCGCAGGCAGCCGTCGAGCGTCTCCTCGCCGGCGTGGCCGAATGGCGGGTGACCGAGGTCGTGCCCGAGCCCGATCGCCTCGGTCAGGTCCTCGTTCAGTCCCAGCGCGCGGGCGACCGTGCGGGCGATGCCGCACGCCTCCAGGGTGTGGCTGAGACGGGTGCGGTAGTGGTCGCCCTCGGGGGCGACGAAGACCTGGGTCTTGTGCTTCAGCCGGCGGAAGGACTTCGAGTGCACGATCCGGTCCCGGTCACGCTGGAACGGCGTGCGCAGCGGGCTGTCGGGCTCGGCGACGGCCCGCTCGGCCGGATAGGAGCGCGTCGCCTCGGCGGCGAGGAACTCGTCCTCCCAAGCGCGGATCCGGTCCTCGAATGCGACGGTGGCGGGGGGCATCCGAATGATCATAGAAACCGCTCGCCAGAGGCCGAAAACCAAGCAGGTCGTGGGACGCAGGGAGGGCGACGAGGGGAGCGCACTTCAGTGCGTGACCCGAGGAGAACGACCGAGGACCGCGAGATGCGCCGGTTTGCAGGCCTCTGGCTATGCGGCGGCGCGAAGTTGGACATGGGCGTGGTGCTCCAGGGTCTCTCCCACCGCCCGCTCGACCTGGCGCAGGGCGGGCGGATCGGCGGCCGGGACCTCGATCAGTGGCTTCGCCAGCGCCTCGACCATGAAGCGGTGGGCTTCCTCGGTGAGCGGGAACGATCCGGCTTCGCAGCTGGCGCAGACGACGCCCCCCGAAGCGCCCGAGAACCCCGCCAGATGCTCCGCCTCCCCGCAGCCGGCGCAGGACGCGAGCTCCGGCGCGAATCCGGCCACCAGGGCGAGCTTCAGCCGGAACGAAAGCGCCACTTCGAGGCTGATCGCCCGCGGATTGCCCGGCTCGTCGAGAAGCGACAGGTAGCGGCAGAGCAGGTTGTAGGCGGGCAGGTTCGGCTCGGTCGAGTCGAGCAGGCGCAACACCGCGTCGCAGGCCCGGGCCCCGGCCCCGATCGCGGCCCCATTCGAGCGCAGCCGCGGATAGCCGTCGAGCGTGGTGACGCTGGTGACGGTCATCAGGTCGCTGCGCCCTTGGTGAAGGACGAGGTCGAGACGGAAGAACGGCTCCAGTCGTCCCCCGAAGCGAGATTTCGGCTTGCGAGCGCCCTTTGCGATCGCCCCGAACCGCCCCAACGTGGGCGAATAGAGGTGCAGGATCCGGTCAGCCTCGCCGTAGCGAATGCTCCGCAAGACAACCGCTTCCGTCTTGACCGTAGATCCCGCCATTGAGAGGAGTTTGCGGGACGGATCGGACGGAATCGCGGGGGCTGACGGGGGCGGCCGTCCCAGGACGTGAGGGGTTCGTGGAACAACGCCTGTGGAGCTTTACTCCCGCATAGCGAGAGTTTCTCTCCACGGCAGAGTCCTGAGCGGTGGGTCCGTGACGAAGACGCCGGGAACTCCAAGCTCCCTTGCGCCTTCGGTCTCCTTCCCAGGCCTTCGGTGACGGTTTCGCCCGACCCCTGGGGGCGCGGTCGTCCTTGGTGAACCTATGGCTAACTAAGGACGACCGCGCTCGGTCGGGGCCGGTAAATGCGCGCGGAAGCGTGGAGTTCGTGACGTATCCCGCACGTCTCCCGGGACGGCGTCGCACTCTCTCCTCACCTTTCATACCCCGGCCGTCTCGGCCACGGCCACAGCCTGCCAGGGCCGTGGCCGAGACGGCCGTGCTCGCCGCGGGCCCTCGCGTCCCTTGCCTAAGCGCGTTTCGCTTTGCGCCGTTTCGGGCGTTTGCGCAGTTTCACCTGGCAGTTCGGGCAGAAGTAGGTGGAGCGGCCGGAGACGACGATGCGCTCGACGATGCCGTCGCAGTCGCCGGGGCAGGGTTGGCCCTCGCGGGTGTGGACGAGGAAGCGCTCCTGCATCCGGCCCTTTTCGCCGCGTCCGTCGCGGTAGTCGTCGATCGAGGAGCCGCCGGCGTCGATTCCGGCTTCCAGCGCGGCGACGACGCCGTCCCGCAGAGCCTCCCAGTGCTCCGGTTTCATCGACCCGGCGGGCGAAAGTGGGTGCAGGCGGGCGCGGAAGAGGGCCTCGTCCGCATAGATGTTGCCGACGCCGGCGATCCCCGACTGGTCGAGCAGGAAAGACTTCAGCGGTGCTTTCTTCCCCGCCGCGATCTCGCCCAGCCTCTCCGGCGTGAACTCAGGCGAGAGCGGCTCGACACCGAGGCGGGAGAAACGCTCCGGCAGCTTCGAGTCGTCGATCAGGAAGGCCTCGCCGAAGCGACGCGGGTCGGTGAACCAGAGTTCGCGTCCGTCGTCGAGCACGAAACGGGCACGAAGGTGTTTCTCCTCCGTCGTGCGCTCGCCCTGGTAGAGGATCCGGCCCTCGGACGGGTCGATGACCTCTCCCTCCGGCTCGACCAAGACGAGATTGCCGGTCATCCGCAGGTGCATCACCAGCGTCTGGTCGCCGTCCAGGCTCAGCAGCAGGTACTTGCCCCGGCGTCCCAGTCCCAGGATCGTCCGCCCATCGACCTTCTTCCCCAGCGTCGCCGGACGCACCGGCCGCGACCAGCGTTTGTCGCGGACTTCGAGCTTCTCGATCGCGTGCCCTTCGAGCTCCGGCTCCAGCTGGCGGGCAACGGTCTCGACCTCGGGCAGCTCGGGCACGCCCGGAGTTCTACTCGACCAGGCGGTCCCGCCTAGTCCTCCTTTGCCCGCGGGTGCGCCTCGTAGTAGACCTGCTTCAGGCGTTCGCCGGAGAGGTGCGTGTACATCTGGGTCGTGGCGATATCGGCGTGGCCCAGCATCTCCTGGACCGCGCGCAGGTCGCAGCCGTTGGAGAGCAGATGGGTGGCGAAGCTGTGGCGAAGCGTGTGAGGGCTCATCTTGCCGTCGAGGCCGACCGCCCTCGCGTGGCGCTGGACGATCTTGTAGAGGCCCTGCCGGGTGAGCGGGCCGCCGCGGAAGTTGAGGAAGAGGCGTGGCTCTTCGCGCCCGTGCAGGAGCTCGGGCCGGCCACCGCGCAGGTAGGCCTTGATCGCCGCGATCGCCTGACGGCCGAGTGGGACCAGGCGTTCCTTCGATCCCTTGCCCCGCGCCCGCACGAACCCCTCGTGCAGATCGACGTCGGCCATCTCCAGGCCGATCACCTCCGAGGCCCGCAGCCCGCACGCGTACATCACCTCGAGCAGCGCCCGGTCGCGGAGCGCGGTCGGCTCGGAGCCCTTCGGCGCCTCGAGCAGCTTCTGCACCTCGGCGTAGTTGAGGACGTGCGGCAGCTTCTTCGAGCGGCGTGGGGCGGTCAGGCTGGCGGTCGGATCGTCCCCGATCAGCTCGTCGCGGCGCAGGTGCTTGTAGAAGGAGCGCAGACAGGCGGCCTTGCGGTGGATCGTCGCCGAGGAGCAGGGCTGGCGCTCCTCGCTCCCGGTCGCCAGCTCGGCCAGGAACTCACCGACCTCCGCGGGCCGTGCCTTCAGCGCGTCGAGATGGTGGGCCGAGAGGTACTCGCCGTACTGGAAGAGGTCGGTGCGGTAGGCGTTCAGCGTGTTGCGCGAGAGGCCCCGCTCCAGCTCCAGGTAGGAGAGGAAGTCGAGCGTCAGCGATTTGAACCGCGCGTCGGCACCGGAATCGGCGGGCGCGGCGGGGGCGTCGTGTTGGACGGCGATTGCCATGGCCCGAATGTTCGGCTCTCCCTAAGGAAAACCTCTGGACGCAACCAACCGTGCGCCGGCGGCGAGGGGAGCTTCGAAGAAGAGTGGGTCATCGGCGAGGGACCGGCCCATCGTGGTGGTGGGGAGTCCGGAGGCGGCGTAGCCGTCGAGGTCGACCGGCACGGGCTCGGCGCGATGCAGGCCGATGCTGGCGCCGCTGATCTGGGACGCGAGCTCGGATAGGCCCTCCGGGATCGCCACGGTGACCGGGGCGAGCAGGAGCTCCAGCACGGTCGCGGTGTGGTGGCTGAGGCCGCGGTGGCGCTCGCGCGGATCGCCGGACGACAGCCGCGGGCTGAGGATCGTCGGCAGCTTCAGGGAGAGCGCCGCGTGGGCGCTGTTCAACGCCTCCATCCCCCCGTGGCCGAACTCGGTGTCGGACCCGATGATCCCGGGACCGGGCCCGACCAGCACCGCGTCCCAGCCGAGCGCGGCCGCCGCGTCGATGGCGCCGACCGTCGAGAGCGCCTCATGCTCGCCACCGTATGACGGTGCCGCGGTGACGTGGCCCGCGAGGAGACCGCGCTCACGCAGCGTCGCGACATCACGAGACAACGATCCGGGCAGTGCGCCGCCCGCGGTCTGGACGTAGCCGACCCGCGTCCCGGGCCAGGCCTGCCCGGCCGCCCACGCCGCCGGCGCCAGGTGCCCATGCAACGGAAGCACCGCCACCGGCGGTTGACGGGCCGAAAACCCGTCAGATAGTCCGGTTTTCGGCCCGTCAACATCGGCGGTTGCCTCCACCGGGTCCACCGGGTGCTGTAGGGAGGTGTAGTTCAGCTTCATCACGTGGGCGTCGCCCTCCACTCCGCCGCCGAGCCCCCGGGTGAGGTTCACGTGGACGATGTCGAAGCCGCCCGATCCCAGGCCCAGGTCGAGCGCCGCGGCGTTGACGACCACCTCGTCGCCCTCGCGCATCTCCCCCAGCAGCAGCTCATCCGCCCAGGCCCGACGCCTCTCGCCGGCTACCTCCACCGCCAGCGGGTCGACGGAGACGACGACCCCGCGCCGCAGGTCGAGCCGGCCGCTCACGCTCGCGCGAGGATGCCCTCGCAGACCTCGAGCATCTTGTCGAGGTCGGCGGCGGCGACGTGCTCGCGGTAGGTGTGGACCGCGTCGGGGCCGTTGGCGAGCAGGACGCTGTCGAAGCCGGCGAGGCGGAAGACGTTGGCGTCGGAGCCGCCGCCGATCGACTCGCGACGCGGCTCGAGCCCGGCGGCACGCAGGCTCTCCTCGGCGAGGCCGAGGGCGACGGAGCTCGACGGGACCTTGTACCCGCGGAACAGCTCTTCCACCCGCACGTCGACGTCGCAGCCGAACTCGCTCGCGCCCCAGGCGCAGGCGTCGGAGATCTGCCCGGCGACTTCGGCGGCGCGGTTCGCGTCGAGGCTGCGCGCCTCGGCGTGGATGCCGCAGTGGCCGGGGACGACGTTGCCCGAGGTGCCGCCCTTGATCAGGCCGACGTTCGCGGTCGTCCCCTCGTCGAGTCGCCCGAGGTTCATCCTCCCGATCGCCGCCGCCGCGGCCTCGATCGCGCTCGAGCCGTCCTCCGGCCGGACCCCGGCGTGCGCCTCGACCCCGACGAAGTCGGCGAGGATCTTGTGCTGGGTGGGCGTCGCGGTGATCACCTCGCCGACCGGCCCGGCGTGGTCGAGGACGTAGCCGACCTCGGCCCGCAGCTTGTCGACGTCGAAGGCCTTCGCCCCGCGCAGCCCCTGCTCCTCGGCGACGGTGAGGACGAGCTCGATCCCGACCGGTGGGCGGCGCTCCACCCCACGCCGGACCAGCTCCGTGAAGACCGCCACCGCGGCCTTGTTGTCGGCGCCGAGGATCGTGTCGCCGGCGCTGCGGAAGACCCCTTCGTCGTTGACGACCTCCACCCGTCCCTGGTGCGGGACCGTGTCCATGTGCGCGCAGAACATGACGAACTCGTCACGCTCTCCCGGGACCCGCGCCAGCAGGTTGCCCGCCCCCGCTTCGGCCGGGCCGGCGGCGTCGTCTTCTTCGACCTCGAGCCCGAGTGCCCGCAGCTCGGCCGCGAGCAGGTCGGCGACCTCGCGCTCCTCACCGGTCGGCGAGCGCACCTCGCACAACCGGACGAAGGTCTCGTGGAGCCGCTCGTTCCCCGCCATGGGGGCCAAGGCTAACTAACGGTGCTCGGTGGAGGAGCGGGTAATGCCGATGTCGGCGCCGTTGCCGTCCGGCTCGGCGATCTCGGCGCCGTCGGCGGGCTCTTCGCCCGCGTGCTCGGCGGCGGCGCCGACGAACTCGCGGAACATCGGCTCGGGCCGGTTCGGCCGCGAGTTGAACTCGGGGTGGAACTGGGAGGCGACGAAGAACGGGTGGTCGGGCAGCTCGACCATCTCGACCAGGCGCTCGTCGGGCGAGGTGCCGCCCGCGACCAGACCCTCGTCTTCGAGCTTGCGCCGCAGGAAGAGGTTCACCTCGTAGCGGTGACGGTGGCGCTTGTAGATCACGGCCTCGCCGAAGATTTCGCGCGCCCGCGTCCCGTCGTGAAGTTTCACCGGGTCGGCGCCCAGGCGCATCGTGCCGCCCATCTCGCGCAGTTCTTTCTGTTCGGGCAGCAGGTCGACGACCGGGTAGGGCGTCTCGGGATCGAACTCCGAGGAGTTGGCCCCGTCCATCCCACAGACGTGGCGGGCGAACTCGACCACCGCGATCTGCATGCCGAGGCAGATCCCGAGGTAGGGGATCTTCCGCTCGCGGGCGATCTGGGCGGCTCGGACCTTGCCCTCGATACCACGCTCGCCGAAGCCGCCCGGGATGAGGATCCCGTCGAGGCCCTCGAGCGCCTCCTCGTCGAGGTGCTCGGAGTCGACCAGCTGGATATCGACGTTGACGCCGTGGTGGATGCCGCCGTGCTCGAGCGCCTCGATCACCGACTTGTAGGCGTCCTCGAGCTGCACGTACTTGCCGACGATCGCGATCCGCACGTTGCCGGTCGCGGCGTCGGCGCGCTTGACCATCGCCTCCCAATCGCGCAGGTCGGGCGAAGGCGCCTCCATCCCGAAGTGGTCGAGCACCAAGTCGTCGACTCCCTCGGCCCGGAAGACCAGCGGGATCTTGTAGATGTTGTCGACGTCGTGGGCGGAGATCACCGCTTCCACGGGAAGGCTGGCGAAGAGCGCGATCTTCTCGCGGATCTCCCGGTCGAGGCGCGCCTCGGAGCGACAGACGAGCACGTGCGGCTGGATCCCGATCCCGCGCAACTGGTTGACCGAGTGCTGGGTCGGCTTCGTCTTCAGCTCCCCCGCGTGGCCGATATAGGGCACCAGGGTCAGGTGCACGAACATCGCCCGCTTCGGACCGAGCTCCGTGTAGAGCTGGCGGATCGCCTCGAGGAACGGCAGCGACTCGATGTCGCCGACCGTGCCGCCGATCTCGGTGATCACGAAGTCGACGGCCTGCGACTCGGCGACGATGCGGATTTTCTGCTTGATCTCGTTGGTGATGTGCGGGATCACCTGGACCGTCGCGCCGAGGTAGTCGCCGCGCCGCTCCCGTTTGATCACCGAGTTGTAGACGCCGCCCGCGGTGACGTTCGACGCCCGCGAGGTGTTTTCGTCGGTGAAGCGCTCGTAGTGGCCGAGGTCGAGGTCCGTCTCGGCGCCGTCCTCGGTGACGAAGACCTCACCATGCTGGAACGGGCTCATCGTC
>JAFDWD010000111.1 GCA_018268695.1 Actinomycetota bacterium
CGCCGCCCAGTCGGTCGACTACTTCGCCCAGGGGCTCGAACCGAGCCCGGTCCTCCACCTCTGGTCGCTGGCGATCGAGGAGCAGTTCTACCTCGTCTGGCCGGGGCTGATGCTGCTCGTCACCTGGTGGTTCCGCCGCCGCGAGCGGAGTGTCCGTCCCGTCCTCATCCTCACCGTCCTCTTGGTCTTCGCCGCTTCGCTGACGGCCGGCGTCCTGCTGACCGACCAGACCCCGGCGGCCGCCTACTTCTCGACCTTCGGTCGCGCCTGGGAGCTCGCGCTGGGGGCGATGCTGGCGCTGCTCGGCGTCGTCAACCTGCGCCGCGCCGCCGCTGCGACGATCGGCTGGCTGGGGCTGGCGGCGATCGTCTACGCCTCGATCGCCTTCACCGCGACGACCCCGTTCCCGGGCGTCGCCGCCCTTGTCCCGACCTTCGGCTCCGCGGCGCTGATCCTCGCCGGATCCTCACTCTACGCGCAGCGGCCGGGCGCCCCGGCATGGCTGCTCTCGCTGCGGCCGGTCCGCCACGTCGGCCGGGTCTCCTACTCCTGGTACCTCTGGCACTGGCCGTTCCTGGTCTTCGCCGCGGCCCTGTTCGGTCCCCTCTCGGTCGCCGCCGGGCTCGCCGTGGTCGCAGCCGCCTGGGTCCCCTCCTACGCCAGCCACCTGTTGATCGAGGACCCGGTCCGCCGCTCCCGGGCACTCTCGCGGCTGCCGAACCGGGCGATACTGCTCGGCGCCGCCTGCACCGCGGTCGCCGTCTTCAGCGGCCTCCTCGTTGCCGACCTGCAGCCTTCCTTCCAGACCGCCCCGGCGAGCGAGGTGAAAGGAGCGGCGGCGCTGCCCGAACAACCCCAGCCGCAGCAGACCGCCTCGGCGGTGCGGCCCAACCCGCTGCGCGCCCGCGCTGACCGCTCGCGGGTCTTCTACGACGGTTGCCTGGTCGGGATCGAAGGCACCAACTCCAATCGCTGCCTGTACGGCGACCCGCGCGGCGAACGGACTGTGATCCTCTTCGGCGACTCGCACGCGATGCAATACTTCCCGCCGCTCCAAGCCCTCGCCGAAGAGCACCGATGGCGTCTGATCGCCCTGACCAAGGCCGAATGCACGCCGGGCGAAGTGAAGATCCGCAGCATGGTCGCCGATCGCGAGTATTCGCAGTGCGACGTCTGGCGCGAGACCGCGCTGAAGCGGATCGAAGAAGGCGACGGTTCGATGACGGTCGTAATGAGCGGCGACACGGCCTATACCGCCTACGGTGAAGACGGGGAAGAACTCTCGGGTGCCGCCAACGCCGACGCATTGCAGAAGGGATACGAAAAGACGCTGAAACGCATTCGGGCCGCCGGCCCGGACTACGTCGTCATCCGCGATACCCCGGCCTACTCGAGCGATGTCCCCAGCTGCGTATCCGAAACCCTCAAGCACCTGCAGTCCTGCGCTTTCAAGGA
>JAFDWD010001120.1 GCA_018268695.1 Actinomycetota bacterium
TCCGCGAGGGCGCCAAGGTCGTGATGACCCGGCGGACCAACCACGGCGTCGGCCCCTGCATCGATCGCCGCGCCCAGATCCTGAACCGGGCCGGCGCCGACGTGGCGATCGACATCCACGCGGATGGCGGCCCACCCTCCGGCCGCGGCGTCGCCATCCTCACCCCGGTTCCCGACGGGCCGAACGACAAGGTGATCGCCGCCTCCCGGCGCTTCGGCCGCATCCTCCTCCACCGCTACACGGCGCTCACCGGCATCCCGATCTCCAACTACGACGGCACGAACGGCTTCGCCCCCCGGGACAACCTCGCGGGCCTGAACCTCACGACCGTCCCCAAGGTCCTGATCGAGTGCCTGAACATGCGCAACCCCGCCGACGCCGCCCGCCTGGTGAAGCCCGCCTTCCAGAAGCTGGCGGCCAAGTCGATGGCCGAGGCGATCACCGGGTTCCTGAAGTCGCGCTGACGCGCCGGTGCCGGGCGGGCCGGCAATGGAGCTTCCCTAAGCTCCCAGCCGTCCTTCTCCCCTTCACCGGACAGGAGTCCCCAATGCCCCAGACCAGTGCCTTCGGCGCGCACGCGTCGGACCAGCCCCTTGCCTCGCTCGCGATCGAGCGTCGTGAGCCCGGCCCCCGCGACGTCTCGATCGACATCCTCTACTGCGGTGTCTGCCACTCCGACGTCCACTTCGTCCGCGGCGAGTGGGGGCAGAAAGACTGGCCGATCGTCCCCGGGCACGAGATCGTCGGGCGGGTCACCGCCGTCGGCGCCGAGGTCGAGGGCTTCAAGGTCGGCGACCTGGCCGGGGTCGGCTGCATGGTCGACTCCTGCCGCACCTGCTCGGCCTGCGAGGAAGACCTCGAGCAGTTCTGCGAGAACGGCAACACGCTGACCTACGGCAGCGAAGAGACGCAGACCGGGCGCACGACCCAGGGCGGCTACTCGGACGACATCGTCGTCGACCAGGACTTCTGCCTGCACGTGTCCGAGGATGTCGACCTCGCCGCGACCGCCCCGCTCCTCTGCGCCGGGATCACCACCTACTCGCCGCTGCGCCACTGGAACGTCGGCGAGGGCTCCCGGGTCGGCGTCGTCGGGCTCGGTGGGCTCGGCCACATGGCGGTGAAGCTGGCCAAGGCGATGGGCGCCGAGGTGACGCTCTTCACCACCTCCCCGGGGAAGGCCGACGACGCCCGCGCCCTCGGCGCCGACCACGTCGTCATCTCCAAGGACGCCGACCAGATGGCAGCGGTGGCGGGCTCCCTCGACCTGATCATCGACTCCGTCGCCGCGCCCCACGACCTCGACGCCCTGCTCACGACCCTGGGACGCAACGGGGCCCTCGTCCTCCTCGGCGCGCCGGCCCAACCACACCCGACGCCGAATGTCTTCAACTTCCTCCGCGGCCGCCGCTCCCTCAGCGGCTCCCTGATCGGCGGCATCGCCGAGACCCAGGAGATGCTCGACTTCTGCGCCGAGCACGACGTCGCCGCCGACGTCGAGACGATCCGGATGGACCAGATCAACGAGGCCTACGACCGGATGGTGGCCGGCGACGTCAAGTTCCGGTTCGTGATCGACATGGAGTCGATGCCGGCGGCGGTGTAGGGGAGCGCGCAGGCCTTTGGAGCCCGGGCGCGGCGGTCGCGATTCGTCGATGACGCTTGCGCCGCCGCCCGGGCGGCATAGGATCGTGGGCGTGCCTGGGAAGCACGCGGACAAGGCGGTGAGGGCGCGGTCGTTCGGGGCTGCCGCCGAGGCTTACGAGCGGGCGCGGCCGGGCTATCCCGACGCGGCGGTCGCCTGGCTGGTGCCGGAGGGGGCGCAAACGGTGCTCGACCTCGGCGCCGGGACCGGCAAGCTCTCCCGATCCTTGGTCGCCCGGGGGCTGGACGTGATCGCGATCGAGCCGCTCGCGGAGATGCGCGAGGCACTCGCCGAGGCCGTCCCCGAGGTGCGGGCGCTGGCAGGGACGGCGGAGGAGATCCCCCTCCCGGACGACAGCGTCGACGCGATCACGGTCGCCCAAGCGTGGCACTGGGTCGACCCGGAGCGGGCGACGGCGGAGGCGGCCCGGGTGTTGCGGCCGGGCGGCACCCTCGGGCTGATCTGGAACCGGCGCGACGAGCGGGTCGACTGGATCGTCAACCTCACCGATGTCATGGGGAGCGCCGAGGTCGAGGTCATGGATATGGACGCGGTCGAGATCGGGCCGCCGTTCGGCCCCACCGAAAGCTTCGTCACCGACTGGGCGCGGCCGATGGACGTCGACCTCCTGGTCGACATGGCCGCTTCGCGCAGCTACGTGATCACCGCGACGCCGCGACGCCGGCGCGAGATCCTCGACGGCGTGCGCCAGGTCGTCGAAAGCGACCCCCACCTGGGCACCGAGTTCGACCTGCCCTACCAGACCTTCTGCTACAAAGCCGCCCTGCCCGGGTAGCCGTAGCGCCATGAAGAGAGCGGCCGTCGCCCTCCTCGGCTTCCGCGTCGCCTACGGCGCCGCCCTGCTGATCGCCCCCGGGAAGGTGGCGGGTAACCGCTGGCTCGGCCCGAGCGCCCGACACCCCGCCGCGACGGTCGCCCTCCGCGGCCTCGGCGCCCGCGAGGTGGCGCTCCACGGCATCGCCCTGGCGGAGCTCGCCCGTGGCGGCCCCGTCCGCCCCTTCCTGGCCGCGAGCTTCATCGGCGACCTGGCCGACATCGCCGCCACCTTCTCATCCCGCGAGGGCCTGCCCGACGGCAGCGCCACCGCCACCGCCGCCGTCGCCGGCAGCTCCGCGGCCCTCACCGCCGCCGTGGCGGCCGGACTCGAGAAGTAACACTCTCTCCACAGAGACCCTCCACACATTTCACCTTGTGCGCGCCACATGTGCGCACTTCCTACCTAGCGTCGCGGCCATGCCCTGGCCACCCCGCAAAGGCGAACTGCTCCCGCGATGCGACGAACCCATCGGCATCGAGGAGAAGCTTCGTGCCTACTCGCTCCATCTGGATCACGAGCAAGGAGGCCCAAAGGCGAAGGGCTTCCTGGTCATCCTCGGGATCGGGCCGGAGTCGCTCGACTATCTGGCTCTCCAGATTCGAGGTGGAGTCGCCCACACTCCGATCTCACTGATCAGGGTTCGCTCATCGGGTGCGGTGACCTGCACGGTTCAATTCCACATAGCGGGACCCGGGAGCTACAGTCATCGAACGGCGTCGCTGCGGACGGTATGGGGGCTGGATCGCCCATCGTCGCGTCCCCGTCTGATCACGGCATTTCTGAGAGGGAGGAAGCACCGATGAGTACCACGCGAACGATCACCGAGAGACTTGGCGCCGCCACGATCGGTGAGCTTGATGAGGTGGCGCTGCTGGAGGATGTCGATGGCTGGGGGCTGGGGACCACCGGAATCGTCGTCGAGGTCTCCCCGGCGCAGGTGACGATCGAGATCGTCGGCTACGGCGGAGAGTCGCTCGATTTCCTTCAGGTGCCAGTCGAGCGGCTTCGGCTGATCGAGAAATGCGCGCGGCCTGACGTCAACTTCGCGCGAAGGAGAGCGCGAGAGGGCGCCAGACAGAAGCGGACATCTCTGCCGATCGGAGAACACGATGTGGTCGCACTGGTCGCCGCCATCGACGGGTGGCCGGCGGGAACGACTGGGACCGTGATCAGCGAGGTAGGCGGCTATCTGACAATCGAAATCTCCAACCACCGAGGAGAAGACCTCGCCCATCTCGATGTCTTGCCGGACCAGGTGAGGATTGTCTGGCGGACGGCCCACAGAGGTCACCGCGATTAGTTTCGGGAGGCTTCGTCGTCTAGGTAGGCAAGGCGGTGGAAAAGGTCACGTCGGCACTACCTGAAGGAGGACATCATGGGGAGGATCGTTGCCACCGAGTTCATCTCGCTGGACGGGGTGATCGAGGATCCGGGGGGATCGGAGGACTACGTCCACGGGGCCTGGACCTTCGAGTTCGATCGGGGGCCGGAGGGGAACAAGTTCAAGCTCGACGAGGTGATGGAGGCGGAGGCGCAGTTGCTTGGCCGGGTCACCTACGAAGGCTTCGCCGAGGCCTGGCCGGAGCGGGAAGGCGACGAGGGACTGGGTGACTTCGCGAAGCAGATGAACACGATGCCCAAGTACATCTACTCGACCACCCTCGAGTCGGCCGACTGGCAGAACTCCACCATCCTCTCCGGCGATTTCGCCGAGGAGATCCGCAAGGTGAAGGAGGAGGTCGACGGCACCATCCTGGTCGCCGGCTCCGCCACCCTGGTCCAAGGCCTGATCGCCGCCGACCTCCTCGACGAGCTCCGCCTGATGGTCTTCCCGGTCACCCTCGGCGGCGGCAAGCGTCTCTTCGCCGACGACGGCCGCAAGGTCCCGCTGACCCTCACCGACGCCCGCACCGTCGGCGCGGGCATCCAGCTGCTGACCTACGAGCGCGCTGCCTGACCCAGGCGGCGCGCCGTCAGCGGCCGGTCTGTTCGAAGGTGTGCTGGTACTGCGTCTTTTCGCCGTTGCCGTAGATCGATTCGATCTTTTCCTGCTGGCGGCAAGGCGGGGCCGGGGCGCCGGCGGTGCTCGAACCTTCGGCGAGGGCAAATTTCTTCAGGTTTTTGAGGAGTTCTTCCGCCTTCGTCGCGCGTTCTTCCGCGGTGAATTCTTCGCCGGTCGCTTTGAATCGACGGACTCGTTCGAGGAACGCCGGATTGGTCACCGCGTCCGCTTCGATTTCGGCGATGAGGCCGGACGTGCAATTGGCGGTGTTGAAGCTGGGCAGGCCGTGGAGGATTTCTTCGGCCCAACCGGGTTCGCTGTAGGCGCTGTTCCGGTTGATGGCCAGGCGCGACGGATAGCTTGCGAGCGATTCGGCGTTGATCGGTCCCATCGTGCGCAGGAAGTGGATCTGCTGGCCGGTTTCGGGATTGGTTTCCGTGACCTTGGCGTTCGATGCGACCGAAAGGTTGCCGAAGAACGCAGTGACCTCACGCTTGTAGAGGCCGAGACCGGTGACGATCGGGTTCAGGTTGCGGACGAAGGGATCGACCGCCCGCAGCAACGGCGGGAGGTCGTCGCGGAAGAACTTGCGCAGGGCCGGGAACCCGGTCGGGGCCAGCTTCTCCACGGCGGGCAGGGCTTCGAAGAGCTTCTTCGCTTCCGGCGCCAGTTCACCGAACTTGATCAGGGTCGGCGACAGCTCTTCGGCCACCGGCACCAGCTGCTTCGACAGCGGGTCGGCGTTGGTGGCGAAGCCCTGCAGGCGATCGACGGTGAGGCGCGACTCGTCGAGGAAGGTCGGGAAGGCGCGGAAGAGCGCTTCGATGTCTTCGTTGCGATTCGCGGTCGTCGTGAAGAGTTCGTTCGAGCTGCGGATCAGGTTCGCGAGTTCTCCTTCCCGACCACGCAGCGCTTCGAAGGTCTTGGCGCCGTTGCTGAACAGTTTCGACACCGCCAGCTTCTGGCTGTTCAGCACCCGGAAGAGCCCTTCGTATTCCTGGAAGGTCGGTTCGAAGTTGCCGATCGCATAGGAGAGGTTCTGTCCTTGGCCTTCGATCGCGACGGCGGCTTCCTGCATCCAGGTTCGGAAGGCGCGACGAGTTTCCGGGTTGAAGGCCTGGAAGATCTCGTCGAGCTGGACCGATTCGGCCACCTGGGCGGAGGGCAGCTTGGCGCCGTCCTTCATCGCCGGTTCGTCGTTGGAGCCTGGCGAGAGTTCGACGTAGGTCTCCCCCAGGAGCGTCTTCGTGCGCAGGATCGCCCGGGTGCCCTGCGGCAGCGGCGCGTACTTGTCGTCGATGTTCAGCAGCGCGATCGATTCGTGCCCGTTGGGACCGAGTTCGATGTTTTCGACTTTGCCCACGTCGACCCCGGAGATCCGCACGTCGGACTGTTCGGCCAGCTGCGAGGCCTCGGTGAACGGGACCGTGACCTGGTAGCTCTTCGCTTTGAACGGGGTCGGGCCACCGAACGCGACCCAGAGGAAGAGCAGGATGCCGAAGCAGGACAGGGCGAAGGCGGTGATGACGAGAAGCTGCGTGGTGCTAGGGGCGCGCTTGCTCATTTCACGGCTTCCGCACGTTTCTTCGAGGTATCGCAGTGACCGGGACCGCCGAATGGGTTCGGAAGTTCAGGCGCGCGAGGAGAGCCGACCAGTTCAAGCAGCGTGAGCAGCTGTTCCTTTTTCGTGAATTCGAGGATGCCGCCGGCGAGAGTTGCCCCGGTGCAGCTGATGTTCACCTGGCTGCGCAGCAAGGCACCGCCGGCGTCTTCGAGGCTGAACGCGGAGTTGAAGTCGTGATTCGCCCAGGGCAGGTAGAAGAGGTAGCTCTGCTTGCCCTTCGGCTTGTAGGCGAGTTCGTTGAAGAAGGAGTTGAGGCCTTCGAGGCTTTCGCCGAATCCGCGCACGGTCTTTTCGAGCGGCCGCGAGCCTTCATTGGCGGCGATCAGCAACGGCCGGATTTCACGCGAGAAAGGCCGGATCCCATCGCGGATCGGAGCCGTGGTTTCCCTGAAGAGCTTCTCCGTTGCCTTGAAGGCGGGGGTCGAGGCCTGC
>JAFDWD010001121.1 GCA_018268695.1 Actinomycetota bacterium
CCGCCGCTCACCGCGCCCGCCGCCGCCGCGCGCGACCCAGACGGGCTCGCGCGCCGAAACGGTCGAATCGAAACGGCTCCAGCGCGGCCGGTCGCGCCGCGCTGACGATCTGCTCCGCCAGCAGCCTCCCGGCGGGAATTCCCAGCGTCATCCCCAGCATCGCGTACCCGGTCGCGGCGTAGGCGCGACCGGGTACCGGCAGCCGGTCGATCAGCGGCAGTCCGTCCGGAAGCACCGGCCTCAACCCGGCCCACTCGCCCCGGCGCTCTCCCAGGCCGCGGAGATACGGGGACGCCGAGCGAGCGATCGCCGCCACGCGGCGCCGATCGAGGTCGGGCGCGGAAAAGCCCAGGTCCATCCCGCCGGCGATCCGGAGCCGCAATCCGAAAGGTGAGCAGGCGACGTGGGGCTCGAGCAGGAGGACCGGCCGCCGCGGCACGACCTCCGGCTCGACGTCGAAGGAGTAGCCCCTGCCGGCGGCGAGCGGTAGGCCGATCCCGAGCAGGCGCACGAGCCTGCCGCTGTCGGCGCCGCCGGCGACGACCACCGCATCGGCGCGGTAGCAGCGTCCGGGGGTGCTTACGACCACCCGCTCACGACCGGCGTCGATCGCCACCACCGTGGCGCTCTCGACGATCGTTCCGCCGCGGTCGCGAACCCGGGCCGCAAGCCCCCGCACCAATCGGTCCGGTTCGACCCGCCAGTGCTGCTCGACGTGGACCGCAGCGGCGACCCGCTCGGTCAGCGCCGGCTCCAGGTCGCGCAGGTCCCGACCGACGACGACACGCCCCGGCAGCTCGAGTCCCGCCGCCTCGGCGGGACGCATCTCGGCCAGGAACCGCTCGACCGAAGCCTGCGAGCCCGCGACGAGCATCCCATCGCGCCGAGAGTCGGCGTCGACGCCGTCGCGCTCGAGTGCGTCGAGCTGGTCGAACACGGGAGCCGCGAGGGTGGAGAGCGCGACGACGCCGCGAGCGTGCTCGATCGTCCTGCAGTGGGTCGCGAACGCGAGCAGCCACCCGGACATCCGCGGCAGGTTCGCGACCGGGATCCGCAGCGCGCCCTCGGCGCTGAGCACGCCGCGCAGGGCCGCGCCGAAGTGGCCCGGCATCGGCAGTGGGCCGGCCTGGAGCGGACTGATCCAGCCGGCATTGCCCCAGGACGCCCCCGCCCCGGGACCGACGCGATCGAGGACCACGACCTCCACCCCGCGGTCGAGCAGGGCGTCGGCGACCGAGAGACCGGCGATGCCGGCCCCGACTACGACCACCGATCCCGGCGCACCCGCATTCCCGCGGGGAGCAAGAGACACCATGGTCACATGCTACTCAACGACCGATCGATCGGTCGGCACCGAACGAGACGCTCGTGGCCCGAGCACGTCAGCCCGAATGACGCCCTGATCGAACGGCCTGGAGACTCGGAACAGCTAGACCGGGCGGCTGCCGACCAGCATCGTCGAGGCGAGCGCGGTGGCGACCGGCTTGCCGTCGTGGCTGACCACGATCCGATAGGAACCGAGACGGCCACCCCGTCGCTCCTCGATCGCCTCTGCGCGCAGGCACTCGCCGGGACCGACGGGGCGCAGGAAGTGGACGGTGCCGCTGATGCCGACGGCCAGCTCTCCCGACCGCGAGTTGGCAGCCGCCGCGAGCGCGCCGTCGGCGAGACTGAAAAGGGCGCCACCGTGCACTTTGCCGAGGTCGTTGCAGTGCTCGGCCGTAGTCATCATCTCGACCACCGCCCGGCCCTGCTCGAGCTCTACCAACCGCAGGCCGAGAGCCTGCGCGAAGCGGTCCGCCGCCGAGAGCGGGCCTCCGGAGGCTTCCGATCGATCGGTTGGTTGCTCCACCGGGAGAAGGTTAGCGGGTCGGCCCCGCGACCCGCGCCCGTTCCGCCTCTCGCCTAGTCGGCGGCGGCCGCGCGGGGCCCGCGCAGGGGCTGGATCGACCGTCCAGAATCGGCGGCCTTGACCAACTCACGCACCGCCCGTTCGACGTGGCGGTCCATCAGCCGCGTCGCCTTCGCCTGATCGCGGGCGGCGAGCGCCTCGTAGATCGCGTGATGCTCCGCCACCCGCTGCCGCGTCTGCTCGAGCGGGACCGCGGCGCCGGCGGAGACAGCGGCCGCGGCGCTGCGCAGCCCTGAAAGCATGTCGCGGGTCCGGACGAGCCCGGAGAGCTCCGCGATCGAGAGGTGGAATTCCTCGTCGAGGGCGAAGATCTCCTTCCCCCCCTCGTCGTTCTCCTGCCGCCGCAACACATCGGCCAGCTGCTCGAGATCCGCCTCGCTGCCGTGCTCGATCAGTTTCGTCACCGCGATCCGCTCGAGCGCCCGGCGCAAGAAGACGATCTCTTCGATCTCGGCGCTGCTAAAGGTGCGCAGGCGGTAGCCCCGGTGACGGGCGGCCTCCAGCACACCCTCGCGCTCCAGCGCCTTCAGCGCCTCCCGCACCGGGGTGCGGGAGATCCCCAGCATGTCGGCGAACTCCGACTCCGAGTAGTAGCGGTTGGGCTGGATCAGTCCGTCGCGTAGGGCGCGGCGCAGGACCTGGTAGGCCTGCTGGCCAAGCGAGGCCGCACCATCCCCTGACGTGGTGTTCGAGCTAGATGCCGTGGTTGGGCGTGACACCACTCCCGTATACTAACGCCTGGCGTCGGTGGCCGAGGCGTCGTCTTCGATGCGTTACCGGCCGCCGACCGACCCTCCCCAGCGCTCGACCCGGATCCCGCCGGGCGGCCCCAGGTGATTGGGAACGAGGCTGGTTTCCAGGGTGTCGCATCCGTGACGTCTTGTACAACTATTGTCAGCTATCAAGAGTCAACCGTGCGGAACCTCGCCCACGGCGGCGAGATGGAGGGAACACAATTGGACTCAGAGCCGGCGTCGTTGCGAGAACAGCAGACGCAGCTGACCCAAGAACTGATCGTCAAAGCGTTCGTGGAGGAGCTCGAATCCAACCCCTCGGGCTCCTTCTCGATGGCGGAGATCGCCGACAAGGCAGGAGTCTCGGTGCGGACCGTCTACCGCCACTTCGCCGATCGGGCCGCCCTGCTCGGAGCGGCCGCGGGGTGGATCACCAAGAACCGCTTTGGCCCCATCCCTCTGCCCCAGTCGGCAGACGACCTGCCGAGGATCTTCCAGGAAGCCTCCAGCCGCTTCGCAGAGCATCCGGCGATCGTCCGTGCCGTCGCCTTCTCGGAAGTCGGCCACCAGGTCGGCGCGGCGCCGCGTGGCGAGCGGCACAAGGCGATGAGCGCCGCGCTCCACGACATCACCGCCGGCCTAGACGAGGCGGAGCGGCGACGGGTCGAGGCGGTCTTCGCGGTGCTCTACAGCATGGCCGCCTGGGTGATCATGCACGAGGACTTCGGGCTCAGCGCCGAGGAGGCCGGTGCGGCGGGCGCCTGGGCGATGACGACGCTGACCGAGTCTCTCCGCCGAGACTGAGGCGGAGAGACTCGGTCGCGGCCGGCGACCTCCTGTGATCGCCGGCCGCGACTTCGGTGAGCTCAGCCCACGCCCATCGCCTTGAGGGCGTCTAGCTCGGTTCCCGGGACGCCTTCGAACTGCTGTTCGGCGGCGTTCCAGCGCTGACCGAACACCCGGCCGTTGAAGACGCGCTTGAATTCGCCCTGGCCTTGCGGCTTGGCGAAGTCGATCGTCGGGATCACCCCGCCGAAATTGACCGTCGCCTTGCTCAGCGCGGCGAGGAAGGTCTTGTTGGTGATCGGGCCTTCCATCGATTCGGCCACCTGGCGGAACGCGTACATCCCGAGCCACGCTCGCAGAGCGCTGGAGTTGTAATTGTCGACTTCGGTCGAGGCGTCACCATTGCCTGCTTCTTCCTCGGCCTTCATCTGGTCGAGGAATTCCTGCAGCAGCGGGAGTTCCGAGGCGGCCGACGGGGCCGGCAAGGTCGCACCCTGGTAGTAGCCTTCGGCGCCCGCACCGAGCTTGGTCAGCTGCCCCCCGGTCAGCAGGCCGTCGGCGCTGCAGTAGCCCCATTCTTTGCCCGCGCTGGTCGCCGCGTTGATCATGCCCAGCGCCGGGGTCGGGGACATGCCGAGAATGGCAAATTCGGTCCCCAGGTTTTCGAGTTCCTGAACCGGCGGGGCGAAATCGGTCGCCGTGGGCGGCACGAACACCTGCCCGACGTACTTGGTGCCAAGCGTTCCGGTCGCTGCCTTGAACATGCCGACGAACTGCTTCGACACGGCCAGGTCCGCCAGTGCCGCTCCCACGTTCGACTTGCCGGCCGCCTTCAACAGCGAGGGGCTCAGGCAGGCGACGTACTCGCCGTTGGGGAAGTCGATCGGGAACGAATTGGGCAATTCGAACTGAGCCGGCGACAGGGCGACCGGCGCGAGGCTCGCGATTTCGCCCTTCGCGAGTTCTTCCAGCACCCCGGCCGGGTTGAGGAAGACGAGTTCGCCGATCTCCGCCGTGACCCCGGCCTGCCGCATCTTCCGGGCACACGCAACCTCGGCGTTGGGGTCGCCCTTGCCGTCGCAGGATTCGATCTGCACTTCGCGACCCGCGATCCCGCCTTCGGCATTGATCGCCCGGGCCGCCGCTTCAAGCGCCGCCGGGATCTGTGGAGCGCTCTGCAACTGGCTTTCGATCGGGACGTTGGTACCGATCACGATCGGTTCGCCGGTGAACTTCGCGGTAGTGGTTTCGCCGCCGCCACCGCTGCTGCTGCTGCTCGCCGCCGTGCTCGAATCAGAGCCACCGCAGGCCGACAGCAACAGCCCGGCACAGACGATCAGGGGCAAGGAAACCGCAGCCAGCCGCCGCGGTCGTCGGTTCATCATGCTCTCTCCTCTGGGTCATTTGCTGGGACTGGTCGACCGCGACGCTTCGTCGGCCGAGCCGATGTAAAGGGCGCGGATCTCGTCGATGCGCCGGCGTCCGTCCTCGGCTTCGCAGGCGAGCAGGACGCGTCCGTTGCGCATCACCAGGATTCGGTCGGCGATCTCCAAGGCGCGGTGTACGTGCTGCTCGACGAGGAGCGCCCCCATGCCCTCGTCGGCGGCGACGCGCACCGCTCGCAACAGCCGGTTGATCGCGGTGGGCGCCAGGCCAAGCGAGAGCTCGTCGGCCAGTAGCAGCCGGGTTGGCCGGCCGAGCGCGCGGGCGAGGGTGAGCATCTGCTGCTCGCCGCCGGAGAGCAGCGCCGCCCGGCGCTCCATCAGCGGGACCAGCTCCGGAAAGAGCTCGCCGGCACGGGAGGGATCGCAGCCACGGGCGATGGAAAGGTTTTGGCGGACGGTCAGGCGGGCGAAGATCGAGCGCTCCTCGCTGATGAAGGACAGTCCCTGGCGCGCCCGCCGGTGAAGTGGCCGCGATGCGGGCCTGCCCGCCCAGGAGACCGTCCCGGCGATCGGCTTGAGCACCCCTGCCAGAGTCAGGAGCGTGGTCGTCTTGCCGGCCCCGTTGGGACCGAGGAGGACCACAACTTCGCCGGGCCGCACCTCGAGGTCGAAGTCGTGCACGAGGGGCCGCTTCTCGTAGCCCGCGGCAAGGCCGACCGCGGCCATCAACGGCGCGGAAGCCGGCGCTCCCCCAGCCCCTTCGACCGCCGCGTTCATGCCAACCCCTCCGGCGACGCCACGGCGGCCCGGCCGTCGGCCTCCGGCTCGCCGCTCTCCCTGCCCAGATAGGCCTCGATGACGCGCGGGTGGCGGGCGACCTCCGCCGGCGGTCCCTCGACCACCGGCTGGCCGAAGTCGATCACCAACACGCGGTCGCAGGCGCCCATCACGAAATCCGTGTCGTGCTCGATCACGAGCACCGCCATCTGCCATTTCCGGGCCAACGCGATGACCAGATGGGCGAACTCCTCCGACTCGTGCTCGGCGAGGCCGGCGAGCGGCTCGTCGAGGAGCAGCACCGAGGGTTCCATCGCCACCGCGCGGGCGATGGAGACCCGCCGGCGCTCGCCATAGGAGAGGCTGTCCGGGTACTCGCCGAGGACACCGTCGAGCTCGAGCTCCCGGATCGCCGCTTCGGCGACGGCCGAGAGCCGCGGCGGCCGTGGCGCGACGAGGTCGCGCAGCGGAGAGGTGCCGCCCTGGCGCTCGACCGCGACCAGGATATTTTCGAGGACGGTCATCCCGGCGAAGAGCTCGAGCCCCTGGAACGTCCTCACCAGCCCCGACTGCGAGCGCCGGCGTGCCGACCAACCGTCGATCGATTCGCCACCGAGCGTGACGCTCCCCTGGTACGGCGTGAAGCCCGTGATCGCATCCATCAGGGAGGTCTTTCCGGCTCCGTTGGGCCCGATCACGCCGACCAATTCCCCGGGGCGGACGTCGAGGTCGACGCCGTCCACCGCGTGGACGCCGCCGTAGCTGACCTTCAGCCCGCGGACGGCGAGGACCTTCGGCGGCAGCGCGCTGGGAAGCGTCTCGCCCTCCGCCCGCAGCGACAGTGGCCATGCCTGCGCCGGGGGACGACCGCGCAGCTTACGCAGCGGCCCGAGCTGCGCCGCGACGAGGCCGTCGGGTGCCGCCAGCAGCGCGGCAAGCAGCATGACGCCCCCGATCAACGGCAGCCACTCGCTGATCGATTCCCAGCTCGGGGCGAGCACCGCTCCGACCGAGGCAGGCGACATCAGCGCCCCCGGATCGAGCACCGCGGCGATGAAGCCGACCCCACCGACGACGACCTGGGCGATCGCGTTGATCGAGGCGAATGGTTCGAACGCGGAGAAGGTGACGGTGGTCGACGCGAACCCGAGCAGGATGCCGCCGAGCCCGGCCAGGGCTCCGGACACCGCGAAGGCGTAGATCTTGCCGGCGAACAGGTTGACGCCGGTCGCCACCGCGGCACGCTCGTTGGCGCGAATCGCCAGCATCCGCCGGCCGGAGCGGCCGCGGCGCAGGTTCGCGACCACGAGCGCGGACAGGACGAAGGCGACGAAGCTGAGCGCCGCGTAGCGATTCGGGTGGAGCGACTGGTCGATTCCGAACCCGAACAGGCTCTGCGAGCCGACGCTGGTCCCGTCGGCCCCGCCGGTGAGGTCGGCGTTGTTGAAGATCGTCGAGTTGACGGCGAGCCCGAGCCCGAGCGTGACGACCGCCAGGCTGACTCCCCGCGTGCGCAGCGCCGGGAGGGCGAAGAGGCTCCCCACCAGGCTGGCACAGGCGATCCCGACCGGAGCCGCAAGCGCCAGCGACCATCCCGCCGAGCCGACGAGCCTGGCGGCGACCAAGGCGCCGATTCCCGCCAGCGCGTACTGGCCGAGCGAGAGCTGACCGGCGTAGCCGACCAGGAGCACGAGCGAGAGGAGGATGATCCCGATCGCAAAAGTCGCCGAGAGAGCGGCGAGCCAGTCGGTCGAGGTGATCAGCAGGCACGCTGCCAACCCTGCGGCCGCGAGCAGGCCGACGACGCGCCGGTCGACCCGGCCACTGCCGACCAGCGGTAGCTGGTCGAAGACGTGGCCCCGCAGAGGCATCGCCGAGCCGCGCACGACGAGCACGGCGATGATCACCAAGAAGGGCAACGCGTCGGAGGCGCCGGTCAGGTGGACGTAGTTGCCGACCTCGGCCTGGGCGATCCCGAGCAGCAAACCGGCGAGCAGGGTCACCGGGAAGGAGCGGAAGCCGGAGACCAGGGCCACCGCCAGCGCCGGGACGACGAGGAAGGTGAGGCCGGGAACGCTCAACTGGCTGATCGGCGCGATCAGGATTCCGGCCAAACCCGCCAGACCGGCTCCGACCGCCCAGGTCGAGGCGGAGACGAACTGCGGCGAGCACCCCACCGCGGCCGCGGAGATCTCATTCTCGGCGACCGCGGTGGTGACCCAGCCGGCCCGGGTGTAACGCCAGACCAGCGTCAGCACGGCGGTCAACGCGGTGGCGATCGCCAGCAGCCAGAGCCGGTCCGAGGTGATGGTGGTGCTGAGGATGTCGACTGGGTGCGGGGCGATGATCGGCGGCGTCACGATCGGGAACACCCCCCAGACGATCGTGCCCAGAGATTGCAGGACCACCAGTACGCCAAGCGTCGCGATCAGCCGGGTGATCGGCGAGGAACGGCGCAGGCGGCGCAGGAGGAGCTGGTCGATCGCGAGGCCGATCAGCATCGCGATCCCGATCGCCGCCGCCAGTGCCGGGACGAGGGACCAGCCGTGTTCCACGTGGAGCGAGTTGAACTCGAAGGCGGCAACCATCGCGATCGCGCCGTGGGCGAGGTTGAGGACCCCCGAGCCCCTGAAGATCACGACCAGCCCCTGGGCGGAGAGGGCATAGAGAGCCCCGGTTCCGAGGCCGAGAAGTGCGAACTGAAGGAGCTCGGTCACGCGCCCGCGCCTCGGTCCCGTGGCGGCATAGCCTTGTTCATCGGATTAGTATACCACCCTGCTACATCAACATGCAATTCCGCCGCGAGGTCGGCGGAATGCCCGCGCTTCAGCCGCGCAGCGCGCGGCGCAGGACCGTCTCCTCCTCCTTCGCCTCACGCTGGGAGACGGCGGCGGCGCCGATCAGCGCCGAACCGTGGAAGGTGCCGGGGAAGAGGTGCAGCTCGACCGGCACCCCGGCCTCGAGCAGCTTGCGCGCGTAGGCGATCCCCTCGTCGCGGAGCGGGTCGAACTGCATCACGCAGATGTATGCCGGCGCCACACCCTCGAGGCTCTCGGCGCGGGCCGGAGCCGCGTAGGGCGACACCTGGTTGCTGCCGGGGACGCCCTCGCCGAGGTAATGGCGCCAGCTCAGCTCACCCATCCTGCGGTCGACGAAGGGGGTGTCGACGAACATGCGCGCGCTGTCGGTCGTCAGCCGGTCGTCGACGCAGGGAACACCCAGGTACTGGAAACACGGGCGCACCTCGCCGCGGTCGCGTGCCATCAGCGCCACCGCGGCGGCCAGTCCACCTCCGGCAGACTGGCCGTGCAGGGCGATCCGCTCCTGCTCCACACCCAGGTCCTCGGCGTTCTCGGCGATCCAGCGCAAGCCGTCATAGCAGTCATCCACCGCCGCCGGGAAGGGGTGCTCGGGGGCGAGGCGGTAGTCGACCGACGCGACCATGACCCCGAGCTCGCGGGCGAGGTGGACGTTGCGCGCTTCGCCCAGATCCAAGGAGCCGACCACGAAGGCGCCGCCGTGGATGTCGTAGATGACGGGCAGCGGCCGCTCGCCCGCCACCGGGGTGTAGGTGCGCAGAGGAATCGGCGGACCACCGGCGGCGCTGGGAACCTCGACCTTCCGAATCTCGACGCCGGTGTCATCGACCGGCGGCAACAGCCCGGCGAGCGCCTCGGTGGCAGCCCGCGAGGCCGCGACGTCGGCGAGGTCGAGGCTGGGGATCATCTCCAGATGAGCGGCGAGCTCGGGGTCGTACGCGTAGGTCATCGACGTTCCTTTTCGTTTGGTTCTGAGGCGAGATCGCCGCGCCGGTGAGGCTCGCCCCAGTCGACGCCGAGCGGCCCCGAGGGGACGATCTGCAGCGGGTTCAGTTGCGACTCGGCGCGGTAGTAGTGGCGCTTGATCTCGTCCATCCGAACCGTGGCGGCCACACCCGGGACCTGGTAGAGATCGCGCGCATAAGGCCAGAGGTTTCGATAGTCGACCAACCGGCGACCGTTGCAGCGGAAAAGCGTGTAGTAGACGGCGTCGAAACGAACCAAGGTGGAGAACAGGCGCCAGTCGGCCTCGGTCGGCGAGTTGCCGACCAGGTAGCGGCGGTGGCCGAGCCGTTGGTCGAGCTCGGCGAGCGTCTCGAACAAGGCCGTGAACTCCTCCTCGTACTCGACCTGGTCGGCGGCATGCCCGACGCGATAGACAGCCTTGGTCACCCCCTCCTCGACGGTCAGACCGACCGCGTCGATCTCCTCCCGAAGCGGGGCCGGGTAGAGATCGGGGCCACTTTTCCCCCAGGCGTTCAGCATCCGCACGAGGTCGGCCGACTCGGTGTTGACGATCGTCCCCTCCAGGCGGTCCCAGAGGACGGGGACGGTCACGTCGCCGCGGAAGCCGGGGTCGGCGGTCGAGTAGGCCTGGTCAAGCCGGCGCCAGCCGTGGAGCTCGTCGACGCGTTCTCCGCCGGTGAACGCCCATCCCTGCTCATCCTCGGAGAGGCGGACGAACGAGGTCCCGACGGTGCCCTCCAGACCCTTCAGCCGACGGGCGATCAGGACCCGCTGCGACCACGGGCACGCATGGGCGAGGAAGAGATGGTGGCGGCCGGCCAGGGTGTGACCATGCCAACCGCGAAAGGCGCCCTCCTTCGGACGCCACTCACAGGAGACGCCGCCAGCCATCGGTCTACCTAGACGGTGACGCCGGTGTGCTCGGCCAACCCCCGGGTCATCTTCATCAGCTCCTCGGGGTAATCGACCTCGGGGAAGCTCGGACGCGCCGAGAAGCGCTCATACCAGGCCGCCAGCTTCGGACAGCTAGACGGGATCGGCACCGCGTAGAACTCGTCGGTAAAGGCGAGCGTCCCACCGACCACGCAATCGGCCGTGGTGACCTTCTCGCCGGTCAGGAAGGGACCCTCGTCGCTGATCATCTTCTCCAAGATCGCGAGCTTCTTCAGGTATCCCTCTGCGCCGAGCTGGGCTGCGGTCTCAGACGGAGTGAGCCCGATCGCCTCGCCGATCGGGCTGCCACGCAGGGCCCACTGCCCGAACCAGGTGAGACCCTCGTCGATGACCTGGTTGATTTCCCGGACCCGAGCCCGCTCCAGCGGGGCGCTGCCGAGCATCGACGGCTCGGGGTATGTCTCCTCGAGGAACTCGATCACAGCCAGGGACTGGCCGACTCCGGTCTCCTCGTCCAGCTGCACGACGGGCAGCGAGCCGGCGGGGTTGAGCTTGTGGATGTAGTCCGGCCACGAAACCTGCTTCATCCCCTCGAGGTAGTGCTCGACGATCTCGAACTCGTCGGCGATCCCCTTCTCGTTGACATAGATCAGCACCCGCCGTGGGTACGGGCCAAGCGCGAAGTAGTGCAGCTTCTTCATCGGGTCGTGCCTCTCGGTCTGGCGCCGAATCGCGCCGAGTTGCAGGTCATGTGTCACAACTATGTCAGGCTGACGCAAACTTGTCAATACGTCTGGAAAACAACATCACGCATAGGATTTGCAACGAAAACGGGGCTCAGCTCCCTCAGGACCGGCCGAGGGCACGGCCGATGCCACGCAGCCGAGTCCCGGCCCCCTTGCCGAGCTCCTGAGCGAGCAGGAAGCCGGATGCCCCCGCGAGGCTCGGTCCCGGGTGGGTGCTGGCGCCGATCTGATAGAGCGCCTTGATCGGGGTCCGGGGAGCCGGCGAGGACGGCAGCGGCGAGCCGGGGAGCATCTGGTCGATCTCGCCGGTGCCCGAGGAGGCGCTACCGCCGACCAGGTTGATGTTGACCGCCTCGAGATCGGCGGGCGACAGGGAGATCCGCTCGACCACGGCGTCGTCGAGGCCGCGCAGGTGCACGGCGAGCAGGCGCTGGACGCGGTCGGCGAAGGCCTCCCGCACCGCCTTGGTCCAGCCGTCGGCGCACTCGATCTCGCCCGCGGCATCCCCCCGCAGTCGCGAGGGCATCTCACCGATCTGGACGTAGATCAACCACCCTCCCTCAGGCCCGCGGCTGGGGTCGACCAGCATCGGCTGGGCGACGCAGAGGTTCGGCTCCTCCGGCAGCAGGCCCCGCAACGCCTCGTTGGCAGCCTTGGATACCGAGTCGAGGCCGTTGTTGATGTTGATGACCGAGACCGTGGCGAGGTCGTCCTCGGCGATCCACTCGGGCTTGCCGGAGAGCAGGAAGTGCGCCTGGAAGAGCGGCGCCCCCGGCCGCCACCGGGCGGCCTCGGCCTGCACCTTGGCCGGGACGTCGACTCCGTCGAGCAGGCGACCGTACAGCTGCCGCGGCGTCGCGCAGCAGGCGACGGCGCGATCCGCGGCGTACTCCACATCGCCGGCGATGACACCGACCGCCCTGCCGTTGCTGACGAGCACCCGTTCGACGTCGACGCCCTTCAGGCACCGGCCGCCGTTCTCCTCGATGATCGCGATCAACCCGTCGATCACGCGCCCGCCGCCGCCGACCGGCATCGGCGTGCCGCCGGCCTCGGCGAACGCGGCGCTGGCGCGGGCGATGATCGCGGTGCCCGGTTCGTCGGGGCTGCTGTTTCCGTGCAGGACCCAGGGGGCGAGCATGCCCTGGATCAGCGGGTCCCGGAAGCTGACTTCGAGCCAGGCCCGGGCCGAGATCAGAAGGTCGGCGAAGAGGGCGCGCGTGCCGGCCATGCCCCGGCGCCGCGAGAGGCCGGCCGCCCACCGCAGCCCGGAGGCCGACCAAGGGTAGATGCCGGTGATCCCGAAGAGATCCTCGGCGTCGGCGAATACTCCTCCGATCGCGGCATCCCAAGCGGCACCCTCGCCCTCCAGCAGGTCATCCATGCGCGCCGCGTTCGCGGCGTGGTCGGTCGTCATCACCAGTGAGCGGCCGCCGTCGGCAAGGACCCCCCAGGGCCGGTCGGTGTTGGCGAACTCCAGCCCGTGGCGCTGCAGGTCGCCACCGAGCTCCGCAAACGCCGGCGAGGTGACGAACGGCAGCCAGACCAGGGACAGCAGGTCGACGGTGAAACCTGAATCGGTCTCGCTGGTCCAGACCGCGCCACCAAAGCGATCCTCGCGCTCGAGGACGCACACCCGCGAACCGCGCTTGGCGAGCAACGCCGCCCCGACCAGGCTGTTGATCCCGCTACCGACGAAGACGACGTCGTACCGCTGACCTCCGGCTGAACCCATATCCGCTCCCAGTCCTCGAATTTCGTGGCGTGCGCCGACCGACGGGGCGCAGGGGCCAAGTTGTGGCACGATTGTGTCAAATTGCCCCTTTTGTGCCAAGCCGCTTGGTTGAAAGCCGGGGGAAGCCGGAGCCCGGCTTCCCCCGGACGGGCTACGGTTCGCGCTGGATCGAGCTGAACAGGTCGGCCAGCTCCGGATCGTTGGCCATGCGCTCCTGGTGCAGCTTGTGGATCCTGTCGCGCACCCCCTCCTCCCCGTCATCGGAGACATCGACAGCGGCGAGCCGTTGAAGGTGCGGGAGGATCGAGAGATCGGTCTCGCGGTGGATCGGCTGGTGGAGGATGTAGCTCTCGAGCACCGAGGTGTCCTCGAAGGCGACGCACGAGCTGCCCTCGAAGCCGTCGGCCGGATCTCCGAGATCGGGGCCGACGACCACGAATGCGACCTCCTCGGCCCGGGCAAGGCCCGACAGCCCCGCAACCACCATGGCTTTGTCTTCCTCGCTGGTCCCGGGCTTGTAACTGAAGCGAACAACGTGAAGGAACATCGCTTTCTCCTTGGTCAATCGGTGTACAGGGCTCTTGACGCAGATCCGATCGTCATCGCGGGCCGGACCCAGGGGCCTCCAGCACGACTCCCAGCTGGCGCATCAAGGTGATGACGTCGAACACACCCCAGTGCTCGTGCACGAGGCCGTCGTCGCCGAAGCCGAGGATGTCGATGCCCCCCGTTTCCATCCTGGTGCCGGTGGCGGGAATTCCCATGAACTCCGCCTCGTGGGTCCCGCTGACGGAAGCACGGATCACCACCTTGTCGCCGCTGGGCAACATCTCGTGTAGCTCCATCCGCCAGTCGGGGAAGGCGGTGAAGTTCCGGCGGAAGGCCTCCAGCGTCGCCGCCTTGGTGTTGGCGCGGCCGGATGCCAGCTCGTGCTCGACGTAATCCTCGGCGATGAAGGCGCCCATCGCCTCGACGTCCCCGGCGTTGATCGCGTCGTAGAAGCGGCGGGCCGTTTCGGTGTGGGGTGTCGCCGGTTGCCGCTCTCCGGATCGCCGTCGCCCGCGGCCGGCGCGGGCGACGATCTTCTCCGTACGGCCATCGTCGAGCGCCGGCATCGGCACGACGTTCTCCTGCTCGCGGGGGTCGTTGCGCGCGGTGACCGAGAGCGCCGGATCCGTCTTGCTGAGGTTGAACGCCTTGTGCGGGACATCCGGTGGGATGAAGAGGAAGGCGCCCGGATCGAGGGTCACTTCGTGCTCGAGCTGGTCGCCGTAGAAGAACGCCAGGTGACCGGTCATCGCATAGATCGCCGTCTCGTAGCCGCGGTGGGCGTGAGCTTTCGACGACTCGCCTGGAGGGAACGAGGTGAGGTTCATCGTGAGCGCGCGAGAACCCGCCGACTCACCGCTCACACCATGGAACTGAGGGACCCCCTGGACGCCACTGGCGGCATGCGGCGGCCGCAGCAAACGGACCTCCCGCCCACTGTCATTACCCATTGATTGCTCCTTTCGATGGCCCTGAAAGCCATATCGAGCACGTGCACCGAGTGGACTGGCGACTCCGGATACCGGCGTTTACCATACCGTGATCGTGCACTGTTTAAGTATACTATATCCCCCAAGTGGCGCTTGGCCTAGCCCTGCGCCTTGCCCTATCAGCAAGAAGACTTGGCGAAAGCTGGGCACGCTGCCAGCGTTGGCTCGTCCCCGACGGCCTTTGCCGCGCTGCAACGGCGGATCCCCGCCATCCCCTGACTGGAGGCCAGATGCTGTTCCGCCAGCTGATCCACGACGACCTTGGTTGCGCCTCCTATCTGATCGGAGACCGGGCCGCCGGGGTGGCCGCGGTGGTCGATCCGCGCTTCGAGGTCGACGAATATCTGGAGCTCGCCCGCTACTACTCGGTTTCGATCGAGCACATCCTCGAGACGCACAACCACGCCGACCACGTCTCCGGCCACGGCCGCCTCGTCGCCGCCACCGGCGCGAGGATCCACATCCACCGCGACGCCGGAGTCGAATACGAGCACGAGCCGCTCGACGACGGGCAGGAGATCCACCTCGGGACCCTCCTCATACGGGCGATCCACACGCCCGGCCATCGACCCGAGCACATGGCCTTCGCCCTCGTCGACACCTCCCGCGGCGGCGAGCCCTGGGCGCTGCTCACCGGCGACACGCTCTTCGTCAACGACATCGCTCGGCCCGACCTCGCGATCGAGAGGTCCGCCGGGGCGCGGGGAATCTACCGCTCGCTGCAGGAGAGGCTGCTGGTGCTCCCTGCCACGGTCGAGATCTGGCCCGGCCACATCGGCGGATCGCTCTGCGGGGGCTCGGGGATGGACATGAAGACGTCCTCGACGATCGGCTACGAGCGCGCCCATAACCCCCAACTCACGGTCGCCGACGAGGACCGGTTCGTCGAGGCCCTGCTGGCCACCCTCGGCCCCCAGCCGCCGAACCTCCGGCACATCGTCGAGCTCAACCGCGGCCCGCTCCGGGACGTGGCGCCAGAATCCTCCCTCCTCACCCCGGGCGAGGTCGAGGCCAGGCGGCTGCGTGGCGCGCTGATCGCCGACCTGCGAACCGAGCGCGAGTTCGCCGCCGCCCACCTGCCCGGCTCCCTCTGCACGCCACTGGCGCAGCCAGGGTTCGGCTCGCGGCTGGCCTGGCTTGCCGGCGCGGACCAGGAGATCGTCTTCATCGGTGACGAGGAGGATGCGTGCCGCGCGGCCGGTCTGGCCGGCGCGGTCGGCCTACACCGGGTCGGCGGCCACCTCGAAGGTGGCCTCGCCGCCTGGCAGGCCGAGGGTCGGCCTACCAGGAGCCTGCGCCGGATCGCCATCGCGGAGCTGGCCGAGCTGAGCGGTGAGGACGCCGGCCTCCAGATCCTCGACGTCCGCGACGCCGTGGAGTTCCGGGCCGGACACATCCCCCGCTCGGTCCACCTGCCCTGGCGGGAGATCACCGAGGTCCCGGCCGGCCTCGACCCGCGCAGGTCGATCGCGGTCGTCTGCGGGTCGGGATCGCGGAGCGCCATCGGGGCGAGCCTGCTGCAGCACCACGGCGCCGCCGCGGTGCTGCAGGTCGTCGACGGCGGCGTTCGCGACTGGGGTCGACTCGGGCTCGAGCTGGCGACCGAGCCGCAGCCCTGAGCGCACCACGACGTGATCCTGCTGGCGATCCCCTTCGGCCTGCTGATCGGACTCGTCGTCGGCACCGTCGGCGGCGGAGGGGCGATCCTCGCCCTCCCGGTCCTCGTCTACGTGCTCGACGAGCCGACCGGCCCCGCCTCCACCGCCTCCCTGATCGTGATCGCGGTCGCCGCCGCCCTCGGCGCCGGCTCGCTCGCCCGCCATGGCCTGGTCTGCTGGCGGATCGCCCTCGCCTTCGCCCCTCCGGCCGCCGTCGGCGCACTGCTCGGAACTTTCGCCAACGGCGCCGTCAGCGGCCGCGCGTTGATACTCGCCTTCATCCCGGTGATGATCTGCGCCGCGGCAGCCACCTGGCGTCGCTCCACCACCACAGCCCATGAGGCCGAGCGGGAGTGTCCGCCGATCGCGACCCCGAAAGTGCTGATCGCGGGGCTGGCGGTGGGGACTCTGACCGGCTTCTTCGGGGTCGGCGGCGGCTTCGTGATCGTCCCCGCGCTGACCCTCTGGTTCGGGGTCAGCTTCCGGCGCGCGATCGCCACCTCGCTCGTCATCATCGCGATCACCGGGGTGGTCGCCCTGACGATCCACCTGCTCAACGGGGCCGCGCTCGACGTCCCGATGACCGCGGCGCTTGCCGTCGCCACCGCGCTCGGCGCGCTCGGCGGAACCGTGCTCGGCTCGCGCCTGCCCCACCACGCCCTCGGCCGCGCTTTCGCGATCGTGCTCTGCCTGGTCGCACTCTTCCTCCTCTGCGACGTTCTCCTCCTCGGCGGGCCGCCCGGGCACTAGTTGTCGCTACTCACGAGGTTGTTCCAGCTCGGCGAGCCGAGCCGCGGGCGGCCCCATCCTCCGGCCCCGCCGGTGACCTTAGTTGGCGGAACACTACTTCTGTATACTGACTTTGAACTGCATTTTCCCTTCCATCCTCAGCCCGCACCCAAGGAGGCATGAGCCGAGATGCCCGCATACCTGATCGCCGACGTCCGCGAGGTAACCGACCCCGAGAGCTTCGGCCAGTACGTCGAGAAGGTCGTGCCGATCGCCGAATCGAAGGGCGGCCGGTACCTCTGCGCCGGCAAGCCTGCCCAGGTGCTCGAGGGCGAATGGCAGCCCTCCCCGACGGTGATCGAGTTCGCTTCGGTCGAGGCCGCCCTCGCCTACTACGAGTCCCCCGAGTACAAAGAGATCCACCCGCTTCGCGACCGTGCTTCACGCACGAACGTGATCATCGTCGAGGGCGTCTGAACGGAGGCCCCGGCCGGGCCGGCAGTCCTAGATGCGGTGCCCTCGTCGCGGTTCCGTCGCACCCTGACCCGACCCGTAGACCTTGGTCACCCTGTGGGTTACAAAGGTCTACGGGTTGGTCCTGGGACGGGAAATCCGTGGAAGAGGGCCGGAGGAAGTGTGGAGTTTGTGACGTCTCCCGCACGTCTCCGGGGACGGCGTGGGAGTTTCTCCTCGCCTTTCAACCAGCTAGCGGCGGGTGCCCGCGCGGGATGGGCCCAGGGGCTCGATCACCTGCTCGGAGGCGGCCGCCTTGACCAGCTCGCGTACCGCCGCCTCGACGTGACGATCCATCAACCGCCCCGCCTTGGCCGTATCGCCAGCGACGATCGCGTCGTAGATCGCGTGATGCTCACCGACCCGAAGCCGCGTCTGCTCCAAAGGCACCGAAGCGCCGCCTGATACCGCCGCGGCGGCGCTGCGCAGGCCGAGGAGCAGATCGTGGGTGCGCGTCAAACCAGCCAGGTCGGCGATCAGGAGATGGAATTCCTCGTCCAGGGCGAAGATTTCCTTTCCTTCCACGTCCTCGTCCTGACGCCGCAGCACATCGGCGAGCCGCTCGAGGTCGGCGTCCTCGCCCTTCGCGATCAAGGCCTTCACCGCGATCCTCTCCAGCGCCCGGCGCAGCGCGATGATCTCCTCGATCTCGGCCTCGCTGAACGACCGCAGGCGATAGCCGCGGTGACGGGCGGCCTCCAGCACACCCTCGCGCTCCAGCGCCTTCAGCGCCTCCCGCACCGGGGTGCGGGAGATCCCCAGCATGTCCGCGAACTCCGACTCCGAGTAATAGCGGTTGGGCTGGATCAGTCCGTCGCGGAGGGCGCGGCGCAGGACCTGGTAGGCCTGCTGGCCAAGCGAGGCGGAGTCGTCCGGCGGGGAGCTGGTGGCGCTGTCGGACGAACGGGATCGTGGCACTGACGACGCATGCTAGCTGGCTTTCCGGGCGAGCCCCCGCTCCAGCTCATCGAGCACCAGGCCGCCGACGCGATCGGCGGCATCGATCCAGGGAAGGTGCCCGGCGCCGTCGACGACCTCCAGACGGGCGTTGGGGAGGATCCGCTCGAGTTCGCGACCGGACTCGACCGGCTCGAACGCGTCGCGGGACCCCCAGACCATCAGGGTCGGGCACTCGACCCGGTGGAGTTCCGGCCGCAGAGCGCTGACCAGCTGCGATTCCCGGTTGAACGCTCGCGATCCCTCATGCACCAGATCGAGCCAGCTTTCGGTCGCCCCCCGGAGCTGGGCCGCGCGGATCGCGACCTCACGCATCCGCGGTGAGACGGCATCGGCGTCGCCGACGAGCTGTGCCGCCATCCGTTTTCCGGTTGCCGGTCCGGGACGCAGGATCGTCGAGTAGACGAGCCGTCCGAGCGGGCGTCTGCCGATCGCCCACATCATCCCGGGCAGCCTCCGTTCGAAACCGGCCGGCGCCCCAAGCAGGATCAACCGATCCACCCGCTCGGGCTTCGCCGTCGCGAAAGCGAGCGAGAAGTACCCGCCCATCGAGTTGGCGACGATGGTGGCGCGCTCCAGGCCGAGCTCGTCGAGCAGGGACTCGACGAAGATCGCGGCATGTTCGCGCAGCGAGAAACGGTCGTAGCGCAATCTCCGCTCCGAGAGGCCGCAGCCTGGCCGATCGGGTGCGTAGAGCTTGAACCTGTCCTGCAGGCGTGCCAGCAGCGGCGCCCAGTAGGCAGCCACCCCTCCACCGCCATGCAGCAGGACGACGGGCGAGCCCGAGCCCGCTTCGAGGATGTGCGTGCGCAGGACCGGAGCCCCCAGCGCGCGGTACCGCGAGCTCGCCTGGACTCCGTGCTCCTCCAGAACCGCGGCCTGGGCCGCTTCGAAGGCCAGCCTGGGATCGACGGGCATCGGGGTCGTGCTCGCGTCCGGCGCTTGAGGTGCGCCACCGGTCGAGGTCATCGATCCCTACTCCCCCGCCGACGGCGGCGCGCCGTAGGGACTGGTCGCGGCGCCTGAACCGCCGCCGGGCAGGATCCGCCGGATCGCCCGCACCCGCCCTCCCCCTGCCAGCTTCTGCGCCAAGAGGTACCCCGAGCCGCCACCGAGACCGGGACCCGGGTGGGTGCTCCCGCCGATCTGGAACAGCCGCTTGACGTTCGTGTTCGGGGACGGGGCGAACGGCGACGGCAAGCCCGGGAGCATCTGGTCGATCTCGCCCGTTCCGTACCCAGCCCCTCCGCCGATGAGGTTCATGTTGATCGCCTCGAGGTCCGCAGGCGACAGAGCGATGCGCTCGATCATGTTCTCCCGCAGGCCCGGCAGAAGGGCGACGAGCCGGCTCTCGAGCCGGTCGGAGAATTCTTCGCGTACCCGTTCGGTCCAGCCGCCGGACACGTCGATCTTCCCGGCCGCGTCGCCGACGAGGTCGGCCGGGATCTCCCCCACCTGGATGTAGATCTGCCAGCCGCCGGCCGGGCCGCGGCTCGGGTCAACCGCCATCGGCTGCGCCACGCAGAGGTTCGGCCACCGCGGCAGCAGGCCACGAACCGCCTCGCCCGCGGAGGTCGAGATCTCGTCCAGGCCGTTGTTGACGTTGATCACGCTGACGCCGCTCAGGTCTTCATCGGAGCGCCACTCGAGCGGCTTTTTCAGCGAGTAGTGCAGCTGGAACAGCGGACACCCCGCTCGCCACTTCGCCACCGACTCGGTCATCTCGGCGGGGACGACGTCCTTGTCGAGCAGGCGCTCGTAAAGCTGCTTCGGCGTCACGCAACACGCCACGGCACGCTTGGCCCGGTAGGTGGTGTCGCCCACCAGGACACCGGTGGCCTTGCCGTTCTCGACCAGGACCCGGTCGACGTCGGCGCCGGTGACGCAGGTGCCGCCGTTCTCGCCGATGATCGCCGCCAGGGCAGCGATCACTTCGCGGCCTCCGCCGATCGGCAGGGGGGTTCCGCCGGCCTCCGTGAAGGCCGTGGCGGCGCGGATCATCAGGCCCGAGCTCGGCTGCTCCGGACCGCTGATCCCGTGCAGCGCCCAGGGCGCAATCAGACCTTTGACGAGAGGATCCTGGAACGTCTGGTTCAGCCAGACCCGGGCCGAGATCAGCAGTTCCGAGAGCAGGACCCTCGTTCCCGCCGCCCCGCGCCGCCGCCGTAGGCCCATCGCCCAGCCGAGTCCCGCCGCCGACCAGGGGTAGACGTCACGGATGCCGAAGAGATCTCCTGCGTCTTTGTAGATCGCGCTGATCGCGGCATCCCAGGCCCGACCTTCGCCGGCCCGCAGGCGCTCGATCCGCTCGACGTTGCGCGCGTGGTCGGTGGTCATGATCAGCGACTTGCCGTCGTCGGTCAGCACCGCCCAAGGCTTGTCGGTGTTGGCGAACCGGAGACCGTGGCGCTCCAGATCCACGCGCAGGTCCTGGTAGCCCCCCGAGCCCACGAACGGGAGCCAGTTGAGGGAGAGCAGCTCGGTGGCAAACCCGCCCTCGGTCACCTCGGTGTAGACGTTCCCGCCCAACCGTTCGGCTCGCTCCAGAACGGCGACGCGCCAGCCTCGTTTCGCCAGCATCGCGCCCGCAACCATGCTGTTGATACCGCTGCCGACGAAGATCGCGTCGAAGCTGCGGCTGTCGCCGGCCATCGCTATGCGCCTTCCCGGCCGGCGATCTCGAAGCGGACGATCTTCCACTCGTCCCCCACCCGGCGGGCCATCACGGTCAGATCGGATGCGCCCAAGAACGACGGCGGATCCAGCTTGTACTTGCTCACAACCATCTTCACGGTCGGCTCCGACTCGCCCTCGCCGACGAAGATCGGAATTCCAGGAACGTGGAGCGAGGACTCCTCTTCGCCCCCCTCGATCCAGCCCTTCAGGAAGGCGCCGAGCTCATCGCGGCCGACCGACGCGTGAGGGTGCGAAAAGGAGCCGTCATCGGTGAACAGCGTGACGATCGCATCGACCTCGTGGTCGTCGAGGGACCTGTAGAGCTGGGTGACCAACTCGAGGATCGCGAGCTGGTCTGCCGGCGAGACCGCCATTCATATCTCCTTGTCTTCTCGGGTTCGGTGACTGACCGCGGAGCAGCGACACTTATCGAACGCTTCCCAGAGCTTTCGATACTAGGATGGTACTTCAGAGTAGTATAGCACCGGCCTCAGGAGCCCCACAGCCGGCCCTGGATGCGGGGCTAGTTCACAGCCAGGCCACGCCTGGGGGTTCCTCGTCTTTGGCCCGACCCCGTGGTGAACGGGCGACGAGGGGCATCGGGTCGCGGCCCGCGCGACGCTGGGTCCAGGCGAACCAGGCAAGGCCGACCAAGGTGAGGACGATCGCCACCCAGAAGTTCAATCGCTGGCCAAGGATGCGATGGGCAGGGTCGACCCGCAGGGACTCCTCGAAGATGCGAAAGGCGGAGTAGCCGGCGACGTAGAGGGCAAAGAGTCCCGGCGGCTTGATCTTGCGATGGTGCCCGAGCCAGACGAGGAAGGCGGCCAGGGCAAGGTTCCAGATGATCTCGTAGAGGAAGGTCGGCTGGAAGGTGGCGTAGTGAAGGTAGTCCGCGGGCCGATGGTCGGGCGAGATCTGTAGCGCCCAGGGCAGGTTCGAGGGGCCGCCGAAGAGCTCCTGGTTGAACCAGTTCCCGACCCGGCCGATCGCCTGCGCGACGAGCAGGGCGGGGGCGGCGCAGTCCATGAAGCCGGGGACCGAGGCGCCCGCGCGGTGGACGCGCCAGATGCCGACCGCGGCGCCCGCGGCGATCCCGCCCCAGATCCCGAGGCCGCCGTCCCAGACGGCGAAGGGGCCGTACCAGGTGTGCGGCATTTCGCCCCAACTGGTGATGTCGAAGTAGACGCGGCCGCCGATCAGCCCCGCCGGGAAGGCCCAGATCGCGACTTCCCAGGGGAGGTCCGGGTTGCCGCCGAGGTTCCGCCATCGCCTGGTCACGATGATCACCGCGGCGGCAACCGCGAACGCGTACATCAGCCCGTAGGCGTGGATCTCGAACGGGCCGATGCCGATTCCGCTGCTCGTGGGGCTGGGGATCGACGCGATCACGGGAGACTTTCCCCACCCCAGAGCTTTTCGAATCGTTCAGCGAAGTCCGGATAGCCGGTCCAGCCTTTGCTCGGATCGAAGGTGATGTCCTTCTGGGTCAGGAACTGGAGGTCGACGAGCCCTTTTGCCTCGTCCCCCTGCAGTTCGACGCCGGTCATCTCCCGCGCCGCCTGGTCGACCATCGTCCAGACCAGGACGGGAAGGTCGACTCCCAGGCCGACCGTCTCCTTGCCTTCCTTCAGGTACTGCAGGTTGGTGGGGGTCGGAGTCACCCCCAGGGTCTTGACTTCGATGCCCGCCGCTTCCAGCGCCTGAGGAAGGCCGGTCTGGATCTCGTCGGTCGCGAAGACCGCCACGTCGGTTTCCGGATTCGCCTGCAGGTCGCTGACGACGCGGGTCGGCGCAGTGTTGCCGAGCGTCGCCACCGGTACTTCGACGCTCCGCATCGAGCAGTCCGGACAAGTCGATTCCAGCTCTTCGGCGAAAGCTTCTTCGATGCTCTTGCTGAAGGTCAACTCCGGCACGCCATAGAAGGCGACGTTGGATTCAGGCCCGAATTCGGCGAGGACGTAATCGGCAGAGATGTCACCCTCGACCTTGTTCAGGTTCTCGGCCGCCTGCGGCGCGACGATCCCGTACTTTTCGGTTCCCGTGACACCGGTCGTCACCACCGGGATTTCGTCTTCCTGGAGCTGCTTCAGCTGCTTCGACCACAGTTCGACGTCGACACCGCCGACGAGCACGGCGTCGGGTTCTTGGGCGACGACGGTGTCGAAGGCAGAGGCCACCGTATCGGCGGCCGAACCGGCCTTGATCCGCGAGATCTGCAGCCCCATCGTTTCCGCCGCCGGCTGCAGCAATTCCCAGATCAGCGCGCAGATCGGGGTACCGCAGTCCATATAGGCAACCTTCTCACCGGTCGGCCGCTCGGGGAGCGTCGCAGCCACCGGGAAGGGGCTCGGGTGCCCGACATAGGGGGCGATCTTCTTCTTCGCCGCCGAGATCGCGGCGCTGTTGCCCTGGCGCCCGGTGCCTTCCGGGCCACCTGAACCGCCGCCCGACGACCCGGTCGACGAACCACCGCCGCCGCATCCGGCGGCGAGGACACCGATCCCGATGGTGAGCACCACCATCAGGGCAAATCTGTTGACGGATGGACGAGACATTTCTCTCCTTGTCTGCTTGATCAGGCTCGCCTTCCCGCGAGGCTAGATTCCGCCGCAACCTTATGGCAGTACTGTCGATTTGTCCACACTACTGTCGAAAAGACGGGCTTCCTCAGTCGAACGCAATGCCCCCGTCGACGTTGATGCACTGGCCGGTGATGTAGTCGGCGTCGGTCGAGGCAAGGAAGGCGGCGAGGCCGACCACATCCTCGGGGACCGAGCCGCGGCCCAGCGTCGCCTGTTCGGCCAGCATCCGCGGCAGGTCGTCCTCGGCGGCGAAGACACCGGCGGCCACGCCCTGTTCGCCGATCGGTTTCCACAGCGGCGTGTCGACGATGCCCGGGCAGAAGGCGTTGACCCGGATCGAACGATCTGCCAGCTCCTTGGCGAGGCTCTGGGTGATGCCCCTGACCGCGAACTTGGTGGCGACGTAGACCGAGGACACCGGCGCCCCTTGCTTCCCCGCCACCGAGCAGGTGTTGATGATCTTGCCGCCCTTGCCCTGGGCCGCCATCTGGCGGGCGGCCACCTTGCTGCCGACCAGCACGCCATAGACGTTCACGCCCATGAGGCGATCGAAGACATCGCGATCGATCGCCTCCAACGGCGTCAGCTTCGAGATCCCGGCGTTGTTGAAGATCACATCAAGGCTGCCGAACCGCTCGACGCACAGGTCGACCGCCGACTGCATCTGGCCTTCGTCGGTGACGTCGGCGACGGCGTCGACCGCCTGCCGACCCAGCTCGCGGGCGAGATCGGCGACCGGCTCGCGACCGATATCGACCAGGACCACGCTTGCCCCCTGCTCTACGAGGCGCCTGCAGATCGCGGCGCCGATGCCGCCGGCCGCTCCGGTGACCAGGCAATTGGTGCCGCTCAGAGCGCCCATCAGTCCTGCACCTCGATCAGGTCGGATCCGTCCCAGCCGTCGGCGTGGACCTCGATGTCGTGACCGAACGACGCCGAGCCATGGTGATAGGTGTGGTCGACGTCGCCGGCGGAGTGCGCGTGCAGGTATTCCGGCGTGCCGAGCAGCTCGAGGCTCTCGCGCGCCGCGTCGACTTCCGACCGGTCCACCGCACACGCCAGGTGATGCAGGCGCGGCCCGGCCCCGAGGGGGCGCTCGCCGAGCTCGGTCGGAGCCGCGTTATCTGCGGTAGGCATGGATTCCCTCCGTCAGGTCTTTGCACGACGCCGACGGCGGTCGCGCGACTTTATTGGCGGACGAAGCTAGCACAATGCGTCAGAAATTCGACGTGTCTGTCAATAGGAGGAGGCGAATCGGCTCAGTAGCGGCCTGTGCAATATAATCCAATAACTACTGTTATATCCAATAGAAAGGCAGCTCAACCGATGGCGACCGGGGACGACCGCGCGACGGCGACGGAGGCACCGAATCAAGGCAACTACGCTCCACCCCTGGTCCAGGGCGAGCCGGTCGAGGTCGACGATGGCGTGTTCGTCATCCTCGACCGTCGCGTCTCGCTCGTCCCCAACGTCGGGATAGTCGTCGGTGACGACGCCGCGCTGGTGATCGACACCGGCGTCGGCCCGCGCAACGGCGCCTACGTCCTCGGCCAGGCCCGGCGGCTGGCCGGCGACCTACCGCTGTACCTGGCGATCACCCAGCTCGACCCCGGGCACGGCTTCGGCGCGCAGGCCTTCAAGGGGGAGGCGACCGTGATCTACAACCTCGCCCAGCGCGAGCGCCTCCGATACCACGCACACAAGTACATCGACACCTTCAGGCAGTTCGGCCCCGCCGTCGAGGCCGAGTTCGCCGGCCTCGAGCTGGTCGAGCCGGACATCGTCTTCGGAGGCGAGCTGGAGATCGATCTCGGCGGCACCGTCGCGACCTTGCGTCAGTGGGGGCCCGCCCACACGGTCGACGACCAGACCGCGCTGATCGACGACCGGGTGCTGTTCGGCGGCGACCTCTTCGAGAATCGGATGTTCCCGATCCTGCCCTTCTTCCCACCGTTCGACAGCCATTTCGACGGCGCCCGCTGGATCGAGGCGCTCGAGGATCTGATCGCCGCGGCGCCGCCGGTCGTCGTCCCAGGCCACGGCGAGGTCACGGACGTCGGCCAGATCCGCGCGGTGCTGGACTACCTCCGCTGGGTCGAGGGAGAGACGCGACAGCGCTGCGGAGCGGGAGCATCGGTGGAGGAGGCGGCGGCGGCGATCGAGTCCGAGGCGCGCGAGCGCTGGAGCGACTGGGAGACGCCACAGTGGATCAAGTTCGCCGTGCGGGCCTTCCACCAGGAAGCGGTCGGCGGCAGCGGCAGGTGAGGGCCGCCCGCCCGCCGCGCCCGGTCGGGTCGCGGCGGGCGACGGGGTGGCTCAGCGCTGGGAGAGAAAGGTCTGGACGCCGGTGGCGACGCGCCAGGTCTCGTCGAGGTCCCAGTCGGGGTAGTCGGCGACCACCTTGCCGATCAGCTCACCGACGATCGCCTCGGGGTCCGCGCCCGAGTCGGCCAGCCGATAGCTCTCCGAACGCAGCATCTCCAGGTATTCCTTGGTGATCGCGACGAGGGCGGCATCGCCGAGCTCGCCGTGGCCGGGCACCACCGTGGCGGGCTCGAGCGCGGCGAGCTGATCGACCACGGCGATCCAGCGATCGCCGTTCACGTCCCCGTCTTTCGGCGGGAAGATCGGGATGAAGCGGTTCTCGACCAGGTCCCCGGTGAACAGGATCCGCTCGTCGGGCAAGAAGATCGACTGGTCGCCGCGCGAATGCGCCGGCCCCATCGACCGTAGCTCGACCACCTTGCCGCCGAGATCGAGGTCGGCGCCGCCGTCGTAGACGATCTGCGGGTCGACGAACTCGACCCCGTCGAGCTCGGCGGCGATCTCGTCGCTGAGGCCGCGGAACATCTGCAGGAAGGGCGCTCCCTTCTGGGCGAACTCCTCTTTCTGGGTGCGGTTGTAGACGATCGTGGCGTCGCCGAAGGCGGCGGGACCCGAACCGTGGTCGGGATGGAAATGGGTGAGGGTGAGGAAAAGCGGGAGCCCCCCTGCGAGCTCCTCGGCGATGCGCCTCACGGTCGCGCCGCTTCGCGCCCCGAGGCCGGTGTCGACGACCAGCGCGGCGCGGGTCCCGACGACGATGCCGACGTTCGGGACCAGCGGCACGCGACCGTCGGCGATGACGAAGACGCCGTCGGCGATCTCCTGCGGCTCGCCGGTGACGACGGGCGGCGGGGCGGCCTCGCTCATGGTCGGGTCCGCTGCGTTATCTGGCATGACTGCTCCTTGCTGACTGGATCGCTGGATGGTTCATTGCTGTCGATCAGGTGTCGAGGAGTTCCTCGGCGAAGATGTCCTCACAGGTAAGGCGACGCGGGGTCAGCCCCTGCTCGTGCGAGTAGCGCAGGAACGTGTCGATGTTCTTGCGGTTCGCATCCACCCCGTAAGGCCACCAGTCGTCATCGAGGCACTGCCGGTTTTCCTCGTAGAGCCGGTTGAACCAGGGGGGCATGACGCTCATCTGATGCTCCATCCGGCCCCGTTCGTACTCCGCCAGGGCGATGTCGCGGGAGCGCGAGAAGGCATCGAGGAGCTTGCTCCCGAGGCCCGGGTTGGCGGCCAGCAGCTCGCGCTTCACCACCACCGTGTGCATGATCGGGTAGAGGCCCGTGCGCCGGTAGTAGTCGCGCTCGACCGCCTGGTAGTCGGGAAAGAGCTGGGCCACGCGCGGCGAGCCCTCCGTCACGCATTTGGGAACGACGGCCGAGATCAGTGCGTCGATCTCGCCGCTGTCGAGCATCGGCCCGAGTTCCTTGCCCCTCGGCGTCGTCTCGATCTCGACGCCGTCGGGCTGGATGAACGGGATGAAGTCGCAGGGTGGCATCCACCAGTCGGTCCCGCCGATCACCCACTTCGACTGCTCGGGGGTGACGCCGAAGTCGTCGGCGAGGATCCCCTTGGGCCAGATCCCGGCGTCGTGACCGTAGGTGAAGAACTCGCCGATCGTCTTGCCGACCAGATCCTTCGGCTCCTTGATCCCGCTCTCCGTATTGACCCAGATCGCCGAGTGGCGGAAGTGGCGGTTGGGGAACACCGGGATCGCCACGAACGGCGGGTCCTCCGCCGCCAGCGTCCGCAGGTAGAAGGTGAGGCCGAGCTCGGAGACGTCGAAGGCCTGATCGCGCACCATGCTCTCGAAGGTTTCCGAGATGATCCCGGCGCTTTCGAACTCGGCCGCGACACCGTCGATCGTCACCTGTCCGTCGAAGAGGGCGCGGACGTGGTCGTACTTCCAGAATCCAACCTTCAGGTTGAGGTCGCTCATGAATCTCCTCTTTTCTCTGTCGATCAGCCGGCGGTGGGGACCGACAGCCACTCCTCGGTGCCGATCGCGGCCTTCACCGCAGGCATCACCGCTTCCGCCATCAGCTCCATCGAGCGACGGCTGAGCGCGGGGTCGGTCCAGTTCTTGCCCGCGTAGACGAGCGTCCCGAACGGGCCGACCTCCTCGCGCATGGCGAGGATCTCCTCGACCACCTTGTCGACGGTCCCGGCGATCACGCAGTTGTCGAGCGCGTAGTCGAGCGTCACCTCCTCGTCGGGCACCGCGAGGTCGGCCTTGAACATGTGGAGCATCCGACCTTTGCGGAACTTCTCGTGGAACTCGTTGAAGTGGAACCGGTAGGGGCTGTCGGCGCCCGACCTGCCGTAGGACTCGGCGGTCTCCTCGTCGTCGGCGACGAAGATCGCGCGGACGATCCGCCAGCTCTCGCGACTCGCCCGGTGGCCACCTTCGGCGCAGCCGGACTCATACCGATCCCACTGTTCGGCGAGGCGGCTGACCGGCAGCGTGTCAGAGGAGAGGATCGACCAACCGCGGCGGCCGTACCCGGCGACGCTTTTCGACTGCGGATCACCGGAGCCGGCGAAGATCGGCGGGTGCGGAAGCTGGTAGGGCTTCGCCACCGCGCCGAGGCCGAGCTCGGGCCAACTGGTCCGCGCGGTCGAGATGTTCCAGTAGCGACCTTCGAGGTCATAGGGAGGCTCCCCCTGCCAGAGCGCCAGGACCTGCTCGATCGCCTCCTCGAACATCGCCCGGCGATCCTCGTCGAGGATGCCGAGCGCCTCGGCGTCGGAGAAGGTGATGCCGGCGCCGATCCCGAAGAGAAACCGGCCTCTCAGCATGTGGTCGAGCATCGCCACGTTGGAGGCGACGACCAGCGGGTGACTGAAGGCGAGGTTGTGGACCCCCGTGCCGAGCTTGATGTTCTCGGTCGCGTCGGCGAGCGAGGCAAGGAAGATCAGGCCGTTGGCGACGTTCTCGCGGGCGGCGGTCATGTGCTCGCCGATGAACCCCTCCGCATAGCCCAGGCGGTCGGCGAGGATGAACGTCTGGCGATCCTCCTCCAACGTCTCCGCGTACGCGCGGCCTGGGGTGTGTATCGGTTGGGTGAAAAATCCGAGCTCCAAGATCGACCTCCTATGGCCAGCAGACTTCTTCGTCGGCTACACCGACGGTTTCCCAGCCGGCCGTCGGGCCGACCTCTTCTTCCAGTGGCAGCAGATGACCCATCCGCTCCTGCTTGGTGCGCAGGTAGGCGATGTTCTGCGGCCGCGGCCTGGTCACCAGCGGGACCCGATCGACGATCTCGAGGCCGTAGCCTTCGAGGTCGCTCGACTTGTCCGGGTTGTTGGTCAGCAGACGCAGGCGATCGACGCCGAGCCGCAGCAGAATCTGGGCGCCGATCCCGTAGTTGCGACTATCGACGGGAAGGCCAAGGCGCAGGTTCGCCTGCACGGTGTCGGCGCCGTCGTCCTGAAGGGCGTAGGCGCGGATCTTCTCGCCGAGACCGATACCGCGGCCCTCGTGCCCGTCGAGGTAGACGAGGACCCCGCGCCCGGCGCGACCGATCATCCGCATCGCCAGGTCCAGCTGGTCGCCGCAATCGCACCGCAGTGAGCCCAGGGTGTCGCCGGTGAGGCAGACGGAGTGGACTCGGGCCAGCACCGGCTCAGGGCCCTCGATCGGCCCCGTCGTCAGCGCGAGGTACTCGGTGCCGTCACCGACGGCGCGGAAAGCGTGCGCGGTGAAATCGCCGAACCGGGTCGGCAGGCGGGCCGCGGCCACCTTCTCGACCGGTGGCGCGACACTGCGACGGTAGGCGATCAGCTCGGCGATCGAAACCCGGGGCAGATCGTGTTCGGCGACGAATTCGCGCACCGCCGGCCCGCGCATCATCGTCCCGTCGTCGTTGGTCAGCTCGCAGAGGACGCCACCCGCCGCACGGCCGGCGAGCAGCGCCAGGTCAAGCGCGGCCTCGGTGTGACCGGGGCGCTCGAGCACACCGCCCATCCGCGCTCGCAACGGGAAGACGTGACCGGGCCGGCGAAAGTCGCCAGGAGCCGAGTCGGGGGCGACCAGGGCGGCGATCGTGCGGGCGCGGTCGGCGGCGGAGACTCCGGTCGTCGTACTCATCCGGCCGTCGACGGAGACGGTGAAGGCGGTCCCGTTCGGATCGGTGTTCTCCTGCACCATCTGCGGCAGCCGAAGTTCGGCGAGGCGCGCCTCCGGCAGCGCCGCACAGATGATCCCGCTCCCGTGCCGGATCATCAGGGCGAGCTGCTCCGGCGTCGCGGCATCGGCGGCGAGGATCAGATCGGCCTCGTCCTCACGGTCGCGGTCGTCGGTGACGACGACCGCCCGGCCCTGTGCGATCGCCGCCAGCGCCTGCCGAACGGCACCGTGGGGCCCGGCGGGGGTGCCTTCGCTCACCGCACGCTCCCGTCGGCGACCTGCTCCGCCGTCCTCTTCATCCGCGCGAAGTCGAGAACCTGCTCGCAGGCCGCCCGCAGCTGGCCCGCGACCGCCTGGTCGCGACAGGACCCATCCGCACCGAATTCGACCAGCTGGGAGTTGACCGGGACCCCGAGCGGAGTGGGCCAGCCGCGGAGGGCGTGGACGACGGCCCGCAGGCCGATCAGGGTGCCGACGGCAGCCTGCGGACCAGCGGCCACCGAGATGCAGGCGACCGCCCTCCCGTCGAGATAGGGGCGCTCGTCGTCGCGCAGGTCCTCGATGTAGTCGAGCGCGTTCTTGGCCAGACCGGAGATCGCACCGTGGTAGCCGGGCGCGGCGATCACGACGCCGTCGGCCCGGCGCACCGCGTCGACCAGCGCATCGGCCGCGTCGGACCGCGCCCTCTCGCCCGGCGCATACATCGGCAGGTCGATCGCGACGCCCGCGAAGCATTCGGTGCGCGCGCCGAGGGCCTCCGCCACGCCGAGGCACTCGCGCAGCGCCAACTCGCTCGAGGAGCCCTGCCTTGGGCTGCCGCCGATGCCGACGACGAGTGGAGCAGTGACACTCACTCGATCGTTATATCATTCTTTTACTGTTATATCCAATGAATCAGGCAGCCCGACGGCCGAACGGGTCGAGCGCGAAGCCGCTTTCGCCGAGGACGCGCTCCCGCGACGCAGCCAGCTCCCCGAGCACAGCCGGGAGATCGTGGCCGAGAAGGCGGCCCTCCCACTTTCTCGCCACACCGCCGACGAACACCGCCTCCACGTCGGCCGGGGTGGCGTAGGAGACGACCGCCGCCGCCACGTCGGCGGGCGGGTCGAGGGCGAGCCTGCCGGGCCGGATCACGGCGACGTCGGCCTCCTTGCCCGGGCTGAGCGACCCGATCCGGTCGGCGAGGCCGGCGTTGGCCGCGCCGCCGACCGTGGCGAGCTCGAGGATCTGCCGGCTGTCGACCAACGGTGGGTCCGGCCGATCTCCAGGAGACACCGGCGCGGAACGGCCGCGAGCGAAGTGCAGCAGGGTGCGCATCTCGGCGAAGAGGTCGAGGCTGTAGCCGACCTCGGTGTCCATGCTGAGGCCGACCGGGACGCCGGCGGCGAGCGCCTCGGCGAGCGGGGGGACCGCGTCGCCGACCAGATAGGCGCTGTCCGAGCGGGCGCAGACATTGGCGGTCACCCCGGCCTCGGCGAACCTGGACCACATCTCCGCCGAGAGGCCGGCGCAGTGGTTGAAGGTGTGCTTCTCGGTCATCAGCCCCGCCTCGAACAGCCGCGCGAGATCGGCCTCGACCCAGGCGCCGGTCTCGCAGCTGGTCCAGAGATCGTGCTCGCGGGCGAATTCCCACAGCCCGGGCTCCGGCAGACCGAACACCCTCAAGGTGAGCAGGCCGTCGACGTCGCCGAAATACTCGTCGCGAAGGGCGAGCACGCTCTCCTGCCAGTCACCTCCTCGACGGGTACCGTCGAGCGGTTCACCGGACGCGTGGGCGGCTCGGATGCCCGCCTCGCGCAGGCCCTCGATCGCCCCACGCGAGTGCTCCGGCGTGCGCGCGTTGTGGCTGTTGTCGACCACGCAGGTGACGCCCCCGTCGAGGCACCGCAGGCTCGTCACGAAGTTGCCGATCCGCATGTCGTCCGGCCCGTAGAAGGCGGCGAGACCGGGTGGAACGGCGCCCGCGAAGGAGAACCCGTGGACCTTCGCCAGGTATTCGGGTAGGTCGATGTCCGGCAACAGACCGCTCAGCCCAGCCTGCCAGGCGTGGGTGTGCGAATCGACCAATCCGGGAAGGACGATCGCGCCGCCGACGTCGACCTCGACCGCATCCGACCCGCCGCCGGAGGCGGCGAGGCTCGGGCCGACCGCGGCGATCTTCGAACCCTCGATCAGCACGTCGCCGACGAGGTCGCCGATCGCCGGGTCCATGCTCGACACGTAGCCGCCGCGCAGCAGGATGCGACGCCGCGGATCGCGGGCCGCACTCTCGATCGCGGCGAGGGTCTGGTCGGTCATCTGGTCGAACTCCTTTCCTCGATGTCGCCGGCGCACACGGCTCAGATGAACGAGTTGGTCAGGGCGCCGCAGCACTCGATCTCGATCCGGACGGTGTCGCCGGAACCGATGAACTCACCCCGCGGCATGCCGACGCCTGCCGGTGAGCCGGTGCCGATCACGTCGCCGGGAAGCAGGGTCAGCTGCCCGCTGAGCCAGGCGACCTGCTCGTAGACGTCGTGGATCAGGCCACTGGTATGCGAGTTCTGCTTCAGCACGTCGTCGAGCCACAGCTTCACGCCGAGGTCATGTACGTCGGGGACGTAGTCGGCCGGCGTCAGCCACGGCCCCATCGGCGCGGCGCCGTCGAAGCACTTCTGCCCCACCCAGTCGTAGGTCATCGCCTCGGCCCGATCATCCCGACGCATCAGGTCGCGGGCCGAGAGGTCATTGAGGATCGTGTAACCGGCGATGTAGGCGTGGGCCTCCTCCGCCGCCACTTCCTTCGCCCGGCGCCCGATCACCACCGCGAGCTCCGCCTCCCAGTCGAGTTGCCGGATCTTGTCTGGGATCCTGATCCGCGCACCGTCGGCGACCACCGAGGGGGCCGAGGTCTTGACGAAGAACCATGGCTCCTCGGCCCGTTCGGAGCGGTCCTTCGGACCCTCCATCTCTTCCAGGTGATCCCAGTAGTTGGCGCCCGCGCAGTAGATCGTCGGCGGATAGAGGATCGGCGCCAGGAGATCGACCTCGGCGAGCGGCCGGCCGGCGTCGGCCGAGACGGTCGCCGCAGCGGCGGCGAGGGCCGCATGGCTCTCCGGCCAATCCCGGAGGATCGCCAGTACCGAGGTCCCGTCGAACCGGGTATCGGCGAGCAGGTCGGCCGCCGGGTAGACGCGCCCTTGCGTCAGGACGCCCGCACGCGGCCCGTTCTCGCCACCGTAGCTCAGCAGCCGGTACCCCTCGAGATCGCCTGCCATCAAGCGACCGGGGCCGAGTCGGCGAGCGGGGTGAACGAGGTGAGCATCTCCAGCGGCGCCCCCGGCCCCCAGAGGTTCTGGCCGTCGGGATCGTCTTTCGCCCAACGCCCCGGCTCGTAGGTCGCCTCGTCCCACACCTGGTAGATGTCGGCGTAGTACTCGACGATGCAGCCGGCCGGGTCGTAGTGATAGGTGAACAGGTTGTTGCCCGCCCCGTGGCGGCCCGGACCCCAGATGAAGCGGCTGCCGTTCTTCGCCAAGGTCTCCCCGAGCTGGGTGAGGACGGCGACGTTCTCCACCTCCCAGGCGTAATGGTTGATCCCCGGCTCGCCTTTCTGCAGACCGATCCCGTGGTGATCCGGATTGCAGCGCAGGAAGGAGAGCAGGCCGGGCCCGATCTCGTCGGAGAGGCGGAACTCGAGCACCTCCTGGAAGAAGTCCTGGGTCAGCTTGATGTCCGGGGCGGTAAGGGTCGGGTGACCGAATTTGCGCGGCTGGACACCGGTGCCCGTGTGGATCGGACCCGCGTCCTCCATACCCGTGAACACCTCGAAGACATGCCCGTCGGGGCCGAGGAAGCGAACCGCCTCGGCGATACCCCGCTCCTGCGGTTGCTCGGCGACGATCGTCACGTTCTCCTCACGCAGCCTGCCGACGAGCGTCGACAACGCCTCTGCGTCGTGCGCCTCCATCGAGATATGGTCGACCGCGGCGACGTCGGACTCGAGATATTCGAGCGAGTGGTGGCAGTCTTTGTGGGTGAGGTAAGAGACGCCGTCGACACGCTCGACCTCTCGCATCCCCATGACCGTGGTCGCCCAGGCGACCGAGGCGTCGAGGTCCGGAACCTTCAATCCGACATGGGCCATGCGCTTGATTACGCTCGACACGTTTTCTCCTCCTTGGTTTGGCGGTCTTCGGGCTCGACCGTGTGGTTCTTCAAAACGGGCTTTCGATCCGGAACGGCCGCGAGCCGTCCCAATCGGTGGCGTGCGCCGTGAGCGCCGCCGCCAGGCGGGTGTGCAAGTCGTCCTCCTGCAACAGCTCGATGCAGCCGAACCCCGGCAGTTCGTGGTAGTCCATCCGTAGAGGGCCGCGCCGGGCGCGGAGAAAGCGCCTCGCTCCGGCCGCGACCAACCGCTCGGACGCGGCCTCGAGATCGGGGGCGGTGTAGCCGAGGTGGTTGACCGGACGATGACGGAAACCGTTGGCCAGGCCGGCGGGCTCGACGCGCACCAGCCGGGTCAGCTCGACGGTCTTTCCCGCCAACCGGCCGAAGGCATGATCGTGGTCCCAGATGCACTCCTCGCCATCCGCGTAGCTGAGCTCGTCGAACGGACTGTGGGGCATCTGGAAGAACGGCCCGGCACCGAGCGACTCGGCCATCTCGACCGCCGCCTGCTCGAGGTCGTCGACGGCAAAGCAGATGTGATGCGCGGTCAGTCCGTACAGCAAAAGATCTATCGCTTCCCATTCACGATAAGTGGGAGCATTATATCCAATGTTAGGACGAGCGTCATCAGCCCTCGCGGGCGGATGAAGGAAGGCGGCTAACCGACGCTGAGAGAGTCGACCGCGCCCGGGGCGACCGTGCGGAGGGTCACCCGCAACCGCTCGAGGTCACGGTCGGGCTCGAGCACACCGAAGACCAGGGAGGCCGTGTTGGCGTAGTGGTCGCCGAGTCGGTCCGCCGCCAGCTCGGCGTCGCCCTCTTTCGCCGCGTCGAGGATGCGACGGTGCTCGGAGCGCCGGTTCTTCCATTTGCCGTAGATGCCGAAACTGATCCGATAGCGTTCCGAATGGTCCGCCATGACGTCGATCTCGGCAGCGATGTTGGGCCCGGCGCCGGTCACCAGGCGACGATGGAAAGCCCGGTGCGGGGCGCGAAAACCGACATCGTCGCCAGCCTTGTGGTAGTGCTCCATCTTGGTCATCGCCGCCTCCAGCTCGGCGATGTCGTCGGAGCTCAAATTCGGCACGGTCATCCTGATCGCCAGCGCCTCGAGCGAGATCCGACGGATATAAAGTTCTTCGAAGTCGTCTGCCGAGAGGGAGGCGATCCGGACCGGATGGTTCGGCTCGGCGACGACCAGACCCTCCCGCTGGAGCATTCGCAGTGCCTCGCGCAGTGGCGTCCGGCCGGCGTCGAACTCGGAGGCGAGAAGGTGCTGCGGGATCGAGGCCCCCTGCTCCAGGCGGGCGTAGAGGATCGCGTCACGAATCCGATCGTGGACCGCGGAGACGCTTTGGCTCTCGTCGCGACGACCCCGTTTGCCGCTCGGAGCCGCGACGCCTGCCACCTTCGTCATTTCCGTCCTCTCACGACTGTCCTCGGGTATTTGCCAGAACCCGCCGCCTCCCACGAGGCCTGCGGGCAAACCAATATAGCCGCGACGCGGATGGGGAGTCCTTATATCCAATTAAACTTATTTGATATTTTCATTCGATGATCTTACGGATCGACTGCAAGCTGACCCCGCCTCGGGTCGACCTGCTCGAAGCCGACGACCTCACCTCGTTCAAGACGATCGTCGTCGTCGGCCGGCACAGCTGGGTCGCGCCGGCGACCCTGGAGGCGCTCGGACCGTCCACCGACCCGGCCTGGCGCAAAGGCCTGTCCTCGATGGTCGAATTCGCCGCCGAGCACGGCTGGACCGACGAGCGCGGTCGGGTCCGCTCGCACGTCGAACTGGTCGAGGAGCGACCGGCCGAGACCTAGACGATCGATTCCCCGGCACGGCTCGAGGAACGGGCCCCGGGGGGACCGCGTGGAATCGACCGTCTAACGGGTCGCCGCGGTCAGCGCTTCCCAGTTGCGCGCCGCGAACATCTCGCGCTCGACCTTCGAGATCGGCGCGCCCGCGAGAAAGGCCTCGACCTCGCCCGCGGCCCGGGGGACGAACGGGTGATCGAGGGCGAAGACCAGACGGTCGGCGCCGAGCACTTCGATCGCCCAGCGGACGTAGCGGTGGCTCAAGGTGCCGCTGGGAGCGATGTAGACGTGCTCCCTGAAGTACTCGGAGACCGGTCGATGCTCGAACGCCCCGGCGACTTTGGTCAGCACGTCGACCTCGTCGAGATAGAAGGGAACCAGGTCGCCCCAATGCCCGAGGACGATGCGGAGGCCGGGATGGCGGTCGAAGGCACCCGACAACACCAGCCGCACCACCTGCACCCCGGTCTCGTAGTGCCAGCCAAGGCCGGGGCCGGCGAGCGCCAGGTCGAAGTTGCCGGGCAGTCCCGAGTAGAGCGCCTCCCGCACCGGTCGTCGCGACATCTGCGGATGGATGAACAGCGGCACGCCCAGCTCCGCCGCGGTGGCGAAGATCGGCTCGTTGTCGGGGTGGTCGAGGTTGCGGTCGCGGGTGCGGCCGAAGACGATCCCGCCGCGCATGCCGAGATCCTCGACCGCCCGCCGCAGCTCCGCGGCCGCCGCCGACGGATCGGGGGTCGGCAGGGCCGCCATCCCTTCGAAGCGGTCCGGCTCGGCGCGGATCATCGTCGCGATCCGATCGTTGACCCGGCGGGCCAGCTCCACCGATTGCGCCCGCTCCAGTGACTGGACGCCGGGCGTCGTCAGCGAGAGGACCTGGATGTCCACGCCCATCTCATCCATCCACCGGAGTCGGCCCTGGCCGTGGTCGAGAAGGGCGACTCCACGCGCGCCCTCGTAGAGGGCGATGGCGTCGTCATAGTCCTCGGGCGGGAGTCCGCGCCAGGCGTCCATCACCTCCGCCGTGGCGAGGTGCTCCTCCGCTGCGATCACCTTCATTGCGGCCGCTCCTAATAGAAGGTGGTGTTGGGCTCGAGCCCGGCCAGGGTGCGGCCGTACAGCTCGTCCGAGGTGGTCGGCTGGATCAGCGCGTGCAGGGCGAGCGAGTTGACGTCGCGGAAGTACCGCTGGATCGGGGCGCTGTGCTGGATCTGCGAGGCGCCACTGGCCTCGAAGAGCTGGTTGACCGAGGCGCGCGCGTGGGTCGCGACCTGGCCCAGCCAGGCGCGGGCCCTGATCCTGGCGATCATCGGGACGTCGCCCTCGAGGCTCTGGTCGAGCAGCCCGCGCAACCGTTCCGTGTACATCTCGGCGATCTCCAGCTCGAAGGTGGCGTGTGCGAGCTGATGGTGGGTCAGCGGCGCCTCGCGGGCCTCTTTGTAGGCGGTGTAGGTGATCCCGGCCTCGGGCAGGCGCTCCATGTAGGCATCCATCGCGCCGCGGGCGATCCCCAGCATCGCCGGGGCGCTGAGGATCACGAACATCATCAGGGCAGGCCGGTTGTAGTAGCGGTTCTCGCTGTAGCGGCGCTGCGGGAAATTGCCGGCGGCCAGGTCGGCGACGCGGAGGACCCGCGATGCGGGCACGAAGATGTCGGCACCGGTGATCGTGTTGGTGGCGGTCCCCGCCATCCCCGATGCGTGCCAGGTGTCCTCGATCTCGACCTGCTCGGTGGGGACGAGCGCCGCGACCGGCTCCATCCCGGTCTCGGTCGCCGCCATGCAGGCCAGCGTGACCCAGTTGCTGTGCATCCCACCGGTGTTCCAGCGCCAAGTTCCGGAAACCTCGAACCCACCATCGACGCCGACGGCACTGCCGGTCGGCGCGATCAAGCCGGTGATCCGCAGGTCCGGGGTGGCGTAGATCTCGGCTCCCGCCTCGTCACCGAGGAAGGCGGGCCACATGTTCGAGCCGACCATCAGGGTCGACATCCAGCTCGTCGACGGGCAGCCACGGGCAATCTGGGCCAGCACCTCGTTGATCAGGCCTGCCTCTGCTTCGAACCCGCCGACGTCACGGGGCATCGCCAGCCGGAAGACGCCGGCCTCGGTCAGCGCCGCGAGATTCTCGGGGTGCATATGGCGGAGCTGCTCGGTTTCCTCGGCCCGCTCGCGGAGAACGGGGACGAGCTCATTGACGCGGTCCAGTACGCCTTCGGGGGAGTCTTGGAACATCTTGGTCACCGACTTTCTTCAGTGGCGGGCCTGGCCGCCGTCGACGGGAATTGCCTGGCCGCTGATCCAGCGCGCGTCCTCACTCGCCAGGAAGGAGACGACGGCCTCGAGGTCCGCCGGCATCCCGGGCCGTTTGATCGCCTGCCCCTCGACCACGTGGTCGAGGGTCGGCGACCCCGCCCACATCTCCTCGATGTGGGCGGTCCTGGTCAGCCCGGGCAGGATGCAGTTGACGGTGATCTCATCCTCGCCGAGCTCGGTCGCAAGCGCCCGGGTCAGCCCGATGACGCCGGCTTTGCTCGCCACGTAGTGGACGAAGCCGGGGATCACCAGGTCGAACGTGTTGGAGGAGATGTTGACGATGCGGCCGAAGCCCCGCTCGCGCATCGCCGCGGAGAACGCCTTGCAGGTGAGGAACATCGAGTCGAGGTTGACGGCGAGGACGCGGCTCCAGAGCGCGTAGTCGACCTCCTCCCACGGCACGTTGGGGAAGATGCCCGCGTTGTTGACGAGGATGTCGCAGCCGCCGAAGCGCTCGTCGGTCCGCTCGCGGAGCTCGGCGATCGCGGCCTCGGAGGTGACGTCGCAGGTAACCGCCAGCGCTTCGCCCCCGTCGGCCTCGATCGCGGCCACCACCTGATCACCCTCCTCGAGATCGGCGACGACGACCTTGGCCCCATCGCGCGCGAGGCGCTCGGCGTAGGCCCTGCCGAGCCCGGCGGCGCCGCCGGTGACCACGGCCACACGTCCCTCGTGAGCGCCGGGAAATCTCTTCACGGCAATCCCTTCTCCCAGATGTTGACATCGTCGAAATATCGACGCTTTGTAGCTTACGCTAACCGACCGTAATATATCCAATGGATATCGGTCGGTGAGGGGCGGAAAGCGAGCGTCCCCAACCGGTCGTCATAAGTGTTGACAAATCGACAGATCTGTTTACACTCGCCCCGGGTTCTTCACTCGAGGAAGGAAGGGAGTCCGACCGTGGATGGTCTACGTGTGATCGCGCTGGAGGAGCATTACGTTCCCCCGTTCCCGCTGTCCGCATCGGGGCCGCCGAAGCCGGCCGCGCCCGACACCCCCGGAAGCCGGGCGTTCGCCGCGCGCAAAGCCAAGATGGCCGATGTCGGCGCCGGGCGGATCGAGGAGATGGACGCGAGCGGAATCGACGTGCAGGTGCTTTCGCTCGGTGCCGCCGGTCTCGAGCAGCTTCCCGGTGAGGATGCGGTGCCTGCGGCGAGGCGTTGCAACGACTACCTCGCCGGTGCCGTGGCCGAGTACCCCGACCGGCTCTTCGGCTTCGCCGCGCTACCGACCACGGCGCCGGCCGCGGCTGCCGACGAGTTGGAGCGCACGGTCAAGGAGCACGGATTCAAAGGCGCCCTGATCAACGGGCAGACCCAGGGTCGCTTCCTCGACGACCGCGCCTTCTGGCCGATCTTCGAGCGCGCACAGAGGCTCGGCGTACCTATCTACCTGCACCCGGCGGAGCCGCCCGCGACGATCCGCGCCGCCTACTACGACGGCCTCCCTGGCCTGCTCGGGAAAGCCCTCGCCACCTCGGGCTGGGGATGGCATGTCGACACGGGCATGCACGCCTTGCGGATGATCGCCGGCGGCGTCTTCGACGAGTTCCCCGACCTGCAGCTGATCGTCGGCCACATGGGCGAGGCGATCCCGTTCCTGTTCGCCCGCTCGTCGCACGTACTCGCCCGCGAAGGTCTCGATCGCCCGCTCGAGGAGTACTTCGCCGCCAACATCCACCTGACCACCAGCGGGATCTTCACCGCGCCGCCGCTGCTCTGCACCCTGATGGTGCTTGGATCGGAGCGCGTGATGTTCTCGGTCGACTACCCGATCGCCGACAACGAGGACGGCGTGCGGCTCCTCCGCGAGGCCCCGATCAGCCGCTCCGACCTGGAGCGGATCAGCCATGGCAACGCCGAGCATCTGCTCGGGATCTGAACGGCGCTACCAGGAAGCGGGGACCGAGGTCCCGGTCACCCGCTCGATCGGGACCTGATGATCCTCAAGCGGATCGAGCCCTGACAGGAACAGCGGTCCACCTCGCCGACGGGCGCCGAAGAGCCGCCTGATCGCGCGGCGCCTGCCGCAGCAGAAGAGGCGCCAGCTGACCGGCACGTCGGCGGGTACCGTCGCCGCCCGGGCGGCGACCTCGCGAGCCAGATCGCGCTCGAACTGCCCGGCCGTGAGCCCGGCCGGGGCCACGAGCGCACCCATTCCCTGGAGGAAGAGGTGGAGGGTCGGGACGTAGGCGACCAATTCCAGCGTGGCGGTCCGCTCACGGGCCAAGGCCGAAGCCGCCGCGATCACATCGCCGGGATCGGAGTAGACGCTGAAGAGCGCCGTCACCGACCGTGAGGCAGTCGCGGCGTCCCCGCCGCGCTCCCTCATCCCGCCGCCCCCTCCGCCCGGCGCGAGCGGGACCCGCCCCGGTCGAGGCGCAGGAGGCGGCGCACCGCCCCCGCCCGGGTCGAGGTGGCCTCGAAGTTCGCCAACCCGACGGCGAGCAGCAGGGCGGCCCCGTTGAAGAGTTCGGGGATCCAGATCGGCGCCCCGGCCAGCTGCAGCCCCTTCACCCCGGTCGCCAGCACGTAGACCGCGACGATCGTCCCCCAGACGTTGAACCGCCCGCCGCGGAACTGGGTCGAGCCGAGGAAGGCGGCGCTGAAGGCGGGCAGGAGGTAGGCCGGGCCGATCGTCGGGTCGCCGGCGGCAAGGTTGGCGGAGACGAGGATGCCGGCGAAGGCGGCGATCACGCCGCAGGCGACCAGCGAGCCGACCACGACCAGCGAGACCCGCACGCCGGCCAGGCGGGCGGCCTCGATGTTGCCGCCGGTGGCGTAGACACGACGGCCTACCGGGGTGCGCTCGAGCACGTAGAACACCGCCAGCCCGACCGCGAGCATCAGGTAGACCGGCAGGGTCAGGCCGAAGACTTCGGTGGTGCCGAGGTCCTGCAGGCCCTTTGGCAGGCCGAGGATCTGCTGCGAGTTCGAGACCCAAGCGATCAGGGCGAGCAGGACCGAGCTGACCCCGAGCGTGGCGATGAAGGAGTCGATCCGCGCCTTGGTGATCAGGAGGCCCGAGGCCAGGCCGATCACCCCGCCCGCCGCCAGGGTGAGGACGATCGCCGGCACCAGCGGCACGCCCTGGTCGACGAGGAACCAGGCGACCAGGATCGAGCCGAAGCCGAGCTCGGCGCCGATCGCGAGGTCGAAGGCGCTCGCCGAGAGCGCGATCACCAGGCCGATCGCCAGGGTGGCGGTCACCGCCTGACTGTCGATAAGCGCTTTCCAGGTCCCCCATTTGAGGAACGTCTCCGGGACCCAGATCGAGAAGACGACGAACATCACGGCGAAGATGTAGATCGCCGAGATGTTCCGGAAGGAGAGCGCTCTCGCGATTCTCTCAAGCATGTGGGGAGACCTCCGCTCCGCTCGTGGCGTGCGTGCCGCCGTTTCCGTTTCCGTTCGACTTCACGACACCGAGCCCGGCACGCACCAGGCCCGCCTCACTCAGCTGCGTGCCGCGCGACACCTCGGCGACCATCTCGCCGTCGCGCATCACGAGCACCCGGTCGCAGATCAGGGCCAGCTCCTTGGCGTCGGAGGAGCAGACGAGGACGCCCGCCCCGGCCGCCGCCGCGTCGGCGATCAGCTCGAAGATCCCGGCCTTGGCGCCGACGTCGACGCCCTGGGTCGGCTCGTCCATCAGGAGCGCCTTCGGCTCGTTGCGCAGCCACTTCGCCAGCACCACCTTCTGCTGGTTGCCGCCCGAGAAGAGCTCCAGCGCCCGCTCGGGCTCGGCCGGGCGCACCGCCACCCGCTCGATCCAGCGCTCGACCTCCTGGCGCTCGGCCCGTCGGTCGAGGCGGCCCATCAGGCGCCGCAGGGGCCGCAGGCGCGGCAGGGTCATGTTCTCGCGCACGCTCATCCTCATCACCGCGCCCTCGCGCCGGCGGTCGCCGGGGACGTAGGCGACCCCGGCGGCGATCGAGCGGCGGGGGTCGGGCGGGCCGACCGCGGCGCCGTCGACCTCGAGCTCCTCGACCGTGCCGAGGCCCGCCCCGAAGAGGCTCGCCGCGACCTCCTCGCGGCCGGAGCCGAGCACCCCGGAGACGCCGAGGATCTCCCCCGCGTGCAGGTCGAGGTCGAGGCCCGCGATCGTCGGGGCGCGGATGCCCTTGGCACGCAGGACGGGCCCGCCCCGCGGCCGCGGGGTCGCCTCCTCGGCCGCCGCCAGGGCCTCGCCCGCGATCAGCCCGACCAGGTCGTCGTGGTCATAGCCGCCGCGCGGCACGTCGGCGATCAATCTGCCGTCGCGCAGGCAGACCACCCGGTCGGCGAGGTTCATCACCTCGTCGAGGCGGTGGGAGATGAAGATCACCCCGGCGCCGCGCCCGGCCACCCGGCGCACGGCGACGAAGAGCCTCTCGACCTCCTCGCCGTGCAGGGAGGCGGTCGGCTCGTCGAGGACGAGTACGTTGCGGTCGTGCTCCCAGCCGTCGAGGGCGCGGGCGATGGCGACGATCGCGCGCTCGGCGGCGCTCAGACGGTCGACCGGGGCGCGGACGTCGAGCCGGGCGCCGAAGCCGCCGACCAGCTCCTCGGCGTGGCGGGCCTCCTCGCGCACCGGGGCCGGCATCAGCGCCCTGCGCCCCGGCCGGCGTCCCAGGTCGAGGTTCTCGATCGTCGAGAGCGTCCCCACCAGGCCGAGGTCCTGGTGGATGAAGTGGAGCCCGGCGCGGCCCTCGGCGCCGAGCTCGATCTCGGCGCCGGGGTCCGGCTGGTGGACGCCGGCCAGGACCTTGACCAGCGTCGACTTGCCCGACCCGTTCTGGCCGACCAGGGCGACGATTTCCCCCGAGGCGACCTCGAGGGAGACGTCGTCGAGCGCCTTCAGGCCGGGGAAGGTCTTGGAGAGTCCCCTGACCTGGAGGAGTGAGTCAGCCCTCGATGTCAACCCGCATGCCTCTCCTCGGTGGTGTTTTCGGGGCGTCTCCGGGAACCCAGACCCGGCGACATCGCGCGACTATATGACGCTAGTGTCGATTTGTCAACACTCGTGCCGTATTAGAGGAGCCGAGGGTGCTGTCGAACAAGGCTGCCGTGTTCGCCCAGGCCAGTCGGTGCGCCCGCTCGTTTGCCTCTCCGGGGGTGTAGGAGAAGCCGTGGGTCGCATGTGGGTGGTATTCGTAGACCGTCGGGTCGGGTCGTTCGCAAAGGGCCTCGAACAGACGCCGGTACTCGGCCGGGTGAGTGAGATCGCGGGCCGGGCGGGCGACCTGGACCGGGCCTCGGATCGAGCGTGCGAGGCCGAACTCGTCCATCGTCTGGCCGCCGAAATCCGCCTTTGACATCAGGCCGATCCCTGGCACCTCGAGCGGCGCCTCCGAGTAGATGGTCGGGTTATAGGACGCGACCGCCTCCAGGCGCTGATCACCGCCGGCGTGCAGCAGCGCGACCCGACCGCCGAAACACCATCCGAGCGCCGCGATCCGATCCAGCCCGAGGCCGCGCAGATGGTCGACGATCTCAGTCAGGTCGGCGATCATCTGCCCGTCCTCACAGCGCTTCGATCGCGCCAGCATCTCGCCGACGCCGCCGACCGCCGCATCGCCGTCGTAGGGATCCCAGACGACCGCGGTCAGGCCGCCGAGAGCAAGCTCGGCGGCGAAGCCTCGCATCGCGTCGTCGATGCCGAAGATGGTCGGGTAGAGCAGCACGCCCGCGTCGCCCTTGCTTTCGGGATGGGCCATATGCAGGCGCAGGCGACCGAGCCTGACATCCTCCGTCCGCACAGTCATCGGACCGCCGCCCGGGACCGAAGAAAGAGGGCCAGCCGGGCCGGATCACTCTCGTCGCCGCCGGCCTCGCCGACTTCATCGAACAGCCCTTTGACCTTGTCGGCAAGCGGCACCTGGGCCCCCACCGCACTTGCCGCGGCGGTGATCTGGTCGAGGTTCTCGCGGGCGTCGGCAATCGTCACCAGCTTTCCCTCGAACTGGCCGGCGGCGATCAGCGGGGCCCTGACCTGGAATTGGCCCGAGGTCGCCGCCGGGCTGTTCGACAGCAGCTCGGCGACCTGGACCAGGTCGAGGCCGAGCGATTGGGCGAAGGCCATCGCCTCCCCCGCCGCCGCCACGTGGGCGAGGACGAGGAGGTTGGCGACGTACTTCATCTTCGTCCCGCTCCCGAGCTCACCGACATAGTGGGCCCCGGGCGAGATCTCCGCGAGCAGACCCGCGACGCGCTCGTAGGCGGCACGCTCACCGCTCGCGAAGATCGCCGATGCGCCCTTGGCGACCATCTGCGGCGTGCCGCTGATCGGGCAGTCGAGAAGCAGGCCGCCCCGTTCGGCGAGGAGGCCGTGCAGGCGCTGCTTCTCGGCGATCTCGGCGGTGCTCAGATCGACGACCAGGGTCGCCTCGCCGGCACCGGCGACGACTCCGGCGGGGCCGTCGAAGGCCGAGCCGATCGCATCGCCCGGAAGACAGGTGAAGACCACCTCGGCGGCTTCGGCCACCGCCCGTGGGGAACCGTCGCCGGGAACCTGCGCCCCCTTCTCGACCAGTTCCTGGATCCGGCCGCGGTCGCAGCAGACGAGGCGACGACCAGCCTCGAGGAGGATCGAGGCGACGACCGAGCCAAGGCGTCCCAAGCCGATGAAGCCGATCGGAGCTTCGCCCACAGAACACTCTCCTTCCGACGAAGTTAGTGGGCGTCGTACCCTAGATATTTCATCATCCAATGTCAATTGGATATATTTGTAATATGCGGCACGCCAACGTCGAGGCTCTGGCCAGCACCGAAGCTCGGAACGGTGTGGTGCGACGGTCGTTCAGCGGCGGGCGGACGACGCTCGCCTTCACCACCCTGGCCCCCGGCCACACTCCGCAGCCCCATGCCCACGAGCATGAGCAGATCGTCTACATAATTTCCGGGCGCGCACGCTTCACGGTCGGTGACGAGGCGATCGAAGCCGGGCCTGGGACGCTGATCGAGGTTCCGCCCGGCGTCGAGCACTTCGCCGAGACGATCGGCGACGAGCCCTGCCTCGACCTAAGCGTCTTCGCCCCCCGCCGCGAGGACTACGCCGCCGAGGCGGAAGCCTGAACTCGTCGTGGCCTTGGGCAATCGCCTACGCGGCGGCGAGAAGCTGGTCGGCAGCTTCGTCAAGAGCGATGACCCCAACGTCGCCGAGGCGATGGCGGCCGCGGGCTTCGACCTGCTGATCGCCGATCTGGCCCACTCCTCGCTCGGCCTCCGCGAGGTCGAGGACATCGTCCGGGCCGCCGCGGTCCACGGGGTCCCGGTGCTGGCGCGGATCGGGCCCGCCGATCTCGCCCTCGCCGGCCGCATCCTCGAGACCGGCGCAGCAGGGATCCAGGTCACCGACGTCGACAGTGCCGAGCTGCTCGGAGATCTGCGGGCGGCGGTCGACTTCCCGCCCCGCGGCCGGCGCGGCCTCTCCCTCTCCCACCGCGCAGGCGGTTTCGGACTTCGCCCCGCCGACGAGCTGATCGACGGCGTCGCGCTGGTCATCACCCAGCTCGAGAGCCGCGCCGGGCTCGAGCGTCTGGCCGAGCTGCTCGCCGCCCCGGCGCAACCGGATGCCTGGTTCCTCGGCCCGACCGACCTCGCCATCGACCTCGGCCACCGCGGCGATGCCGGCCACCCCGAGGTGGTCGCGGCCCTGGAGGAGGCCCTGGCCACCGTCCTCGCGGCCGGCCTGCCGGCCGGGATCTTCGTTCCCGAGGCCGCTGCCGCCCGGGCCTGGCACGCGCGCGGCGCGACGCTCCTGGCGCTCTCCTCGGACCTGACCCTGCTCGCCGCGGCCGCGCGGCGGGCCCGCGAGAACTCATGATCCGCCACGTCCTTCTCTTCCGCTTTCGAGTCGACCTGGCGGCGGACGAGGAGGCGGCGATCATCGCCGAGCTCAGGCGCCTCCCCTCCCTTTATCCCGCGATGCGTCGTTTCGGGTTGGGCGAGAACCTCAGCGCCCGGGACCGCACCTTCTCGCATGTGATGACCCTGGAGTTCGACCGGCGCGAGGAACTCGAGGCCTACCTGGGAAGCGCTCGCCACGAAAGTTTCGTTCAGACGAGGTTCCTGCCGAGCGTCGCCGAGCGCGTCATCGGCACCTACGAGGCCGAGTGACCAACGGTCACCGCCCACTTCAGGAAGGAAGGAAGATGGATCAGATCGCGCTTGTCTCCAACGGGGGCGACAACACCTCTCGCGGCGAGGGCGCCGCGACGAGGGTGATCGTCGGCACCGTCGACGGTGTTTTCGTGCTGGAGCGAACCAGACGCGATTGGGCGGTGGCCGCACGCGCACTGGAGGGGTGCGCGGTCGGAGGCCTTACCCAGCTCGCCTCCGGCACGCTCCTCGCCGCCACCCACGGGCTCGGTGTCGCCCGCAGCACCGACGGCGGCGCAAGCTGGGACTGGTCCAGCGAGGGCCTGCCCCAGTTCGATCTCTGGGCCGCCCGCTCGGGGATCCTGCACGGCCGCGAAGTCGCCGCCGTCGGTTCGATGCCCGCCCACCTGATGATCACCACCGACGACGGGTCGAGCTGGCGTGAGCTGCCCGCGCTGCGCGCGGTGGAGAGCTACCCAAGATGGTGCTTCCCACCACCTCCCCGGCTCGGCCACGTCAAGGAGATCGTGATCAGCGGCGACCGGCTCTTCGTCGGGATCGAGATCGGCGCGCTGCTCTGCTCCGACGATTTCGGCGAGACCTTCCGCGACCTGAAGATCGATCCCGACCCGACCGAGTGCGACGTCCACCGGCTGGCGATCGACCCGGCCGATCCGCGCCGGATGCGGGCCGCGGTCGGTCTCGTGGGGTTGATGCAGAGCAGCGACGGTGGCCAGACCTGGGAGCGTGATCCGGTGATCGCGGGCATGGAGTACCCGGATCCCTTCCTGCTTCACCCCGACCACCCCGAGCTCTTGTTCATGGCGGTCGGCGTCGGTTGGCCGCCGCACTGGTACGCGAGCGGCCGGGCGCAGGGGAAGATCGCCCGGAGCCGCAACGGCGGCCGCACCTGGGAACGGCTGCTCGGGGGCCTTCCCGACGGGCAACGCGCGCTTTTCAGCGCACTCTCGATCCACGTCGACGCGGACGGGTTCGAGCTTTTCGCCGCCGACACCGACGGCCAGCTGTTCGCCAGCCGCGACGCCGGCGAGCACTGGCGGATCATCGCCGACATCGCTCCGGTGTCGAAGGGCGAGTTCCACCGCGCGCTGGCAAAGGGACGCCCGCGGATCGCGGGCGTCGATGACATCGAGGTCAACCCGGCCGCGGCGGAGCGGTTTGCCGAGCTCGAGACCTAGCTAATCGGCGCCGGCTTCGGCGGCCCGCGAGACGTTCTTGTTGTGCCGCAGGCGGTTGTCCGGATCCCACTCGCGCTTCAGGGCGACGATCCTGTCCCACTTCTCGGCGGGGCCGTAGATCCCCCGGAGCCAGTCCGGACCGCGGTCGGCGCTCAGGTTCACGTAGGCGCTGGTCGACATGTACGGGGAGAGCGCCGCCACGGTGCCGGCGGCCCAATCCATGTAGTCACCATCGGCGTCCGGCCGATCCCACATCGCGATCGCCTCGAACAGCCACTCGGCGCCGAGACGCGAGAAGGCGGTCGCGTCCTCGTCACGGTCGAGCAACGCCCCGCCGAGCATCGGGAAGGTGATCATGCACCCGGTCGCCGGACCGCTCGGGGGCGGGGCCGCAGCCAGCCGGTCAAGTGCGATCCGGGCGACCTCCGCGCTCAGCTTCGGCACGTAGCCACCGCCGCTGTGATAGCGGCGCCCGCTCGGCTCGAAGGGATCGACCAGCGAGTTCGCCTCCACCCAGGTCGAAGGTTTGACCATGTCGGCCAGGGGCTCGGCGATCTCCCGCACCGGCCGCATCGCCGACTCGTAGTCGTCAAGCTCGCCGGTGTAGATGACCAGTGCGAGGAGGACCGGGCTCCCGATCATCTCCTCCGGTAGCCCGGGCAACGGCGGCGCGGGCAACATGACCAAGGGAATCGAGAGGTCGCGCGGTGCCTTCGTCATCGCCTCGTCGATGGCGTCGATGTAGGAGACCGCCTGATCGGCCGAGTAGACGATCACGCCGCTCATCACGTCGGGGCCGACCGGCTGGGCCTGGAGGGTGAACGAGGTTGCCACCGCGAGGTTGTGACCGGCGCCACGAAGGCCCCAGAACAACTCCGGAGATGAGCTTGCGGAGACGGTCAGCTTGCGGCCGTCCACGGTGACGACCTCGACCGAGATCAGGTTGTCGACGGTCGCCCCGTAGCGACGGGTGAGGTGGCCGATGCCGCCGCCCAGGGTGAGGCCGCCGGCACCAGTCTCGCTCACGGTGCCGGCGGGGACGACGAGGCCGTGCAGCTGCGTCGCCGCGTCCATCTCACCGAGAAGCACGCCGCCCTCGATCGTCACCTGGGCGCTGCGCGGATCGACTTCGATCCGCTTCATCAGCGAGAGGTCGACGACCAGAGCGCCGTCGGCCATCGCCGTACAGTCGACCCCGTGTCCGCCGCCGCGCACCGCGATCGAGAGGTCTTCGGCTGCCGCCAACCGCACGGCCGCGACGACGTCATCGGCATCGGTGGCCCGCGTGATCAGCGCCGGTCGCTGGTCGTCCCGCCGCGAATTCCAGATTTGGCGAGCCTCCTCGTAGCCGCCATCGCCGGGACGGAAGACGGAACCCTTGAACGAGGTCGAGAATTCGCCGCTGCTGGGGGTCATGGGGTCACGCTTTCTACGCCTGAGTCAGGCACTTCTGTCGGTGGTCGAGGGCACGTACGACCGGCACAAGGTGGACTCCGGGCACCGCCTCCGGTGCCTGGAGTCCACCCGCGCCGACCTCAGCCGACGCCCCAGAGCTTCGCGAACCTTTCCGGGAAGTCGGGGTAGCCGGTCCAGCCTCTGCTGATGTCGAACGTGATGTCTTCCTTGGTCAAGAACTGGATCACGCCCAACCCTTCCGCCTGCGGGCCGGTGAGCTTCTGGCCACCCATGTCGCGGGCGGCCTGATCCAGCTGCGTCCAGACCTGGATGCCGACGTCGTAGGCGAGCGCGGCCGTCTCCTTACCTTCCTTGATGTACTGGAGGTTCACCGGGCTCGGCGCATAGCCGAGGGTTTCGACTTCGATGCCGGCGGCCGAGAGTGCAGCCGGCACCCCATTCTCGATTTCGTCCGCAGCGAACACGGCGACTTCGGTTTCCGGGTTCGCCTGTAGATCGGAGACGACGGCCGTGGGCGCCGTGTTGCCCATCGTCGAGGCCGGGATGCTGACCGTGCGCAATTCGCATTCGGGGCAGAGCGCTGCGAATTCTTTGGCGAATTCTTCGGCGACCAGATTGATCACCGGGAGTTCCGGCACCGTGTAGATGACCGTGTTGGCCTTCGGGTTCATCTTGCCGATCACGTAGTTGGCGAGCAGGCGCCCGTTCCGTTCGTCATCGGCTTTGCCGGACTGCACCGGTTCGAGTTCATATTCTTCGCCTTCGACGATCCCGGAGACGACGACCGTCACTCCCTCTTCCCGCAATTCGGTCAATTGCTTGGACCAGAGTTCGACCGGGATCGCGCCGACCAGGACCGCGTCCGGCTTCTTGGCGACGACGGTGTCGAGCGCGGCACCGACCGTGTTGGCCGCCGTGCCCGCCTTGATCCGCTCGACCTTCACGCCCATCACCTGGGCCGCCGGCGCGAGCAACTCCCACTGCAGCGCGCTGAACGGGGTGCCGGTGTCGACGAAGTCGACGGTCGCGCCTTTCGGGACCTTCTTCAAAGCTTCGGTCACCGGGAACGCGCTCGGCTTGCTGATGTAGGGGGCTACTGCCTTTGCCGCTCCGGCGGCGGCGTCGCCTTCTCCGGAACCGGCCTCGGCGGTGGTCTTCGCGGTGGTTTCGGATTCCGTGCTCGGGCTGGAACCGGAACTCGAGCCGCCGCCTCCGCAGGCAGCCACCAGGACCACCAGCGCCACGGCCGCCAGGACGACCGGGCCGAGGGCTTTGAAGCTCACTCGTGACATTTCTCTCCTCCGTCAGTGCGTTCGGATCGAGCGAGCCGATGGCTCCCTCTCTCATTCCCGTGGCGGAGTTTATACAATACTGTCGATTTGTCCACACTGGTGCCGAATTTCTTTTCGGCGACGGGCGCAGCCCGGGAGTGGTCACCGGGAACCGGGGATGGGCCAGCGCAGGCCGGCTGGTACCAGAAGGCGCCGCTCCGGAAATCCGGGCAGTCGACCTAGGAGGCGATCAGTGCTTCGATGCGATCGAGTTGATCGCGGGCGGCGGCAATCGCCGTCTGAGGCGTGCTGGGCACGCTCTCCCCCTCGCCCAGCGAAAGGCCGGCCACGGCGATTTCGGCGATGCCTCGCCGCACCGCCTCGAGGTCCTCTCGCTCGCGATCGGGCCACCATGCGACCCAGTTGCACATGCCCAGGACGGTGAAGGTGGCGACCGCCTCGTCGACCGGGCGGAACTCGCCTCGCCTGATCCCCTCACGGATCAGCCCCGATACCTCGGCGACGATCTTGCGCCGCGTGCCCCGCCAGCGCTTGGAGATCGAGGACGGCAGCTCGGCTTCCACGGTGAGCAGTAGACGGAAGCGGTTTGGAGCCTCGACGACCGGGCCGAGCAATGCTTCGACGGCGCCGCGAAGCTGGGCCCTGGCGTCGGTGTCCTCGCTGGCCTTCATCTGTTTCAGCGCCAACTCACTGCTCACCACCAGGTCGCTGACCAGGCGGATCAGCATCTCCTCCTTGTTGGAGAAGTAGTGGTAGAGCGAGGACCTGCTGATCCCCAGCTCGGCGGCGATCTCCTGCAGGCTGGTCGCCGCGTACCCGCGCTCGGAGAAGAGCTGCGCCGCGCGTTCGAGGATCTCCGCTTCGACAAGATTGCGACGGAGTTCGCTGTTCTTGACCGGCTGGGCGGCGCGCTTCCCTGGCATGGCGCGAAACTATCAGCTGTCCGCCGAGAAACCGACGCCCGCGTCGATGCTCAAGTGATCTCCCAGAAGGTCCTCGGTGGCGGGTAGGGAGCGATGCTGTTGACGATCGACGGATCCTTGCCACGCCAGATCCGGTGCGGAGCCCCGGCCGGGACGGCCGCCATGTCGGCGGTCAGCTCGACCCGGTTGCCGCTCGGATCGCGCACGTAGAGGAAGAGATTCGAGCCCGGGCCATGGCGACCGACTCCATATTCGGCGGTGGTGCCGGAGAAGGCGAGGCGATCGGCGAAACCGATCATCGCGGCAGCGTCGGCCAGCTGGTAGGCAATGTGGTGAAGGCCGTCGCTGCGGTTGCGGATGATCGCGAAGTCATGGTGCCGATCGCCGGCCCGCATCCAGGCACCGACGTTGCCTGGGCCCTCGACGTTGTGAACGTCGCTGAGCCTTAGGCCGAGCGCCCGGTCGAGCGCCTCGACCGTTGCGTCGACGTCGCGGACCGCGATGTTCACGTGGTCGATATCGCGCGGTGAGTGAGCTGCCGCCGACTCCCAGCCGGCTACCCGCAGGTAGTGATCCTCCCCGATCCGGAGCACCAGCCTGACCACCTGTCCACCGGGCAGCGAAGCTGCCTCGGCCCGTTCGATCCCCGGGCCCAGGACGTCGACCGGTGCCGCCGGCAGTCCCGCTTCTCGCAGCCTCGCCGCCGCCGCCTCATACTCGTCGAGGTCGAAGCAGGCGTAGGCGACGTGGCGCAGGCCGGGTCCGCCCGCCTCCAGTACGAGGTCGAAACCCGTACGGCCACCGCAGGCGAGGTAATGCCGCCCGCCTTCGGTCTCGATCTCGCGCAGGCCGAGCACCTCGGTGTACCACTCGCGCGTCCGCCCGAGATCGTCTGCGCCGATGGCGAAATGATCCAGCCTCATCGGTCCACCCCTACACACTCGTTGCGCATCGTGCCAATCCCTTCGATCGTGCTCTCCACTACGTCGCCCGGTTCGAGATAACGGCGTGGGTCCCGGGTGGATCCGGTTCCCGACGGAGTTCCGGTGAAGATCAGGTCGCCGGGCAGGAGACGCACCGCGGCGGAGATCTCGCTGATCAGCCTGGCGACCGGGAAGATCAGGTCGGCGGTGGTGCCGTCCTGCATCGTCTCGCCACCGACGCGGCAGCTCAAGGCCAACGCGTCGGGGTCGGGGAACTCGTCCGGCGTGACGACGAGCGGACCGATCGGACCGAAGCCGGGGAGCGACTTGGCGACGCTGAGGTGGGGGAACGGCGGGCGGAACTGCATCCGTCGCTCGGAGATGTCCTGGCCGACGGTGAGGCCGGCGACGAAGTCCCATGCGTCCGCCTCCGCGACGGCAAGGCCTTCGCGACCGATCACGACCACCAGCTCAACCTCCCAGTCGGCGCGGTTCGTCGGCAGCTCGATCGGCGCGAACGGGCCAGAGATCGAGCTGGGGAACTTGGTGAACACCAGCGGCTGCTTGGGCGGCTCGACCGCGGCCTCGGCCGCGTGGTCTTTGTAGTTGACGGCAAGCGCGAAGACCTGACGCGGGCTCGGTACGGGACAGGTGAGGTCGGCCTCGACGAGCGGCGAGCCGCCGGTCGGTCCGGCCCCGCCCGCCCAGTCGAGGAACTCGTCCCAGCGCCGGTAGAGCTCGGTTGGATCGGAGCCGAACCGACCTCCGGACGCCTGCTCGACATCGTGGTGGAGATTGCCGTCGACGAGGGCGGCCCGCCCCCGGACGCTAGCTACTCGCATCGTTCCTCTCTTCCTTCAGTGCGCGCGCGACCCACTCCCTGAGCCGGGCCTTTTCGACCTTGCCGACCTGCGTGCGAGGGAGCGACTCGACGTACTCGACGCGCTCCGGCCATTTGTATTTCGCCAGGCCGATCTCGGCGAGCATCCCGGTCAGATCTGCCAGAGTCGGCGGTGCGTCGGACTCGCGCACCACCAGGTACGCGCAACCGCGCTCGCCGAGACGCGGGTCGGGCATCGCGACCAGCGCCGCCTCGCGCACCTGCGGGTGGCGCGCCAACGCCTCCTCGACCTCCTCGGCGTTGATCTTCTCGCCGCCACGATTGATCAGATCCTTGATCCGCCCACCGACGACGAGGCAGCGTCGACCGTCCAGCTCGCGGACGCTGATCACGTCGCCGGTCTTGTAGAAGCCGTCCTCGGTGAAGGCGATCGCGTTGCGCTCCGGCTCGCCCCAGTAGCCACGGATCGTGTAGGGCCCGCGCACCCACATTTCGCCGGTCTCCCCGGCGGGAAGCTCGTTGCCGTCGGCGTCGACGACGCGAACCTCGTCCTCGGCGGAAAGCGGATAGCCCACGGTCTCCCGCCGCATCTCGCGCGAATCGGTGAGCGCCATCGCGGCACACAGCCCCTCGCCCATGCCGAACTGCTGGACCACCGGCACACCCATGCCCTCGAGTCGATCGAAGAGCTCCGGCGGCACCACCGCCGCCGAGAGCGACAGGCGGCGCAGCCCGCCGAGCATCTCGCGAAAGTCGTCGCGCTCGAGCAGCCAGGAGACGATGCCCGGGACGAGGACGATGCTCTCGGCGCGCTCCCGGGTCAGGAAGGGGATGAATTCGTCAGGGTCGGCGCCGCAGAGAAGGAGCGTGGCACCGACCGAGTGCCCGGCGTGCAGGGCCGAGTGGACGCCGGCGTTGTGGATGATCGGGATCACGTGCGCGACCCTCTCCCCGGGCAGGATCGGGAAGCGCTGCGCGGTGGCCAGCGCGTTGTACCAGGACTCGGCGTGGAGCCTGGGAATCGCCTTCGGCGTCGCCGTGGTCCCACCGGAGAGCTGCAGGATCGCCAGGTCGTCCGGGCCGAAGCGCTCGCGCGCCTCCTCGAGCGTGGCCGACGACGGATCCGCCGCCGCGAGATCGGCGAGCCGCGCGTCGCCGGCCCCGCCGTCCTCACCGATCGTCAGCAGGAAGTCGAGCCGCGGCGCCCGCGAACGGACGTCCTCGGCGAGCTCCAGCACGGCGCCGTCGCGGGTCTCGGCGTCGACCAGGTGCGCACGGGCGCCGGTCGACTCGGCCAGGGCGTCGATCTCATGGCGCCCGTGGACCGGCAGCGCACAGACGGGCACGATGCCTGCCTTCAGGCACCCGTACCAGGCCTCGACGGTCGCGACGTTGTTGATCGTCTGGAACAGCATCCGGTCACCGGGCTCCAGACCCAGCTCGATCAGGCCCGTGGCTACCGCGGCGGCGCGGTGATCAAGCTCGGCGAAGGTGAGGCTTCGCACCGGGTCGACGACGGCGGGTACGTCTCCGGCGTCGGCCGCGATCGCGGCAAGCTCCTCGCCGATCGTCCGATCGGCCCAGAGACCGCTCTCCCGGTATCGACCGATCAACTGGGCAGGAAAGTGGCTCACCGGTCCTCCACCATCACGTAATCGGCGCGCCCCGCCGCGATCGCGGTCGCGGCGTCGTCGAGCAGGTCGGCCGGGACCGCGACGGCGACCGGGCCCTCGGTCAGCGACCGCAGCTCCTCGGCGACGTCGAAGCGATCGAGGAGCGAGCGTCGCCCGGAGGCGCCGGTGAGCAGCACGCCGCGCCTCAGGCCTCCGTCGAGGCCGCGGACGACCGCAAGCGAATCGTCCGACCACGGCGCGACGCCGTCGCAGGGGGCCTCGACGAAGCTGTCGCCGATGCAGGCCGGATCGACGACCCGCCCGGCAAGCATGTCGCGTAGGTGGGCGCCCGCGACCGCGGCAGGCGTCCCGTTCGTGTCCACCCCGGCGATGACCCGGTCGCGGTGACCGTGCTCGACCGCCGCCTCGACGATCTCCGGGTTCGAACGGCTGAGGCGCTCGAGCCCGACGCTGCCGGTGCGGGTGAAGTAGCTGAACAGAAGGACCGGCAAGGGCAGGTCGTAGCGATGCGCGATCGTCCGCCACCACGTCTGCGAGCGAAAGGCGCGCCATTGGAGATGCTCGACCGCGGGCCGCCGCTCGGCTTCGTAGGCGGCAAAGGCGGACTCGAGCGAACCCTCCCCGATCAGCGCGAGACTGAGGACGATCGCGTCCTCCATCGCCATCCGGGTACCCGAGCCGACGGTGTAGTGGGCGGTGTGCGCGGCGTCCCCGAGGAGGACGATGTTGCCGTCGCTCCAGCGATCGCAGGTGACGAGGCGGAAGCTGCTCCAGCGCGACCGGTTTCCGAGCAGGCGGCGGGTACCGAGCAGGGGCGCGAACAGCTCCGAGAGATAGGTGAGCGACTCCTCGTCGCTGCCCGAGTTCCCTTCGCCCTGGTTTTCGGCCAGCCCCGCGGCGTCCAGGGCCCCGGGCACGGTGTCGACCTGAAACGTGCAGCGTCCGCCCCCGTAGGGCATCACGTGCCCACAGTAGATGCCGTTCTCGTCGCGACGCAGGAAGAGCGTCATCGCGTCGAGGTCGATTTCCGCCCCGCACCACATGTAAGGGATCGGCACCGTTTCGACCGAGGCCCCGAGCCGGGCGGCGAGAGCATCGCGGCCGTGGCTGCCGACCCCGTCGGCAAGGACGACGACGTCAGCGCCGGCGGCGACCTCCTCGATCGACGCCTCCGAGCCGGCCTGAATGCGGGCGCCCGCCTCGGCGGCGAGATCCTGCAGGGTGCGGAGCAGCCCGCTGCGCTCGATCCCCGAGGCGCCCCGATCCTCGATGCTGGCCGAATCGTTCTCACGTCGCATCGTCCACCGTCGCAGGGGATGGCAGAGCGGCTCGATCCGCGCCGCCGCATCGGGATCATGCTCGGCGAGGCGCTTCAGCGCCTGACCGGCGAGCGCGACGCCGAAGCCGTAGGTGGCGGCCGGATCGAGCCGCTCGTGAAGCGTCACCTCGAAGCCGCCACGGGCAAGCAGCCTGGCGGTCAACAGACCTGCCGGCCCCCCACCGATGATGGCTGCGCGCTTCGACGACACGCCGCCAAATTAACCATGGTCGGGCGCCATGTCAACAGTGCTGTCGTAAATTCGACGTAATTGTCTCACGTTCGTCCGGTCCTCCCCGACCGGAGCCACGTCTCAAAGTCGCAGCAGGCCTCCGTCGACCACCAGCGATTGGCCGGTGATCCAACCCGCGTCCTCGGTGGCGAGAAAGGAGACCGCCCCCTCGATGTCGGATGGCGTCGCCTGGCGCTTGATCGCCTGCGTCTCGGCTACGTGCTCGAAGACGGTGTCGACGCCTCCGAAGGCTCGTTCCAGGTTCGGCGTGCGGGTGAGCCCCGGAAGGACCGCGTTGACGGTGATCCCGTCGTTGCCCAGGTCGGTAGCGAGTCCCCGCGTCAGTCCGATGACCCCACCTTTGGCGGCGATGTAGTGGACGAAACCGGGGGTGAGGAGACCGAACGTGTCAGATGAGATGTTGATGATCCGACCGAAGCCGTTCCCGGCCATCGCGGGGGCGAACGCCTTGCAGGTGAGAAACATCGAGTCGAGGTTGACGCCCATCAGCTGCCGCCAGGTCCCGAAGTCGAGCTCTCCCCAGCTGATGTTCCGCGCCGCCCCGGCGTTGTTGACGAGGATGTCGCAACGTCCGAACCGCTCCAGCACCCTCTCGCCGAGGCCGGCCACCCCCGCCTCCGAGCTGACGTCGCACCGCTCCGCCGCCGCCTCGCCGCCGTTCCGCTCGATCGCCGCGACCGCCTCGTCCGCGTCGTCGACATCGACTGCAACCACCATCGCCCCGTCGCTCGCCAACCGCTCGGCGAAGGCCCGGCCGAGCCCGGTAGCTGCTCCGGTCACGACGGCGATCCGGCCCTTGTGGGCCGCCTCGAAACCACTCATTCGATCCTCCTTTGACTTCTGGTTTCACACCTTGCGGTCGGGCGGCGATTCACTCGCCTCCTGCGACCAGATAACCGAGAAAGAGGCCATCGGGATCGTGGCGGCGACGTAGCTCCTCGAGCCGCCGCTCGTTCTCCGGCGAGAGGTATCGCGCGGGCCGCGCCACCAGGTTCTCGTCCGCCAGCGCGGTGCCGTTCGACAGCGGCGCGAGGCGGGCCATGTGCTCGCGCGGCCAGGCCATCATCCGCTCGTCTTCGCCGGGATCGGTCCAGCCGGCGTAGGCGGCCAGGTTGAGATTCCCCTGGATCGAGATCGCGGCATCGGGGAACTCCTGGCGGACCCACGGATACCAGAGCACGTGGGAGATCGGGGTCGGAATCGTGGCGAAGAGCTCGTCGACCGCGGGCAGCAGGTCGGCGGCGTCGGCATCGGTCCAGACGTTGTCCGCGCACCACCGGTAGCCCTCTTCCTCCATCGCATCCGAGCGGCTGTAGAGCTCGTCGAAGCTGGTCGGCACATGGGTGGCCTTGACCAAGGCGCGGTCGGCGACCGGGCAGGTGTCGAGCAGGTCCAGCGCGGCACGGGCCGAATCGGCATCGTCCATCAGCGCGTGGCCGTTGACGAGCAGAGCGGTCCCTGGCGTCAGGGCCTCGCCGTCGGGGCCACGGGGCGTGCTCGCGAGGAGTACGAACTCGAGCTCCGGGGGCAGTTGCGGCCCGACCTCGTGCGCCCAACCCAAGACCTCGGAACGAAGCTCCAGCGGATAGGCGTAGAAACTCCGCTGCATCACCGCCGGACGCCGGTGAAGGCGCACGTGAAAGGCGGTGACGATCCCGAAGTACCCGGGACCCGCACCCCTTGCGGCCCACCAGAAGTCGCGGTTCTCCTCGCGGTCGGCACGGATCAGGTCCCCGTCGGCGGTCACCACGTCCACCGCCTCGACGCTGAGGCACGCCGGGCCGATCGAGCGCGAATTCCATCCCCAGCCTCCCTGCAGCAGGAAGCCCCCGAGCGCGACGGTGGAGCAGTGTCCGCTCGGAAAGAAGAAGCCGTGCTCCGCCAGCAGCGTGTTGAGCGCCCTGCCGTGGACGCCCGGCTGCACGACGGCGGTCCGGTCGCCCGGGCGGTAGCCGATCGCGTCCAGCGCCGAGAGGTCGATGAGGATCGAGTCGTTTCTGATCGCGGAGGCGGTCCAGCTATGGCCGCCGGACCTTGCCGCCACCGTAAGGCCGACGTCGCGTGCGTACCTGACCGCCTCGACCACGTCGGCCTCGTCCTGGGCAAGCACTATCCGCTCGGGATAGCGATCCGGCAACCTCCGGTTCCAGGAGGCCGCGCGCCGGGCCTCCTCGTACCCCGGCGTGCCCCTGGCGAAAGTCCTCGGGCCGAGACTCACGGAGAGGCCTCAGATCCGGACGACGGTCTTCCCGCGGGATCCGGAGGACCGCCCCAGTGCCTCGGGCACTTCGGCAAGGCCGATCTCGCGCTCGATCTCGACCGTCACCCTGCCCGCGGCGACCTCGCCCCCGATCCCGGCCAGCAACCGAGGCTTGTCCTGGTTCGCGTAGTTGGTCGCCATGATGCGGGTGTCGGCAAGCATCTCCTCGCCCACGGCGAAGGCGATCGAAGTGGCTCGACCGCCATCTTTCACCTGACTCGCACAGGCAGCCAGGAGCCGGCCGTCGCCGGTCAGGTCGAGGACGGCGTCGACGCCGTCGGGGTGGGCGGCGGCCAGGAGGCGCGGCAGTTCGCCGCCGGAGTAGTCGATGGTCTCGGCGGCGCCGAGACCGCGGATGCGGGTGTCGGCGTCGGCGCGGGCGCTCGCGATCACGTGCGCTCCCCGACCGGCCGCCAACTGGACGGCGAACGAGCCGACCCCGCCCGTGGCGCCAAGGATGAGGAGCGTGGTTCCGGTGGCGGGCTCCAGGGACTCCACCGCGCCGAAGGCCGTCAAGCCCGCGGTCGGAAGCGCCGCCGCGATCTCGGGCGCGACACCCGGGGGAAGCGGTGCGAGCGCGCCGTTCTCCATCACCTCGGAGACCGCCGCCCACTCGGCGAACGAGCCCCGTCCGATCGGATCGGACCAGAGCTGCCCGAACACCGCGTCGCCGATGGCGAAGCGATCGACGCCGTCACCGAGCGCCTCGACCTCGCCTGCGCCATCGAAGCCGAGGGTCAGGGGGAAGGAGTGCTGGAAGCGACCCTGGAGCGCACCGTCGGCGACGTGCGCATCGACCGGATTGACCGCCGCCGCCTGCATCCTGACCAGTACCTGGCCTGGAGCGGGAATCGGTTTCGGCAGATCAAGAAGACGTGCCGTCTCGCCGAATTGCTCGATCGCTACTGCGCGCATGCATCCCCCGTTCCGTCGATGTTCATCGCCGCGGAAGTTGCCCGAGGCGAAACGGCCTGTAAAGGATCAACTCGCTAACTGCGATTACCCTGAAGGTATGGATGGCGTCGAGTCGCGACCGCTCCGCTATTTCGTCGCGGTCGCCGAGGAGCTGCATTTCGGCCGTGCCGCCGAGCGCCTCGGCATCGCTCGACCACCCCTGTCGCGGGCGATCCGCCAGCTCGAGAGCCGGCTCGGATTCGAGCTCTTCCGCCGCACCCCGCGCGCCGTCACCCTGACCCCTGTGGGAGAGGCCCTCCTGGTCGATTCGCGAATCGCCCTCGCGGCGCTCGACGCCGCCGTCCGCCGCGCCAGGCGAGCCGCGGAACCCGACCGCCTCGTGGTCGCGATCAAGGCTGACCTCGACGGGGGGATCCTCGACCAGATCATCGACCTCTACGAGCGACAGCCGGAGGCGTCGGAGCTGGAGCTGAAGCTCTGCGGCTGGGGGGAGCACGCGCAGCTGCTCCACGAGGGTCGGGCCGACGTCGCCCTCGCCTACCGTCCCTTCGAAGAGCGTGGACTCGACTCGGAACTGATCTTGGAGGAGCCGTTGATGGCGGCACTGCCCGGCTCCCATCCGCTTGCCGCGGGGTCGACGGTGAGCTTCGCCGAGCTTGCCGACCAGCCGCGGCCAGACTGGGCCCAAGGGGATGAAGACGGGGTCTGGCTCGGTCCCAATCGCAGCCCGGGCGCCGACGCCGGAGTCGAGGGGCTGCCGCAACTGCTCAAGCGGATCGAGCTCGGTCACCTCGTCGCCGTCCTCCCGACTTCGGTGGCGGCCCGCTACCCCCGCAACCAGATCGTCTTCCTGCCGATGCTCGACGCGCCTGCGGCCGGCCTGTCGGCGCTCTGGCCGGAGGCCTCCCGATCGCTCGCGGTCGCCGCGTTCGTCCGCGCCGCGGTCGGCGCCGGCGCCGCGCGAACCCCCTGAGCGTCTGACCGACGTCGACCGCGGTGACCTTTGCCACCGGGCCGTATAGCTCGGGGGACACGATGTGGCGTTCGGCGCCCTTCTCCACCCACCGGACGGAGATGGTGACGGGGCGACCCCCGCGGATTTCGGATCCTTGAAGCCAGAAGTCGGGGCATCTGAATCCTCCTTGGGGCCGAAGGACTCTAGAAACCGGACTCCGTCAGATCGGGGGTAGATCACAAGGTCAGCAGACCAAGCTTTTCAGTCGTGTCCCCTACCAAGGGTCCCTTAGCACCGCCCGCCCCTTCGTTCAGAACTCCGCGCACCGAGGGCGTCGTCTCGCGCGGAGAGCCGCACTGAGGCTCAACCACATGACGCTTCGCGCGACGTTGGGCCGCCATGCTTCCAAAACGCTTCCATAAAGACACTTTTCGGGATCGGATCTCAACTTGGTAAACCCGAAAAGCCGCTTTTGCAGGGACTTTAGGAAGCCCGGAACGAGACTCGAACTCGTGACCCCTTCCTTACCATGGAAGTGCTCTACCAACTGAGCTATCCGGGCGCGCAGCCTGAAATCGGCTTTCCAAGCGGATTTCGGGGCTACCTCGCGAGCATCTTATCGGAGCTCCGCCAGGGCGATATGCGTGGATTAGGTGTGGATCCGGGGGGGTTTTGGCCACGAACCGACCCCTCGTGGCCAAAACCCCTTCGCGAGGTCCTGGAAACGCCCCGCCGCGACTATTCGACATTCTCGGCCCTGGCGCCCAACGCCGCTCAGCACGGGCCTGCAGGACATGCGATCCGGGACTTGGTCGTCCCGGTGGGCCGTGTGCTGAGGATGTGCCCGCTTGCCTCGGCCTCGCGGAGCGCCTCAGGCCGGCACCGCCGGGCCGCCGCCGGGATCGACCGCGAGCAGCGGATCGGGTTCGCCGATCGAGGGTGGATAGACGTGGATCCAGGCGCGCGCGCCGCGGCCGGATGACCGAGATGGCCTTCGCCGCGTCGGCCAGACTGTTGAGCTCGTCGGCGTCAGAGTCGGGCCGACCGCCCAGAGACGACCGTGCGGAACCTTCAGGTCGGCCAGTGCCCGCTCGGCGGCGAACTCGAACAGCTCCTCGGGGACCGGCGCCGGCAGGCGTGACTCCGCGTCGGCGACCGAGACGTACGCCTCGTCGCTCGAACCGCTCACCGCAGTTGCCGCAGCACAGCCTCCCCGCGAGACGGTCCGCCAGCGGCTCGACCTCCGGGCTCGGGCAATCGGGACATCGGAGTACCTCTGCCGGAGATTGCGCGGTGACCCGCGTACGCCGGAACGCCCGAGCGGACTCCTTCTGGGTGACCGAGCCGCGCCGCCCAGTCCCCGCGCTTGCCGGGGCGCACCGTCAACGTCTTGCAGGGGCGCATCCCGCGGCGCCGGAGGCCGAGTTGCTCGGGCCTTCCGGCGTCTTTCTGCTCGTTCCTACTAGGGGAAGCCGACCCGCCGCCTCAATCCTTGGCCCACTCGAAGACGGGTGCCCCGCCACCGGTCATGCGCAATCGCATCGCAGGGATCAGCTCGCAGGGGTCGATCCCCAACGCGCTGGCGAGCCGCATCGCGGTCGACAGGCGCGGCGCCGTTTCGGCGCGCTCCAACTGCCCGACCGCGGAGCGGTCCAGTCCCGCGCGGGCCGCCAGTGCTTCTTGGCTGATCCCGGCGCGTCCGCGTGCGTCCCTCAGAAGGGCTGCGAACTCTGTGGCGATCTCGGGGTCTTTCACGGCGGAGCGATCCTCTCGACCCTGCCGTGGCCGATCCACGGGAAAGGCTACGGGTAGCAAACCCACCGACACCGCGTTATGGTTCCTGTTCGCAGGAGGACTCTTGAGCGCCTCAAACTCCATAGACCAAGATCACAAGTGGCCGATCACCGTCGATCGGAGCGGTGGGCTGCGGGTCCCTATCGGCAAGGAGGACGGGCGCGTCGGTGGCCCCCAAAGGGCGGGCCTCGTCGTCCTGGTCGGCGGGCGGCCCGTCCGCGGCCTACTCCAGACCGTTGACCAGCTCGCCCGGTTCGACGCCGAGCCCATCCGCGAGACGCAGCAAGGTGGTCAGGCGTGGCTCGCGTCCACCTCGCTCCAGGCGGCCGATCGAGGTCGGGTGGATGTCGGCCTCCCGTGCCAACCCATCCTGGGAGAGCCCGACCCGCCCCCGAACTTCGCGCAGCCGTTCACCGAACGCTGTGCTGGCAGCCTCGGAGTCTTCGTGGAGGGACGGGCGCGGCATCGGCAGGAGCGTGTCGGCTCCCGACCGATCGGACCAGAGCGTATTGGTCGTGAGCGTGTTGGCCTAGAGCGTTTTGGTCCGGTACGCTCCGATGCTCAGGGACATTCGATCGGGAGGTAGTCAGTTGGCGGCAGAGGCGCAGGGATCATCGCTCGACCGGGCATTGGCACACCCGCTGCGAAAGCGGCTGGTCGTCGCGCTCTGGCACAGCTCGGAGCCGTTGACCGCAGGCCGGATCGAGGACGAATATCTCGACGACGAGCACAGCGACCTGGGGACGATCGTCTACCACCTGCGCGTACTCGAGCGCGTGGGAGTCGTCAAGGCGGCCGACCTGCCGCGCGGCGCGGACGCTGACCCTGCCTCCCCGGTTCGCGGCTTGGTGCTGGGAGGCGACAATGCCGGCGAGGCGGTACGGCGCCTTGGGATCGCCGACGGGCGCGACCCATGAGCACCAAGACGCGGCGACACCGGGGCCTCAACAACGGCGGGATCATCTGGACCCCCCATCCGCCTCGACCGCTCAGTCCTCACCAGCAGGAGCGGGCGCGGGAATGCTCGATCGTCTGGGAAGTGTGCGAGTGGCTCTGTGAGTGCTGGGACGACCAGCGCCGGGCCGAGCCGGAGGAGCGCGAGTCCCTCCACATGCTCGCGGCGCTGACACGCTGGTACTGCTCGCTGGAACTTCCGACGACGCGGCGCAAGGTGTTCGACGGTCCCCCGATCCTCAGCCGTCGACGGCGGCCCACGTGACCGACTCGGTCGTTGGCTGCGGACTGGCCCTCGCCCACCCCGAAAGGCTCGCCATCTTGCGCGAGCTGCGGGCCGGCCGATATGTCTCGGGCAGGCTCTACGCCGAGCGCAACCCGTCGGCCCGGCAGAATCGCGCCGCCTACCACCTGCGGACGCTCGTCGGAGTCGGCGCGGCCGAACCGACAGTCGCCGACCCCTTCGACCACACGACGCGCGGTAGGCGGCACAAACTCTATGTGTTCGAGGGAGAGACCACCGGCCGACTCGGCGACCTGCTCGACGTGTCGAGCGGGTCGCTGATGGTAGTCGATCCGAAAGGAGGCGAGGCGGTGCCGTTCAAGCTGAAGGACCACGAGTTGATGGCGATCGGCAAGGCGATCAGTCATCCGATGCGGTTGCGGATGATCCGCGATCTTCGGGGTGACGGGGACTGGTCCCCGACCACATGGGCGAGCGCCAACGGAGAGACGCTGGGCGACTCCTCCTACCACTTCAAGCAGCTCGCGAGATTCAAGGTGGCGAAGGTCGCGTGGACCGAGAAGCGACGTGGCGCGGTCGAGCATTTCTACAAGCTGACAGCGGCACGTTCGCAGGCGGCGTTGGCGGTGCTCGACGTCCTCGAAGCCCGAGCCGAGCTGGTCGCTGCAGAGCACGGAGACGGCTCGAAGGGGGTCGCCGACACCTCATTGTCGGTCGTCAGGTAGCGCTTCGCAGCCTCGGCCGCGCCGCGAAGGATCTGGGGGATGCTGCCAATTCGACCGTCCGCAGCACCGCAACATCATTCGCATGTGGATACGTCTGTTTGTAGGATGGCCGCGTGGCCCGCGATCCCGGCACCTGCGAGTTGCTCTGCCTCGACCTGCCGAAGGCCGAGCGGGTGCGGAGGTCGCTGCCGGGGGACGAGGAGCTGGAGCGCATGGCGACCGCCGCCGCGGCGCTCGCCGATCCGACCCGCCTGGCTGTCGCCGTCGCCCTGGCCGCCGGTGAGCCGGTCTGCGTCTGCGACCTCGCCTGGATCGTCGGTCGCGGCGAGAGGCTCGTCTCCCACCACGCCCGCCGGCTCAAGGCCGCCGGCCTGGCCCACTCGCGGCGGGAGGGGAAGATGGTGATGTACGAGTTGAGCGAGCGCGGACGGGAGCTCCTGGCCGCGGTGGTTCCTGGGGAGGTGGTGGCGGGGTGAGCCCGGTCGAGCTTCAGGTCCTCCAGGCGCCTGCTTCCGCCTCGCCAGCGTCCATCAGCCGCGAGCGCTATGAGGCGCTCGCGCGCCGCGCGCGGCTGCTCTCCTGGCTATCGCTCGCCTGGATGACGGTCGAGGGCGGGATCGCGATCACTGCAGGGATTGTCGCCTCCTCGGTCGCGCTGGTCGGCTTCGGCCTGGACTCGGTGATCGAGGGGGTGGCGAGCGTGATCATCATCTGGCGCTTCAGCGGCCACCGGGTCTTCTCGGCGGACGCAGAGCGGCGCGCCCAGCGCCTGGTCGCCGTGCAGTTCTTCCTCCTCGCCCCCTACGTGGCCTTCGAGTCGGTGAAGGGACTGGCGGTCGGAGAGCATCCCGAGGTGAGCTGGGTCGGGATCGCCCTGGCGACCGGCTCGGTCGTCTTGATGCCGATGTTCGGCACCGCCAAGGAACGACTGGCCGACCGGCTCGGATCGGCGGCGACCAAGGGCGAGGGGCGCCAGAACATGCTCTGCGCCTATCTGGCAGGCGCGCTCTTCTTCGGCCTGCTCGGCAACGCGCTACTCGGCGCCTGGTGGCTCGACCCGACGGTCGGCCTCCTGATCGCCGCCATCGCCGTAAAGGAGGGGCTGGAGGCATGGGGCGGCGAGGGATGCGGTTGCGTCGCCTCGCCGCTCGAGGGCGTGGGCTTCGCGGCGGAGGGATGCGCGGACGACTGCTGCGCCCCCGCGGGCGAGGTCCCGTCGTGCGGTCTCGACCACGATGGCCTGGCGGGGCAGCGGGGGCGCTACGCCGAGATCGGACGCTCGGTCGTCAGCTTCGACCGCACATCCGGCTCGCTCAGGGTCGAGCTCTCGCCCTCCGTCGATCACCGCCTGGTGGAGGAGGCGGTCTCCGTCGAGCGAGGCTGCTGTCCGTTCTTCGAGATCGACTTCGATCCACCGAGGGCCAGGCTCAGGATCTCCGTCGCCGAGGACGCCGAGACCCCTGCTCTCGACGCGATCGCTCATGCGCTCGGGCTCGCCCCAGACGCCGCGAGATCCGCGTGAAGATCGAGCTGCTCTATTTCGACGGCTGCCCGAACCATCAGGCACTGTTGCCCGAGCTGCGCCGACTGCTCGCCGAGGAGGGGATCGGCGAGGAGATCGAGCTGCGCCGGGTCGAGACGCCGGAGGAGGCGGAGCGGGTGCAGTTCCTCGGCTCCCCCACGGTCAGGGTCGACGGGGTCGATGTCGACCGGGACGCGGCCGCGCGGCAGGACTTCGGCTTGAAGTGCAGGCTCTACCGGACTCCGGCCGGGCTGAGACCGACACCGCCGACCGAGTGGATGCGGGCGGCATTGCGGGGTGCAGGCTGATGTTCGAGCGGATCGACTACGCGCGCCTGCGCCGGCTGCTCGACGGCGGCGCCCGACTGGTCGAGGTGCTGCCGCCGGAGGAGTACGCCGAAGCGCACCTGCCCGGTGCGATCAACATCCCGCTGAAGGCGCTCGACGCCGACTCGACCGCGATGCTCAACAAGCAGGCGCCGGTCGTCGTCTACTGCTGGGACTACCTCTGCGACATGAGCCCGCGCGCCGCGGCGCGGCTCGACTCGCTCGGCTTCGAGCGCGTCTACGACTACGCGCCGAGCAAGGTCGACTACCTCGCCCGCGGGGCGCCGATCGAAGGCCAGAAGGCCGGCGAGCGACGGGCGATCGACGCCGCTCGGGACGACGTCGTCCGCTGCCTGCCGGGCGACCCGGCCGCCGAGGTCGCCGAGCGGACCGAGGCATCGCCATACGGATTCGCGATCGTCGTCACCGCCGATCAGACGGTGCTCGGTCGGCTGCGGGCGAGCGCCCTGCCCGGGCCCGACGGCGCGAGCGCCGAGGAGCTGATGGAGCCCGGGCCTTCGACCATCCGCGCCGATGTCGGTGCCGGCGAGCTGCGCGACCGCCTGCGCTCGCAAGGACTCTCGACGGCCCTCGTGACCAACCCGGAGGGAAGCCTGCTGGGAGTCGTCCTGCGCGCCGACCTCTGAGGGGTTGGTTGCACCGGCGGGCCGGGCGACCTATGCTCGGCGGGTGCCTGGTTGACGTTAGAGAGCACGATCGTCCTATGACTTCGTCGGCGGCCGGCAGTGCCGCTCGCGGTGTGGTGTCCGGGTCGCGTCGCGCAACGGACCCGAGTGGCGGGGCGGCGGTGCGCGAGCCCCTCCTCGGCGGACCACTGTGACCTGATGTAGGCCACGGCTGTTTGCCGCGGGCCGACTGTGATGCGAACCAGGAGACAAGATGAACACTGAGCTGCTCGAAGTCGCCCGCGCGGGCCTCGAAGCATGGCAGCGAGGAGACGTGGACGCGCTCGTACCGTTGCTCGACGAGGAGGTCGAGCTGACCTGGTGGGAGCCGGGAGAGTGGGATTGCCACGGCCGCGAGGAGGTGCTGGCACTGCTGCGCGAACGCGCCGGCGAAGGAGCTGGCGTGATGGGCCTTGAGCTGACCGACGCCGGCCCGGATGCGATCGTCTCGACCCGGACGACGACCGTCGCGGAGGGTCCCGCCGCCGGGCTGCGACCGGCGACGCTGATCAGGTTCCGCGACGGCAGGGTGGTGGCGATGCGGCAGTTCCCCGACCGCACGGAGGCGTTGGCCGCCGCCTGACGAGGGGGCGGCCCGCCCTTCGCAAGGTGCAGGGGATGACGCCGAGCCGCGGGGAGGGGCGGCGAATTCGCCCGCCCCTCGTCCGCCGCCTACCTCGTCACCTTCGCCGTGAAGGCAGCCGTGTGGACGCTTCCGCCCGCGCGGAACTGCAGGAAGAGCCAGAACATCCCTGCAGAGGGGAACTCCGCGTCGAAGGTGCTCGTTCCGGCCTTGGCGTCGCGGGCCACCGGGTGGACGTGGGAGTAGGCGAGGTCGGGCTTTCGCAGCGCCACCAGGTGCCCGTAGGCGCCGGGTAGGTCTGCAGGTCGGCCTCCCGACGGCCCCCGCGCTCGACGGTGAAGGTGAGGCGCTCGGTCACCGCCGAGTTCCGCCATGGCACGATCCGCCCGACCTTCCTCGCCACCCCGAGGCGAAGCCGCGTGATCACCGCCAAGCTCCTGGCGAGCGCCGCCGTGGGAATCGCGCTGGGATTCCTCGCGCAGGTCATGACGATCGGGGTCGAGGTCGCCGGACTCGCGGCCCGCGGCATCCCGATCGAGTTCAGCGCCGCCGACTATGCGCAGTTCCTCGCCGGTGGGCTCTCGCCGCCGGGCTCTCCGCGGCGCTCGGCGTCGGTCTCGGGACGATCGTCCGCCACCAGGTGGGCGTCGTGGTCGGCCTCTGCCTCTGGCTGCTGGTGATCGAGACGACCCCGATCGGCCACGTCCCGCGGCCGTCAGGTTCGCCCCGGGGGGCCGCCGCCGGGGCGATCCAGACCCAGACCGCAGCGAAGCTCCTCGCTCCCGGCCTCGGGCTGATCCTGCTGGGCGGCTACGCCGGCCTCGCCGCCTGGCTCGGAGCGCTCGTGACGACCCACAGTGACGTCGATTGAAGAAGGAGGAGTGACCGATGCATGGCCTGTCCGATCACGACCCGACGCCAGAGAGCGGTCCCGGCGGCCCACCGGTGGCGGTGGTCGCGGTCGTGGTGATCGTGATCCTCCTCTTCGTGGTCCTGCATCTCACCGGCGTCGTCGGCCCCAGGCCTTGAGCCGCCCGGGGCCGCCGCCCTTACCAAGACAGGAGGAAGTCTTGCCCGATCCAGTAGCGATGATCCTTCACCTCGCCGGCGATCCAGACGAGGTCCTCGAGCGCTTCGAGGAGGCGCGGCGGCCTTGGATCGCCGCCGAGGGCGACGGATATGACCCGCCCGCCTTCTACGCGGCCTGCCGGACGCAGGACGGCATCGTCGTCTCGGCGTGGGACAGCGAGGAGGCGCACAGTCGGTTCGGCCGCGGCATCCGCCCGCACCTGAAGGCGGCCGGGCTGTAAAGACCCAGGGACACGAGCACCTGCGCATCGCCGTTCGGGGGTGGCCGCCCGAACGGTGATTTACCCCGGGGTGGTATGGGGTACTGAGCCCCCATCAGCTCGGACCCGGCAGAAGACGACCCCCGCCCTCGCGGCTACAGCCCCCGGAAGAAGACGCTGCGGAGCCGCCTGCGACGGATCGAGGGTCAGGTCCGCGGCGTCGAGCGGATGGTCGACGAGGAGCGCTGGTGCCCCGACATCCTCATCCAGCTGGCGGCGATCCAGGCAGCGCTCGACAAGGTGGCGCTCGGGCTCGCCGAGGATCACGCGCGCCACTGCGTCATCGGCGGACCGGAGGAAGAGGCCGAGGAGCGGACGACCGAGCTGATGGCGGCGATGACCCAGCTCGTGCGGCGCAGGTGAGCCGATGACGGCCGTCGGCCTCCTCTTCGTCATCCTGCTCGCCGCGGCGACCCTGCTGGTCTTCGCCTACGCGCTGGCACTCTGGCGACGTGGCCTCCGCAGGACCCATCCGGGTGAGGAGCCGACGTGGCCGCGCTTCCACGTGCGCTTCTACATCTTCGCCCTGATCCTGATCGCCTTCGACATGGAGATGGCCTACATGTATCCGTGGGCGGTCGTCTTCCGCACCCTCGGCTGGACCGCCTACGCCGAGATCGGCTTTTTCCTGACGGTGCTCGGTATGGGGATCCTCTACGCCTGGCGGGAGGGGGCGCTCGAATGGTCATGAGAGGACTCGAGCCGGCGGTGATCGTCCCCGACCCCGGAAGCTGGGCGATCTGGGGGGTCGACGTGCAGGCTCTCGGCCTGCGCCAGGCCGCCTCGCCGTCGGCAGCCGCGGTGCTCGTCGCACCGGGGAGGCTGCCGCCTGCACTCGGCGACGCCGTGTCCGCCGCCTGGCAACAGATGGCGCCGCCACGCCGACTGGTCGAGCTGGGCGGGCCCTCGATGGGGACGGACACGATCGCCGAGGTCCTCGACACCGAGGCAAGGGGCTCGGCGGATGACGGGGACGTCGAGGACGGCGATCACGAGATGGACGAGTCGGGCGATGACATGGACATGATGGAGATCACCGGGAAACCGAGCCGCGACGGCCTCGTGATGGAATCGATACAGCTAAAGCATGGGCCGTTGGCGCCCGGCCTTCCCGGTGGACTGGTGCTCGCAGCCGAACTCGACGGCGACGTCGTCTGCTCATGCGAGGTGGGTGCCACGCTGAGGGCCGAGAACGGCGAAGACCCCCTGACGCCCGTCGCCAATGGATCGGCTCTCCGAGGCGGCGATGGTCGGCTCGAGCAGATCGTCGAGATCGAGCGCGAGCGTGCACTCAGTCACCTGGTCTGGCTCGCCTCCTTCGGCATCGTGCTTGGCTGGGAGGAGATCTGCGCGCGCTCGCAGAGATTGGTGCGCTCCATGATCGGAATCGCCCGCCCGGCGGATCTAATCGCCGACGCCGACCGGTTGCTGGGAACCCTTGAAGGGAGCAGGCGCCTGGCGCGGCGGACCCGCGGCCGCGGCATCGTGTCCGCCGCTCTTGCCGAGGCCCGTGGGCTGGGGGGACCGAACGCGCGGGCGAGCGGTCTCCGCGAGGACGCACGCGAGGGTGAGCCGCTCTATGGAGAGCTCGGCTTCTCCATGCGGACCGCCCGGAGCGGAGACGTTGAGGCACGGGTACTACAACGGGCCGGCGAGATCGTCGATGCCTTGCGGCTCGCTGAGGCGGCGCAGGGGCTCACGGATCGGGTGAGCACGCCCTCTCCACTCCACCCGGAGGGGCCGCGCGGGCGGATCCTGGTGGCGGGTGGGCACACCGTCACGCAGGGCCTCGCCGCAGCCCGGTCGCTTGCCGGTGAGCTCGCGGCGGGCCTCGAGTGGGCCTCGGCGCTGACGGTGGTCGCCTCCTTCGACCTCTCCCCGTGGGAGGCGCCGCGATGAGTTCATCGGGGGCCGCCCGCTCGATCCGCCGTGGCGCCGAGGTATTGCGCCGACCACTCTCGGCCCGCGACATCCCTGACGGCCTTCTGTACCACGGGGCGCCGGCACTTCTGTTCCTGGCAGCCGTCCTGGCCGCCTCGCCCGTGCCCTGGGCCCCAGGCTTCCGCGGGCTCGACATCGACATCGGCGCCTTGCTCTTCCCCGCCGCACTCGCCTACGTTGCGCCCGCGATCCTGATGGCCGGGTGGGGCGCGGGCCGCCCGCACTCGGTGATCGGCGCCTTCCGCTTCCTCGCCGTCCTCCTCGCCTACGAGATGCCCCTCGTCATGGCCATCACGGCGGTCGCGACCCCCGCCGGGTCACTGCGACCGACCGAGATCATGGCGGCCAACGCCCCTGTGCCCCAGGCAGTGGTCCAGCCGCTGGCCCTCGCCCTCTTCGCCCCCTCGGTCCTGGCGGTGACCTTCCTGCCGCCGTTCGACGTGGCGCAGGCGGCGGGGGAGCTCGGCGGCGGCGCCTTCTCGGGGTACACCGGCCTCGACGCCGCGGTGATCTGGGTCTCGCAACGCATCCTGCTGGTCGCGGCCAGCGGGATGACCGCGACGTTCTTCTTCGGCGGCTGGCTAGGCCCGGTGCTGCCGCCCGTCGTCTGGATGATTGGCAAGACGCTCGGCCTGGCCTGGCTGGCGCTCTGGGCAGGACGTCGTCTGCCGCGGGTGGAACTTGACCGGCTGCTGCCCTTCGTCTGGAAGGTCGCGGTGCCGGCCGCGATCGGGGCGATCGCCATCTCCGGCCTGATCACGAGGTTCTTCTACTCATGATCGACGGGATCTGGCTCGCCCTCCTATTCTGGCCGCTTTCGGCGGCGATGCTACTCACCGGCCTCTACGTCTTCATCACCTCCTCGATGGTCCGTGCCGGCCTGCTGTTGATGGCCTCGCTGGGGATCGAGGGCCTCCTCTTCGTGATGTTGGGCGGCCGCTTCCTCGGCGTCCTAACCCTCCTGATGATGGCCGTCGAGATGGTCGTGATGGTCTTCTTCATGGTCATGTTCATGCCCGATCCGGGTGGCCGGATGGGCATGGACATGACCCATCAGAAGCGGACTGCCACAGTTCTCGCCGCCGCCACCGGGATCGGTCTCGCGACGGTCGCGGCACTGGTCGTCTGGCCGACCCCGAAGGAGGCCGCACCGCCCGGCGTCGACCAGATCGGCTACCAGGTGATGGGGCGCTCGATGCTCGTCTTCCTCTTCGCCGGCGTGGTGCTGATGTTCACGATGATCGGCGCGACGATGCTCGCCAGCAGACGTGGGCGCTACGAGGAGGAGGGGTCGTGATCGGTCTGCCCGTGGTGCTGGTGGTGGGCGCACTGCTCTTCGGGGTCGGCCTCTACGGCGTCCTCTCACAGACCAACACGATCATGGTCATCATGGGCGTCGAGCTGCTGCTCGGCGCGTCGATGCTGAACCTGCTGGGGTTCGCCCGTTACGCCTGGCCGGGAGACGTCAGCGGCTCCTTCTTCGTCCTCGTGATCCTCACCTTGATGGCCGTCGAGGCCGTGATCGGATTCGCCCTCGTGATCGGGGTCTTCCGCGGCCAGTGCACTGCCGAGACCGATGATCTGCAGGAGTTGAAGGGATGACGGCGACCTTGCTCTGGTTGACGCTGGGGCTGCCGCTGGGCGGCGGTCTCGTCGCGCGGCTGGCCGGCCGTCGCTCGGGCGCGCTGGCCGCGTTCGTGGGAGTGCTCGCGGCGGCCCCGACCGTGTTGCTACTTGTGGAGGCCGCCGGGGGCAGCCGCGCCCGCTCGACCTTCGCCTGGCTGCCGGGGCCGGCGCTCGATGTCGGGCTTCGGCTCGACCCCCTCTCGGCAGCGATGGCCGCCACCGTCGGGCTTGTGGGCGCGGGGGTGCTCGTGTACTCGGCCGGCTACTTCGCCGGCGCCGAGCGAGCTCCGAGCGCGCTGGCCGGCATCCTCGCCTTCCTGGCGGCGATGCAAGGCCTCGTCCTGGCCGACGGCTACCTGGCGCTTCTCTTCTTCTGGGAGCTGGTCGGCATGCTCTCGGCGCGCCTGATCGCCTGGAACCGCGAGGACCCCCGTTCGGGCCCCGGCGCTGTCCGCGCCTTCCTGGTCACCCGTACCGCGGACTTCGGTCTCTACGCGGCGGTGATCGCGCTGTACGGCACGGCGGGCACGCTCGCCTTCGGTGGATCCAGGCCGCCCGGGGCCCTCGGTGCGGTGGTCGGCATCGGTCTGGTGTTGGCGGCGGTCGGCAAGAGTGCGCAGACTCCTGTTCAGACCTGGCTGCTGGGCGCGATGGCGGGGCCCACGCCGGTCTCGGCCCTCCTCCATTCGGCGACGATGGTGGCGGCCGGCGTCTACCTGATCGTCCGCTCCGAACCGTTGCTCGCCGGCTGGCCGCTAGAGGTGGCGGGGTGGATCGGCGCCCTGACCGCCGTCGCCTCGGCGCTGATCGCGCTGGGACAGGAGGACATAAAGCGCGTTCTCGCCGCCTCCACCAGCAGCCAGATCGGCCTGATGTTCGTCGGCGCCGCCGCCGGTGGTCCGGCGGTGGCGCTCTTCCAACTGGTCGCCCATGCAACCGCCAAGCCCGCCCTCTTCCTCGCCGCCGGAGTCTTCCAACACGATCGTGGCGGCACCGACCTCGAGCGTCTCTCGGGTGCCGGGCGCAGCGATCGACGGGCCTTCGCGGCCTTTGTGGTCGGCGCCGCGACGATCGCCGCCGTCCCTCCGCTCGCCCTGTTCTGGTCCAAGGATGCGGTCTCCGCCGCGGCCGAGACGGCGAACACCGCCTGGTTCGTCCTCGTCCTGCTGGCGGCGGCGGGAAGCGCGGCCTACATGCTGCGGCCGACCCTGATTCTCTGGCGTGGGCGATCCGGCGAGGTCGAGGGTACCGGTCGGGTGCCGATGCTCGCGGGCTGCGCGATCTTCGCCCTCGCCGCACTCGGCGCCGGGGTGCTAGGGGAGCCGCTGGCCCGACTGCTGGGTGAGCCTCCGTTGCCGAGCAGCATCCTCAGCCTGGTGCTGGGTCTCGCCGCACTCGCAGGCGGGGCCGCGATGGTCCTCTTCGTGCGCCCGCCCGCCCGGGCTCGCGTGGCGGCGGCCCGGGAGCTCTATCTCCCTGCGCTGCTCGACCGCCTCGTCGTGGCACCGGTCCGGCTTCTGGCGACGGCCTCCGCAGGGCTCGACCGGAAAGTCGTCGACCGCGCCGTCGACGGCGCCGGCAGTGCGGCTCTCCTCGCCGCGGAGGCCGGAGAGACGGTAGAGCGCCGCGGCATCGATGCCCTCGTCGATGGTCTCGCCTCGCTCGTCCGCCGTGGCGGGGAGCGAAGCCGCGAGGTGCAGAGCGGCCGGCTTCACGAGTACCTGCGCGACACCGTCGCCGGCGCGGCTGCCGTCGCCTGCCTGATCGTCCTGACCGCCCTGCTCTGAGGAAAGGCCATGCCTTATCTGACGCTCTCGATCGCCATCCCGCTCGCAGCCGCAGGCCTGGTCTCGCTGCTGCCGGCCCGTTGGGTACGGGCGCCGCAGTTGATCGCCCTGATCGCAAGCGTCCTCGCCTTCGCCGCCTTGGTGGTCACCTGGACCCGCCTCGACACCGGCCAAGGACTGCAATTGGTAGAGAGCGCCGAGTGGATCCCGGCGATCGGCGTCTCCTGGCGACTCGCGGTCGACGGCCTCTCGCTTGCGCTCTCGCTCCTGACCTGCCTGCTTTTCCTCGCCTCGATCGTCTACGGCGTCGGGCCGCGGCCGATGACCCGCGCGGCGGCCGCGATGCTGCTCCTCCTGCAGGCGGCGACCCTCGCCTTCTTCCTTGCCGCCGACTTCTTCCTCTTCTATGTCGCCTTCGACGTGACCCTCGTCGCGATGTACTTCCTGATCGCGATCTGGGGAGATGAGAACCGCCGCTACGCCGCCCTCAAGTTCTTCCTCTACACCCTGGTCGGCTCGCTTCCGGTACTGCTCGGCATCCTCTCTCTGGCGCTGGCGCCCGGTGGCGGCTTCGACATGATCGCGCTGATCGCCCACCCGCCGCTCGCCGGGACCGGCGTCGCGGCCTCGCTCACCTTCCTCGCCTTCCTCGTCGGTTTCGCGATCAAGACGCCGGTCTTCCCCTTCCACACCTGGCTGCCCGCGGCCCATGTCGAGGCGCCGACGGCCGGATCGGTGCTGCTGGCGGGAGTGCTCTTGAAGATGGGGACCTACGGCTTCGTCCGCGTGAACCTCCAGATGCTCCCCGACGCGTTCGCCCACTATGCCCTGCCGATCGCCCTGCTGGCGCTCGTCAGCGCCATCTATGGGGCGCTGGTCGCGCTGGCCCAGACCGACCTCAAGCGGATGATCGCCTACACCTCGATCAACCACATGGGTTACGTCGTGATCGGCATCGCCGCCGCGGCCGCGACCACCGACGCGACCACGAGGCGCATCGCGCTCGACGGAGCGATCCTGCTGATGGTCGCCCACGGCATCGTCATCGCCGTCCTCTTCTTCGTCGCCGGTTTCATCGCCAGCCGCGCCGGCACCCGCGAGATCCCGAAGCTCGGCGGACTGATGCGACCGATGCCGGTCTATGGGACGCTCGCCGCTCTCGGCTTCTTCGCCGCCCTCGGCCTGCCGGGCCTCGCCCAGTTCCCGGCCGAGCTGCAGATCTTCCTGGCGACGCTGGAAGTCTGGCCCGCGGTCGCGATCGTGACCGTCACCGGGATCCTGATCAGCGCCGGGCTCTTCCTGCTCGCCCTGCAACGGGCCTTCCTCGGCGAGCCGCCGGAGCGGCTGCGGGGACTGCCCGACCTCGGGCGCCGCGAGCTGATCGCGGTCACCCCGATCGCCGTCCTCGTCGTCGCGCTGGGGCTCTACCCCTCGCTGATCCTGGACGTGATCTCGAGCGCCACCCACTTCATCGGCGACTGAGATGAGCCCGTTGGAACAGGCGCAGAGCGCCGAGGAGCAGATGATGGGTGACCTGCCGTGGCTGGCGCCCCTCGCCGCACTCTTCCTCGCCGCCGTCGGCGGCGTCCTGATCGCGCTCCTGGTGCGTCGCGAGGACCAATGGCTCGCGGGGCTCTGGGTGGGGCTCATGCACCTCGCCGCCGCGGGTGCCGCGGCCGGTGTCTGGGTGATCGGCGGGCCACGGCTGACGATGTCGGGCAGCTATGCCGTCGATGGATTGACGCTGGCCGTCACGGTGATCCTGGGCCTCGCCGGTGCGATCTCCGTCGCCCTGCTTCGCCCCGCGGTGGCCGGCGAGCGCCGCGAGGGAGAGCTCTACGGGGTGCTCGCGGCGACGACCCTGGCGGGGGTGATCCTCTCCGGGGCCGCCGACATCGCCCTGATCGCCCTGGCGATCAGCATGCTCGGCATCGGCCCCTTCGTCATGACCGCCTTCAGGAGCGACTCGCGGGCCGGCGGCGAGGCCGGGATCAAGTACTACATCTACGCGACGGTCGCCGGCGCGACGATGGTCTACGGCCTCACCTGGTGGTACGGGCTTGCGGGAAGCACCTCCCTGGCGTCGATCGGGGCGGCCCTCGGGTCCGCACCCACCGCGGCGGTGGTAGGCGCCGGCGCCCTGGTCCTGGTCGGCTTCGGCTACAAGGCCGCCGCCGTGCCGTTCCACTTCTGGACTCCCGACGTCTACGAAGGGGCGCCGATCCCGGTGGCCGCCTACATCTCGGTCGTGCCGAAGCTCGCGGCGATCGCCGGCCTCGCGCGGGTGCTGACGCTCGCCCTTCCCGGCGACCTGGTCGGCTGGTCGACGGCGATCGCGGTCGTCGCTGCGGCGACGATGCTCTTCGGCGTGGTGGCGATGATCCCCCAGCGCAGCGCCGTGAGGTTGCTCGCCTACTCCTCGATCTCCCAGACGGGTTTCATGCTGATCGCGGTGGCCGCGCTTCCCGGTTCGGTGGATGCGACCCGTTCGCTCGTCTTCTTCTTCGCGTCCTATGCCGTCGCCAACCTCGCCGCCTTCGCGGTGGTCCTCGCGGTCGCCCGCGAGACCGGCTCCGCCGACGTCGATGCGCTCGCCGGCCTGGGGCGCCGCCACCCATGGTGGACCGCGGCCTTGGTCCTCGCGGTGTTGTCGCTCTTCGGCCTGCCGCCGTTGGGAGGCTTCGTCGCCAAGCTGACGGTCTTCGGTGCGGCGATCGACGCCGGCCAAGCCTGGCTGGCGGTGCTCGGCATCGTGGCGACGGTCATCTCGCTCTATCCGTACCTGCGAATGATCGCCCCGGCGATCCTCTCCCCGCGCCCCGACCGCCGCCCTGCGGTCCAGCCCCCGGCGTTAGGAAGGGTCCTCGGTCCGGCGCTGGCGGTGACCGCCGGCGCCAGCCTCCTGTTCGGTGTCGCCGCCCAGCCGCTGCTCGAGGTCGCCCGGGACTCGACCGCGATGCCGGTCACCAGCCATGCCTCCGGATTCCTGCACGGCCAGCACGATCTCCTCCTAGCCGACCGGCCGCTGGCGCTGCATCCGGGGGAGGCAGGCGCAGTCGATCGAGGTGGAGGGGATGGCGATCCAGGAGTCCACCGCCAGGGGCATAGGACAGGATCGCGGAAAGTCTCCTCCGCACACTGAGGCGATTCAAGCGGTGCATGAGGGCGGGGCAGGACTCACGAGGTGGAGCCGAGCCGCGGAGGTGCCGAGGCCAAAGGGGAGATCGAAGGGTCGCAACGGAGCGCGGGACGCGGAATGGATCCCCACGGCCGCCTCCACACGGTGGTTCACCCCGGCCTGCTTCCGAGAGGAACGACAGGAAACCGGTACGGAATTCGCCAGGTGTGCGCTTCAATGAGGTGCGGTGGCGGGCACGTGACCGGCGCTCTCCGTCCCGGATCTTCGCCACAGCACATAGCCGCTGAAGGCGAGGAGCACGAGCTCGAGCATGATCAGGACCGCGTCTACGTCGATCGTCTCGTCGAAGCCGTCGGCCGGGATCAGCCAGGGATGGTTGGCGCCGCTCGCCAGGTGGAAGTTCAGCGCCATGAAGATCGCGCCTAGGGCCGTCAGCATGTTGACGACGAGCACCGCGACCCGGGCACGGTCGGAGAGACGCGCCCAGCGCAGCAGCCAAACCAGCGCGGCGAGGATGAAGGCGACACCGACGATGATCTCGCCGACCTCGATCAGGACCGCGAAGGTGCGAGCGTTGGGGATGATCGTGCCGTCGAGGAAGCTGCGGTACCAGTGAGCTGCGTCGCGCGATTCTTCGGTGAGATCGGCACCGAGGCCGGAGACGAAGTCGCCACTGGCGACCTTGGTGATTCCCGAGGACAGCCACTCGTAGCCGATGATGATCTGGATCACGAGGAGGGCCACCAGGGCTGCGCCGGTCGTCTCACCGGCGGACCGAGGATGGTGTGTCGAGCTGTTCACGGTCATGGTCCTCGCTCACCCTCCCTTGAGCTGTCTGGACTGTCTGGGGTCGATCCGTCGGTGAGCGTGTCGCGGCTCCGCCGGTACTCCTCCGGGGAGATCTCGCCGCCCGCGAGGCGGTGGTCGAGCACCTCGATCGCGGTGCCTCCGCCTCGGTGACCGACGGCCGCGGAGCGCACCAGCCAGACGATGCCGACGATCACGAGGCCCCAGAAGGCCACCATCAGCAGCGTCATCAGGATCCACCAACCGGCGCCCCAGTCGCCCATATGGCTGCCCCACCCCATGTCTGCGAGAACCAGTCCAACGGTCATAGTCAGCTCCCTTCCAGCAGTCGCTTGCGCTCCTCGAAGTCCTCCGCGCTCAAATCTCCGCTCGCGTAGCGCTGCCTCAGCGTCTCCAGGGGCGAGCGCGGACCGCGCCGGGAGAAGAAGAAGACGGCGATCCCGACCGCCGCGATCAGGACAGCCATCATCCCGATCATCGCCGCGGCCGAGGGGCCGTTGGAGTCGTCGTCACCGCCCTTGCCGCCGGTTTCGCTCCAGCGCCCGCCCATCATCGAACCGGACGAACCGTAGGGGCCACCGTTCCAGGCAGTCCCGCCCATCGTCCCGCCGCCCATCATCCCCATCGCATTGAGGGCTCCCATCATCCGGCCGAAGCCGGCGGGAAGCTGAGCGCCGCCGCAACCGGCGAAGCGTCGCCCCATCGCTTCGTGCACCTGGGCCTCACTGCCTGACCCCATCATCCGCGCCATCACTTCGTCCATCGCTTCGTGAGAGCCGGCCGAGGCGAGCATGCGGCCCATCGCGTACTCGCCCACGTGGTCAAAGTCTTCCCCACTCAGGTCGCCGCATGCGAGCTTGCCGCCTTCCAGTTCGCGCAGCACCAGAGCGCCCTGCCCTTCCTCCTTGGCCGTGGAGGCGCCGGCGATGGGTGCGGCAAGGAGAAGGGCGGCCGCCGTCAGCAGCGTGACCTGCAAGATCCGCCGCCGCAGTCGCCCGTGCTTGTTGGTGTCCTTTTTCATCTCTTGTTCTGTGTCCCTTTTCATCTGGCCGAAACGCTAGTCCCCGATCTCCGACGCTGCGTCGGGGCATGTCCGCTTCTTGAGCTGCGGGCAACTACGGACTCCCGACACCGACCGCCCCCACTCGAGGCCGGCGCTGCCGGCGGCGCTTCCGGGCTCATCCCACCTTCGACAATCAGATCGGCGTCGACGGCCTCGGCGATCCGGGCAAGGCCTCGACGGAACCGCCGGCGTCACCGTGACCATCCGTGGCCGTCTTCGGCGTCGCCCTGACCCGGGCCTCGGTCGGCTCTGCCGCGAGGTCTCCTGGCCGTCGAGACACAAGGCGATGGTCTTGAACATTTGTCACTCCTCCTGGAGCTCAGAAGCCCTGCCGGGCGCAGGGATGGATTCGGACGGGCTCGGCCTCGCTGACGACCGAAGCGGAAGCCGGCTCCTCGGTGGCGGCCGGCTCCTGCCCGCGAGCCGGGACCCGCCCGCCACGGTGGGGGACGAACCGTGGCACCGCGGCGGCGTAGGCACGCCAGAGGTCGCCGAAGCGCGCCTCGACTTCCGCCTCCTCGCGGATCGCAAGGCGACGATAGACGGCGAGCAGAACCGGGAACATCAGCAGCGTCGGGATCGTGGGCCACTGCAGGAGGAACCCGGCCATGATCAGGATGAACCCGTCGTACTGGGGATGGCGGGCGCGGGCGTAGGGACCGCCGACCGCAAGCTCGCCGCAGCGCTGGGCGCCGTAGAGGATTCGCCAGGCCGAGGCGATCAGCCAGAAGCCGGCGATGATCACCACGTAGCTCGCGAGGTGGAACGGGCTGAGGTGGGGGTCTCCTCCCCAGTCGACCAGGTCGCTCCAGAGGTGCCCGCCGTCGTGGGTCAGGTCGAGGCCGAGGAAGTTGCCGCCGATCGAGGAGAGCAGGTAGACGCTGAGCGGCAGCCCGTACATCTCCGTGAAGAGGGCGACGATGAAGGCCGAGAAGGCGCCGAACACCCGCCAGTCGCGCCCGCTCTGAGGGTGGTAGAAGCTCGCGGCGAGAAGATCAGGACGACGGCGGTGTCGACGATCGCGAGCCCCCAGAGTCCGTAGCCGTAGTCGTTCATCGGTCCTCCTTGTCGATGGAGTGGCCAGGCCCGCTTCTCCGACGGTGCGTCGGGGAAGAACCTCGAATCTGCTGCGGGCGATTACGGAGAGGCGGCATGGCCCGCTCGAGCCGCCCCCGCCCGGGTTCGGTGCCGCGGCCGCTCATCGCTTGGGCGACCCGCTCGGTCAGGCGGTCGGCGGGGGTCCATAGTCGCGGCGGCTCGGACAGGGAGCGGCGAGCGCCGGCGCCGCCCATGCGGGGCGCCGGCACTCGCTCCCGGCGGCGTGCTTCGCTTCCTCCATCGCCCGTGTCGGGAATCGCCGCCATCGAGGTCGATCCTGGCGGGCCGATGTGTGGGCGAGGTGAAGGCCGCGAGGGGTTCTCGTGAAGGCCCGCCGGCCGGCTATTCGCCCATTTCCATGCCTTCCATCGAGCCGCCGCCCATTTCGCCGCCGCCCGAGCCGTTCATCGTTTCGCCGTTCGGCATCTGGTGTTCGCCGCCCGGCATCGAGCCTTCGCTCATGCTTTCGCCTTCCATCGTTTCGCCGCTCGGCATCGTGTGCGTCGCGCTGCCGCTGCCGCTGCCGCCGATCGAGCCGGCGACCACCGCCGCGCCCCCGCCGACGACTACCACCGCGACGATCAGGATGATCAGTCCGCGCTTCGTCATCTCGTCTTGCTCCTTGTCGTTTGCTTGCCTTCGCTGATCGAATCGGGGCTCGCTCAGGTCGCTTCGATCACCTCCAGCAGCCCGCCCGGTGACTCGCCGTCGTTGGTCAGGTGATGGCCGATGTGGCAGTGCAGGATCCATTTGCCGGGCGGCAGCTTGAAGGCGATGTCGGCACGTTCGCCGCTGGCGAGGGAGATCGTGTCCCGCAGGCCGCTGCTCGGTGTCGGGTGGCCGTCCTCGGCGACGACGCGGAAGGCGGTGCCGTGCAGGTGCATCGGGTGGGTGAACTGGCCGGCGTTGATCAGCCGCAGCAGCACCGGCTGCCCGGCCTTGACGTGGATCGTTTCGGTCGCCGGGTAGCTCTTGCCGTTGATCGTGAAGAAGTTCGGCAGCATCCCTTCCATGTCCATCACCCCGCGCGTGCGGCCGGTAGCCGCGTCGGCGGTCCACTCGGAGAGCACCAGGGTGCGTTCGGTCGCGTAGTGGGGCTGCGCTCCCGGCGGTTCGATGATCAGGGCGCCGTAGAGCCCGGCCGCCATCTGGCGGTCCTCGTCGACGTGGGAGTGGTAGAAGAAGGTGCCACCGCCGTCCGGTTCGCCGGCCGGGCGGGCGGTGAATTCGTAGGTGTAGGTCCCGCCCGGCGGGATCGCCTTCTGGGTGACGCCCGGGACGCCGTCCTCGGAGTTGGGAACGCCGACCCCGTGCCAATGGATCGTCGTTTCCACCGGCAGGTCATTGGTGAAGCGGATGCGGACCTTCTGCCCGTCCTTGACCCGGATCGTCGGCCCAGGGACGATGCCGTCGTAGGCGTAGGCGTCGAGCTCCTGGTCGGGGAGGATCGGCCAGCGGACCGGGCGGGCGTCGAGCTTGAATTCGAGCGCGCCGTCGCGCGCGACCCCCTGCAGTTCGGTCCCGCCCCTGTCGCTCGCCGCGGCGCCGATCCCGTTCATCGGCAGCGGCGCCATATGAGCCATGTCCTCGCCGCTCATGCTCGCCATCGAGCTCGTCGACGACCCGCTGCTCCCGGACCCTTCGTCCCCGGAGCGGCCGAGCGCCACCACGGCGAAGGCCAGCGCTGCCACCGCGACGATCACGGCTCCCGACGCCAGCCAGGGCAGCACGTTCAGCTTCTCTTCTTGTTTGTCTGCCATCAAACGCTCCTCTCGAAGATCCGGTCGGCGGCGAGGCTGACAGCGACTTGTGAAGGTCTCGTGTAGGGGGCCCGCGAGAGCCCATACTTCCTACGTGTCGTAGTAGAGTGCCGGCCGAACCAGCCAGCTGTTTCGCTTCGCCTAGACCAGCCGCAGGGGGCAAAGTGCCACTTCGACGAGCACCGGCACACGACGTTCGCCTCCGGCGACCTCACCAGCACGGGGACCCCGGCGCGCCCGATGAGGATGCGGTCCAAGGTCGTGCTCGCGCCGGCCGCCTACCTCGCGCTCACGGCAGTCGTCGGAGTCCTCTTCGGCAGCTCGGGCCGCAACGAAGCGTTCAAGCCCCAGGACGAGTACAGGCTCCCGGCCTGGCTGAGCCTGCGGCTCGGCCCCGTCGACCTCAGCATCAACAGGGCGGTCCTCTAACCGCTCCTGCCCGGCGGCCTGACCCCCGTGACGATGGTCTTGATATCGCGGCGCCTGCGGCAGGGGCCGAACCGAACCCAGGTGGCGCTCGAGGGCGCCCATCACCCGACCCGCAGGAACATCGTCGCCACCAACATGGACCCGGCCACGGGCGCGCGCTGGCTCCCGTTCGTGGCGACGCTGTTCTTCTGGATCTGGTTCCCGAAACGCTTGGCTACTGCCGATGACGTCCTCGGACAACGGGTCGGCGCCTCGAGGTTCGCCGACGATGGGTCGCCTAGCATGGAGATGATGAGGGCACGACCCGAGCTGCCGGTGGTGTCCGGGCCTGCCTCTTCGACCTCGCCGGCACCGCCGAGCCGCACGCGCAGTCAGGGATGACGGGCAATTGATAGCCGATCCCGCCTTCTCGATCGAGCCGTGGGCTCTGCGGGAGACCGCCTGGGACCCTCGCCTGCTCGCCCAGACCGAGTCGCTCTTCGCGCTTTCGAACGGGTACCTGGGCATCCGGGGCGCCCTCGAGGAGGGAGCGCCCGCCGCCGCGCCCGGGGCGCTCCTGAACGGCGTTTTCGAGCGCGTCCCGGTCCCGGGCGGCGAGCGTGGGCCGGGCGAACCGGAGATGACCGAGAGGATCGTTCCCGTGGCCGACGGCTTTCGCCTGTGCCTTCACCTCGAGGGCGAGCCGCTCGACCTTCGCCGCGGGACCCTGGAGGCGCACGAGCGCCTCCTCGACCTGCGCAGCGGCACAGTGACTCGATCGCTGCGCTGGCGCTCGCCCGCCGGGCGAAGGGTGGTCGTGCACACGCGCCGAATGGTCTCCTTGGCCGAGCCTCACCTCGCGGCACTGACCTATGAGGTCGCGCCGCTGGACGGGCGCGCGCACATCGAGGTCCGCTCGGAGCTGCTCGTGGAGGCCGACGGTACCGCCGCCGAACGGGACCCGCGCGCGGGTGCCGCCCTGCCGCCGGGCACCCTGGAGCCGACCCTGTCCTCCGCCGCGGGCGCACGCGCGGTCCTCTGCCACCGCGTTCGTCGCAGCGGCCACACGGTGGGCGCGGGTATGGATCACCTACTCGGCGGGGAGGGCGCCTTCGTCACCGAGGCCACCGAGCGGGGCGCCTGCCTCACGGCCTCGGCCGACGCGGAGCCCGGATCGCCGCTCACGATCGAGAAGCTCCTCGCCTATCGCCGCGGCGATGGCGGGGATGCGGCCGGCCTCGCGGCCGGCGTCGAGGCAAGCCTCGACCGAGCACGCCGCCTCGGCTTCGAGGGCCTGGCGTCGTTGCAGCGGGACGCGCTCGACTCCTGGTGGGCGCGGGCAGACGTCGAGATCGACGGCGACGAGCACGTCCAGCAGGCGCTTCGCTTCGCGCTCTTCCACCTCTTCCAGGCGAGCGCCTGCGCCGGCCCGGAGCCGATCGCCGCCAAGGGGCTGACGGGACAGGGCTACGACGGCCACGCCTTCTGGGACACGGAGTCGTTCGTGCTGCCGGTGCTCACCTACTGCGCGCCTAAGCTCGCCCGGGAAGCGCTGCGTTGGCGGGCGAGGACGCTCGACGCCGCCCGTGGCAAGGCCCGCGGGCTGGGACTGCGCGGCGCGGCGTTCGCCTGGCGCACGATCAGCGGCTCGGAGTGCTCCACCTACATGCCCGCGGGCACGGCGGCCTTCCATCTGAACGCCGGCATCGCCGACGCGGTAGTGCGCTACGTGAACGCCACCGAGGACACCGCGTTCGAGCGCGAGGCGGGCGCCGAGCTGCTCGTCGAGACGGCGCGCATGTGGAGGAGCCGGGGTCACCCCGACGGCGACGGGATCTTTCACATCGACGGAGTGACCGGGCCCGACGAGTACTCGGTCCTGGTCGACGACAACCTCTACACCAACGCGATGGCCCAGGCGAATCTCCGTGCCGCGGCCGACGTCGCCGAGCGCAACGCCTCGGCGGGCGCGGCCGAGGTCTCGGCTTGGCGCGCGGCGGCAAACGCCATCGCGCTCCCCTTCGATGACGAGTTCGGCGTGCATTCCCAGGACGCCGCCTTCACCCGCCACGAGCCCTTTCCGTTCGAGCGGATCGGCGAGGGGGACTACCCGCTGCTCCTGCACGTCCCCTACGTCGAGCTCTACCGTAAGCAGGTCGTCAAGCAGCCCGACCTCGTGCTCGCCCTCCACCTGCGCGGGGAGGCCTTCACCAGGGACGAGAAGGAAGCGGCCTTTCACTACTACGAGCCGCTCACGGTTCGCGATTCCTCTTTGTCGGCCGCCACGAATGCGGTGATCGCGGCCGAGCTCGGCTTCGCCCGTCTTGCCTACGACTACCTGGCCGAGGCTACGCTGCTTGACCTGCACGACGTCGCCGACAACACCCGCGACGGCCTGCACCTGGCGGCGCTGGCCGGAGGCTGGATCGCCGCCGTCGCCGGCCTGGCGGGGATGCGTGATCACAGCGGGCGCCTGCGGTTCGCGCCCCGGCTCCCGGTGCCCGTGCGCCGGCTCTCCTTTCGCCTGGCCTTCAGGGGGCGATCGCTGCGGGTCGAGGTCAGCCCCGAGGCGGCGCTCTACGAGCTCGAGGCGGGTGAGGAGCTCGAGATCGCCCACTTCGACCAGCAGGTGTCGGTGGCTCCCGGCCGCCCCGCGCGGCTCGAGATCCCCCCCGAATCCAAGCGGGATCCTCCTCACCAGCCGTCCGGCCGCGCCCCGGCGCGCCACCGTCCCGACCGCCACCTGATCGAGCGGGACGTGGAGGCCGGTGCCGGGCCCGGTCGGCCTCCCGCTCCCGGTCCACCCATAAGCGAAGGAGCACCATGAACAGCAGCACGAAGGCCGGAGGCGTAAATCCGGCCGGCCCCGACCTGCAGCGGATCGACGCCTACTGGCGCGCCGCCAACCACCTCTCCGTCGACCAGATCTACCTGCTCGACAACCCGCTGCTGCGCGAGCCGCTGAGGCCGGAGCACACCAAGCCGCGCCTGCTCGGTCACTGGGGGACGACGCCGGGCCTCAACTTCCTCTACGCGCATCTGAACCGGGCGATCGAGGCGCATGACCTGAGCGCGATCTTCGTCACCGGGCCCGGTCATGGCGGCCCCGCCCTCCTTGCCAACACCTACCTCGAGGGCACCTACAGCGAGGTCTACCCCCGCGTCGGTCGCGACGCCGAGGGGATCGCGCGCCTGTTTCGGCAGTTCTCCTTCCCCGGTGGGGTCCCGAGCCACGTCGCGCCGGAGACGCCGGGTTCGATCAACGAGGGCGGCGAGCTCGGCTACGGGCTCGCCCACGCCTTCGGGGCCGCCTTCGACAACCCCGACCTGCTCGTCTGCTGCGTCGTCGGCGACGGCGAGGCGGAGACCGGCGCCCTGGCGGCGAGCTGGCACTCGAACAAGTTCCTCGACCCGGCGCGCGACGGCGCGGTGCTGCCCGTGCTGCACCTGAACGGCAACAAGATCGCCAACCCGGCGGTCCTCGCCCGCATCCCCCGCGAGGAGCTCCGCTCGCTGCTCGAGGGTTACGGGTACGCGCCGCGCTTCGTCGAGGGCGACGAGCCGGCGACCATGCATGCCTCGATGACGGCCACGCTCGACGAGGTGGTCGCGGAGATAGAGGAGATACAGGCCCGGGCGCGCGCAGGCGGTCGAGCCGGCGCTCGCCGGGACCGCCGACATGCGCGAGGTCGTGACCGGCGCAGAGCAGGGTCGAGCGGAGGCGAAGCTCGCCCTGGCGGTCTATGCCCACCGCCTGCGAGCGTCGATCGCGGCGATGGCGGCCGCGATCGGGGGCCCGGAGGCGATCGTCTTCACCGGCGGCGTCGGCGAGGGCTCGGCGGTGGTCCGCCGCGACGCGGTGGCCGGGCTGGGCTTCCTCGGCATTGCGCTCGATCGGGCGCTCAACGACGACGCCGCCGGGGACGCCGACGTCTCCGCCGCGAGCTCAGAGGTCGCGCTGCTCGTCATCGAGGCCCGTGAGGACCTCGAGATCGCAAGCCAGGTCCGCCGGATCCTGGAAGGCGGGCCCGAGACCCCTTCATCTGGCCTTCACAACTCGCCCTAACCTCACCTCATGAGCGACGGCAGCCTCAACAAGAAGGTCGTCGTGATCGATGACGAGCCCTCGGTTCAGGACGTCGTCCGCGGCTACCTGGAGCGCGACGGCTACCTCGTCTACGTCGCCGGCAACGGAGGCGAGGGCCTGGCGCTCGCGGAGCGGATCAAGCCGGGGCTGATCGTGCTCGACCTGATGCTCCCCGATGTCTCCGGCGAGGAGATCTGCCGCCGGATCCGCGCCCGCTCCGACGTGCCGATCCTGATGCTGACCGCGAAGGCGGCCGAGGAGGAGCGGGTCGGCGGCCTCACCCTGGGCGCCGACGACTACCTGACCAAGCCCTTCAGCCCGCGTGAGCTGGTGGCCCGGGTGCGGGCGATCCTGCGGCGGGCGGGCGGCGCCGAGACGCCGCTGGTGCAGAGGCTCTCCTTCGACGACCAGCACCTCGTGATCGACACGGTCGAGCACGAGGTGCTGGTGGGAGGCGAGCCGGTCGACCTGACCCCGAACGAGTACAAGCTGCTCGTCACCCTCGCCCGCTACCCGGGCCGGGTCTACTCGCGCTTCGAGCTGATCAACCACGTCCAGGGCTACGACTTCGAGGGGTACGAGCGGACGATCGACGTCCACGTCAAGAACCTGCGTCGCAAGATCGAGGCCGACCCGCGGCACCCCCGCTACGTCGAGACGGTCTTCGGCGCCGGTTACCGGCTCGCCAGACGCTGATGCGCGCGACCAGCCTTCGCCTGCGGCTCTCGATCGCCTTCGTCGCCGTCGCCGCCCTGGCCGTCGGCCTCGCCACCCTGCTCTCGGCGGAGGGGCTCGAACCGCGCCTCAGCGAGGCCGCCGAAGCGCGGATCGCCCGCTCGGCCGACCGCCTCGCCGGCGAAGCTGCGGCCCGCTACCGCCGCGAGGGCGGCTGGACCGAGGCCGGGGTGAGCGAGCTCGAGCACATCGGCCTGACGACCGGGCTGCGCACCGTGATCGAACGCCCGGACGGGCGCCTCGTCCGCACCGCGGACTCGGCGCTGATGCGCGGCGATGCCCTGCGTGGCCCCGGCGCCACCGGCAGGGCGATCGTCGTCGCCGGCGCGCCGGTGGGGACGCTGCACGCGGCCCCGGTCGGCGGCAGCCTGCTCACCCCTGCCGACGTCAACCTGCGCGACTCGCTCGACCGCCTCCATCTGATCGCCGGCGCGATCGCGATCGCGATCGCCCTCGTCGCGGCGCTGCTCCTCGCGCACACGATGAGCGCACCGTTGCGTCGCATCCGGGGCGCCGCCCAGCGGATCGAGCGGGGCGACCTCGACACCGAGATCGAGCCCGGCGGCGACGCCGAGATACGCGCGGTGGGCCACGCGCTGAACCGCCTCGCCGAGACGCTCAAGCACGAGGACGAGGTGCGCCGCGAGAGCGTCGCCGACCTCGCCCACGAGCTGCGCACGCCGGTCAGCGGCCTGCTCTCGCGGATCGAGGCGGCTCAGGACGGCGTCTTCGCCGACCAGGGCGCGAACCTGGAGGCGATGCACGGCGAGGCGCTGCGGCTGGGCCGCCTGCTGGACGACCTCGACCTCCTCGCCGCCGCCGAGCGACCGGGGCTGCTGATCGAGAAGCGGCGGGTCGACCTGGCCGCGGTCGCCGCCCGCGAGGCTGACCAGATGGACGCGAGCTTCGCCAAGAAGGGAGTTGCTTTGGCGCGCCGGCTGGAGGCGGCCGAGACCGAGGGCGACCCGGATCGCCTCGCCCAGATCCTCTCCAACCTGCTCTCCAACGCGCTCCGATACACCGAGTCCGGCGGCGGGGTCGAGCTGCGGGTCGCCCGCGAGGAGGGCAGCGCGGTCCTCGAGGTCACCGACACTGGCATCGGCATCGCCCCCGAGGACCTGCCGCACATCTTCAAGCGCTTCTGGAGGGCCGACAGGTCCCGCTCGCGACAGACCGGCGGCACCGGGATCGGGCTGGCGATCGTCCGCGAGCTGGTGATCGCGCACGACGGCAGGATCGATGTCGACAGCGCCCCCGGGCGCGGCTCGCGCTTCCGGGTCGTCCTCCCCTCCCCCGCGGGTCCGGTTCGGAGCGTCGATGGCCCCACTGCTCAGGACGGCCGTGCCGTCGGGGATGCCGGTTTCCCCTACAAGGCGTAGGATTCTCCGAGGCTGACGAACGGAACCGGAGGAGGATCAAGGATGGCGACCGACCCCGTGTGTGGCATGGAGATAAGCCCTGACAGCGCGGCCGCCTCGGCCGAGTTCGAGGGCACGACCTACTTCTTCTGCTCCGAGGACTGCAAAGACTCCTTCCTCCGAGAGCCTGGGCGCTACCTGACCGCAGGCTCCGAGCAGGGAAAGAAGGGACTTCTGGGCAGGCTGTTCCGGCGGTCCTGACCTATCGGTCGAGGGTCTCCGAGACGACGGTGCGCGACTACGTGCCCGCAAGCGCGAGCTCGACCTGACCGTCGGCGAGGTCTTCCTGCCCCGGGCGCACGAGCCCGCGGCCGAGGTGGACTGGGAGAGGCGGCCGTGATCCTCGCCGGCTCGGCGACCAAGGTCCACCTGCGGATCGACAACTCCGGCCCTGCTCAGCACCGCAATGGCATCGAGCCTGTGGGTGCGGGCTACTCCTGCTCGGGGCCGGCCGGTGCAGTGTCGGCTCCGGGGAGGCGCAGCCGCTTGAGGAGTAACGCGTTGACGGCGACGATCAGGCTCGAGCCCGCCATCGAGATCGCCGCGATCTCGGGACGCAGAACGAGACCTATCCAGGAGGCGAACACGCCGGCCGCGATCGGCAGGGCGACAGAGTTGTAGCCGATCGCCCAGCCGAGGTTCTGGTGCATCTTGCGCAGCGTGCCGCGACCGACGGCGAGCGCGGTGGGGACGTCGAGCGGGTCGGAGCGCATCAGCACCACGTCGGCGGTCTCGATCGCGACGTCGGTGCCGGCGCCGATCGCGATCCCAAGGTCGGCCTGGGCCAGTGCCGGAGCGTCGTTCACCCCGTCGCCGACCATCGCCACCTTGCGCCCGCCCTGCTGGAGCTCTGAGACCTTCGCCGCCTTGTCGCCCGGCAACACCTCGGCGATCACGGTGTCGATGCCGAGATTCTTGGCGATCCGCTCCGCCGTGGCCTGGTTGTCGCCGGTCAGCATCACGACCTCGACGCCCGCTTCGTGAAGCGCCTCGACCGCAGCCGCCGAGGTTTCCCGTGGGGCGTCGGCGATCGCGAACAGCCCCGCGGCGCGGCCATCGACCGCCGCGATCACGGCCGTGCGCCCCCCGGCGGCGAGCTCGTCGCGGCGGGCGGCAAGCGGCCCGAGCTCGATGCCCCGCTGCTCCATCAGCCGCCGGTTCCCGATCGCGACCGTGTGACCGCCGACGCTGGCCACGGCGCCCTGGCCAGGCACGTTCTCGAAGCCGCGCGCCTCGACCTCCGCCGCGCCCTCGGTCTCGGCGCGGTGGACGATCGCCTCCGCCAGCGGGTGCTCAGATGAACGCTCCACCGCGGCGGCCAGGCGCAAGAGTTCGGGCTCGCCGACCCCGTCGGAGACCACCTCGGTGACCTCCGGTTCGCCCTTGGTAAGGGTCCCGGTCTTGTCCATCACCACGACTTCGATCCGGGCCGAGGTCTCGAGCGCGATCGCGCTCTTGAACAGCACTCCCCGCTTTGCCCCGAGCCCGGTGCCTACCATGATCGCGGTCGGCGTCGCCAGGCCCAGGGCGTCCGGGCAGGTGATCACCACGACGGTGATCGCGAAGAGGACCGCGTCGGAGGTGGGTCGGTCGCTGAAGATCATCCAGGCCGCAAAGGTGAGGCCGCCGCCGATCAGCGCTACCAGCACCAGCCAGAAGGCCGCCCTGTCGGCGAGCTTCTGTCCCGGCGCCTTCGAGTTCTGGGCCTCCTGGACGAGCTTCACGATCTGCGCCAGAGCGGTGTCTGCGCCGACCTTGGTGGCGCGCACCCGTAGCGTCCCGTTGGCGTTGATCGTCGCCCCGATCACCTCTGAGCCTTCCTCCTTGTGGACGGGCAGGCTCTCACCGGTGACCATCGACTCGTCGACCTCGCTGTCGCCCTCCTCGACGACGCCGTCGACCGCGATTTTCGCCCCTGGGCGCACGAGCAGCAGGTCGCCGACCTGGATCTCGGAGGTCGACACCTCGACCGCCTCGCCGCCGCGGAGGACGAGCGCCTGCGGCGGGGCGAGGTCGAGGAGGGTGCGCATCGCGTCGTTGGCGCCGCCGCGGGCACGCATCTCGAACCAGTGGCCGAGCAGGACGAACGACGCAAGGACGGAGGCGGCCTCATAGAAGACGTCGCCGCCGCCCGTCAGGGTCACCCCGACCGAGTAGAGCCAGCCCGCCCCCACCGCGACGGCCACCAGCACCATCATGTCCAGGGTCCGGGCCCGCAGGGCCCGCACGGCGCCGGTGAAGAAGATCGAGCAGGAGTAAAAGATCACCGGCAGGCTGAGGATCAGCGTGAAGACGTCCTCGCGCAAGCCAAACGGCGCGGCGACGTCGAAACCGAGGACGTCGCTCCCGATCTTCGACCACAGCACGATCGGGATCGAGAACAGAGCGGCGACCAGGAAGCGGTTTCGCATGTCCGCGACCATCGCCGCCATCGACATCGCGCCGTGGCCGCCGTGGCCCATCACCTCGTCCGGAGAGCGAACGGCCTCCTCCTGCCCGGTCGAGGGGTGGGGGCCAGGCCCCCCATGCACATGGCCCGGCGGCATCGGCATGGCGGCCTCCGCAGCCGGTGGATCGGGCTCGGTCAAGGGGTCGCAGATGTGCTCGGGGACGGACTGGCCGGCGCAGTGATACCCGCACGCCTGCACCCAGCGGCGCAGCTCCTCGACCGAGGTCACCGACGGCTCGTAGGTGACGGTGGCGGTCTGGCTGACGGGGTTTGCCTCGACGCTCACCACCCCCGGCCGCCGGCCGATCGCGGCCTCGACCACCGCGAGCTCCGAAGCGCGCAGCATCCCACTCGCCTCGAGGACGACGGTCGCCTGCTGCTCGGTTACGTCCTTCTCGGTGGCAGGCATGCGCGCGCCCCTTTCCTACTCATTCGACGAACAACCTCTTCGTTATCTGCTGAACCGTACGGTCGAGGGCTCGCGATCGGCGGCATCCTCAATTTCGAAGTACTCACGCGGTCGAAAGCCGCCGGGCCTGGCGACGAGCGAGTTCGGGAAGACCTGGATCTTCGTGTTGTAGGCCCGAACGTCGGCGTTGTAGGTGGTGCGCGCCGCCTGGATCTGTTCCTCGATCCCGCTGAGGTTGGCGGAGAGTTGCTGGAAGTTCTCGGTCGCGCGCAGCTGTGGGTAGTTCTCAGCCACCGCGCGCAGATCGGCCAGGGCGCCGGTCAATTGCTGCTCGGCGCCCGCAGTCTGGCCGACGCCGGCGGCCTTCATCGCCTCGGCACGCGCCTCGGTGACCTTCTCGAAGACCTCCCGCTCATGAGACGCGTATCCCTTAACCGTCTCGACCAGGTTCGGCAAGAGGTCGTGACGTCGCTTCAGCTGCACGTCGATTCCGCTCCAAGCGGCATCGCAGGCATTGCGCGCGGTGACGATCGAGTTGCGGAGGCCGACGAACGAGAGGGCGACGACGACGATCAGTACGACGAGGATGACGGTGGCGACGGTGATGGACTCTCCTTCGGAGGATGAACTACGTCCCTTCATCCTACGCTGCGTGGGATCCGGCATCCGATGGCCGGTTACGCAACTGGCGCGGGACCCCTCCCGATGGAGAACCAAATCGCAGCAGCGCCGCGACCCGCTCGATCGGGAGGAGCTGCGCCGCATCGATCGCCACTGGCTGGCCGCCGACTACCTCTCGGCCGGCCAGACCCACCTGCTCGACAATCCGCTGCTCAGCCGGCCACGCAGAGTTGAGCACGTGAGGTCGAGGCCCTTGGGGCAGGTGTTGGCGATCGCAGATCCGCGGTCAGCGCCGCGCCGGGCCCCCACCGCCGCGATCGACCCAGCCGCGAGTGGCCTTGGCAACTGCTCGGTCGAAGCGGCCCCTCGTAGTCGCCCGTTTTTGGATCAGCGGCTTTCTACGGAGGATTGTCGGCGACCTTCTCCTACTGTCTGTCTGACTACAAACTCCGCCTAGGGAGAAAGAAGATGCTTCCGATCGTCGATGCCGTGCTGATGGCCCTCTTCCTCGCCGGGCTGATCGTTTACGTGGTCGCCGCCGGAAGGCGAAGTGGCGGCGATGCGGATCAGCGCACCTCCGATGCCCCGACCGCGATCGGCCCGGCTTCCGCTCGCGAGAGTGCCGAGGAGCGCGGCGTGGCGCGTGACTCCCGGCCACGGAGCTTTACCCAATCGGCGCTGCTGGCGGCCCTGTTGAGCTTCCTGGCGCCGGGCTTGGGACATTTTCTGATCGGCGCCAAGCTCCGCGGCGCCATCTTCCTCGCCGGGTGGGTCGTACTCGCCATCGTCAGCGGCGCCCTGCACGGCCCGGTGGCGCTCGTCTGGATGTTCGTCGCCGGGATCGACGCCTACCTGTTCGCCCGCGCCGGCAAGAGTCCCTCCGACCCGGCCGGCGCTGGCCCGGTCAACCCATCCGGATGACCGACGCCAGCGGTCCTGGCGTCGGTCGGCCCGGCACAAGGCGGCGCGGCAGTTGGTCCTCGCGCCTGCGGAGGCAGTTGGAGCTGGGCCGGGGAAGGTCGCCGGTCGGAATCGCGGGCGCATTGCTCTTTGCCGTCCTCCTTGTACAGCTGGCAATGATCGGCTCCTACGTCGGCGCCCTTCATTCACCCACCCCGAGAGAAGTCCCGATCGCCCTCACCGGACCGGCGGGCGTCGCGCGGGTCGTGGAGACCTCGATCCGGGCGCGGAGCGGGAACGCATTGAAGTTTGAGAGGGTCGGCAACCTCGCCGCCGCGATCGAGGCGATCGATCAGCGCCGCGTCTACGCGGCGCTGATCGCCGAACCGCGGAGCGATCGGCTGCTGGTGGCGGGCGCCGCAAGTGCCCTGATCGCCGAGGAACTGCCGCGGGAGGTGCGTCGAGCGGAGCCGCCGGGTCGCACGCTCCGGGTCCGTGACGTGAAGCCCCTGCCGGCAAGCGACTCGCGAGGCATCTCGCCTTTCTACCTCGTCGTCGGTTGGCTCGTCGGCGGCTACCTCGGTGCCACGATCCTCGGCCTGGCGCGGGGCTCGGCGGCTCGGAGTCGCAAGCTGGCAGCGACCCGCGTCCTCGCCCTGGCCGCCTACGCCGGGCTCTCCGGGATCCTGGGCACGCTCTTGGTCCAGGACGTGATCGGGACGCTCGAAGGGAGCACGATCGCGTTGATGGGAGTCGGGACGCTGATCGTGTTCGCAACCGGCGCGGCGACCGCCGCCCTGCAGTCGCTCTTCGGGGTGGCCGGCACGGCGCTCGCGATCGTCCTCTTCGTGGCGATCGGCAACCCCTCCTCGGGGGGGCCGCTCGCCTCGCAGCTGCTGACCCACGGGTTCTGGGCGGACGTCGGCCCGCTCCTCCCCCCGGGGGCGGGGACGACCCTCGTGAGGAACGTCGTCTACTTCGGCGGCAACGCGATCGGCGGCGCGCTGCTGGTTCTCACCGCCTATGCGGCCCTCGGCGCGGCTCTCACGATCGCAGTCGGCGGAAGACGTGGCCGCGCCGGCGGCGGCGAGGTCGAGCTCGGTGCGGGACTCGGCGGGGCGGCCTGATCCACCTCGGATCAGGCCGCCCCGATAGGCAGATGGCAATGGAGGCGGTTCGCACAGAATCGGCTCCCGGGCTGGCTTGGCACTCACTGCAGCTGCGCTCGGCCGCCACGATGCCCGCCGACGAGGTCCTCGCCGCCCTGACATCCGAAGTTGATCCTGCTCGTCTGGAGAGCATTCGTCGCCTCCCGACGAACGTGGGCAGAGGTCGATGGCGTCGCCGGTCGGCCGCCTCGACGACCGATCGGTCTTGACAGCACAGCCGCCCCCCACGCCTCTGGCGATCCGTAGTTGCCCCTAGTAAGGTCGGCGGCGATTCCCCGACGCGGCGTAGGAGCAGCGGAATTAGCCTGGCCGCGAGAAAGGAGCGCGGATGAGCGATTACGGAGCGGGGCGACAGCTGGGTCACCGACAAACCCCTGCGATGACCTCCGTCTTTGACCATCCCGCCCCGCCCCGCCCCGCCGGCCTTCGGGCCTGCTCCACCGCAAGCGGATGGGAATCCATCCCGATCAGATAGGAGAAGCAGATGAAAGCGCTTGTCTACCACGGACCCGGCCAACGCGGCTGGGACACGGTCGATGACCCGGCGATCGTCGACCCGACCGACGCGATCGTCCGGATCGACACGACGACGATCTGCGGCACCGACCTGCACATCCTCAAAGGCGACGTGCCGGAGACCAAACCGGGGACGATCCTCGGCCACGAGGCCGTCGGCACCGTCGAGGAGGTCGGCGCGAGCGTCACCACGGTGGCCCCCGGGGACCGGGTGCTGCTGTCCTGCGTCAGCGCCTGCGGTCGCTGCCGCTACTGCAAGGAAGGGCACTACGGCCAGTGCCTGGGCGGTGGCGGCTGGATCTTCGGCCACACGATCGACGGCGTGCAGGCAGAGTACGCGCGGGTCCCGTTCGCCGACAACTCCACCTACAAGGTCCCCGAGGGCTTGGGCGACGAGCAGGTGCTGTTCCTCGCCGACATCCTCCCCACCTCCTACGAGGTCGGTGTGCTGAACGGCATGGTCTCCCCCGGCGACACCCTTGCGATCGTCGGCGCCGGGCCGATCGGCCTGGCCGCGATCCTGACCGCCCACCTCTACACGCCGGGCCGGATCGTCGCCATCGACCTCGCCGACAGCCGGCTCGAGAGCGCCCGTCGCTTCGGCGCCGACACCACGATCAACAACGGCAACAAGGACCCGGTCGCCGCGGTGATGGAGATGACCGACGGCCTCGGCGCCGACGTCGCGCTCGAGGCGGTCGGCGTGCCGCCGACCTTCGAACTCGCCACCGAGCTGATCCGGCCCGGCGGCCGCGTCGCCAACATCGGCGTCCACGGCAAGCCCGCCGCGCTCCACCTGGAGAAACTGTGGACCCGCGACGTGACGGTGACGACCGGCCTGGTCGACACCTACAGCATCCCGCAGCTGCTGCGGCTGATCACCAGCGGCCGCCTCGACCCGACGCTCTTCGCCACCCACCACTTCGCCCTCGACCAGGCGATGGAGGCCTACGACACCTTCGCCGACGCCGCCTCGACCGGGGCGCTGAAGGTGGTCCTCCAGGGTCCCGGCAGCGCCGGCGCGGCGACGAGGGGGAGCGTCGCGGAGGCGGTTTCCGGGTGAACCAGGGCGCGCACGGGAGAGGAAGCCGCAGCTCAGGTGCCAGCCACCACGACGTTTAACCGGGCCACCGCCCAGGCGCCGTGCCTGGGCGGGCCCGAGGAGGCTGCGTGAGGACCCGGACGAAGGTCCTGCTCGGGCTCGGTGGCTACCTGGCGACCGCGGTCCTGTTCCTCGTCGTCTTCGGCAACACGGGACGCAACGGCGGATTCAAACCCCAGGACGAGTACAAGCTCGACCCCTGGGTCAGTCTCAGGCTCGGGAGCATCGACCTCAGCATCAACCGGGCGGTCTTCTACCTGGCCCTCGCCGGCGTCCTGACGATCTCGGTGATGGTCTGGATCTCGCGCCGCATGCAGGCGAAGCCGAACCGAGTCCAGACGGCGATCGAGATCGCCTACGACCTGACCCGCGACAACATCACCGGCGGACATCTCACGGGCGGGATGGCACTCCGCTGGTTTCCCTTCCTCGCCGCCCTCTTCTTCTTCATCGCCTTCTCGAACCTGATCGGCTACCTGCCGCTCCCCACCAATACGCGGGAGACGGTCGACGTCTTCGGGATCGGGATCCCGGCCTTCGCGCTGTACGCGGCCACCGCCAACATCTCGGTCCCGCTCGCCCTCACCCTCGTCGTCTGGATCTCCTACCACGTCGAGGGGGTGCGGGCGAAGGGGCTCTTCGGCTATCTCGCCAGCTGGCTGCCGGCGGGGCTCGAGGGGATGAACCCGATCGGCAAGGCAGCGATCTTCGTGATCGAGGTGATCTCGCACTTCGTGCGGCTGATCTCGCTCTCGGTGCGGCTGTTCGCAAACGTCCTCGCCGGGCACCTGCTGCTGCTGTTCATGGGCGGCGGGCTCGCGGTGCTGCTGGGCATCGCCGCGCTCGGAGCGCTGACCTTCCCGCTTGCCTTTGCCTTCTTCGTCTTCGAGGTCGGTCTGGTCGCCACCCTCCAGGCCTTCATCTTCGCGACGCTCGCCGCGATCTATCTCGGCGGCGCGACGGCCGCGAGCCACTGAGTCAAGGCCCCCCGAGCCCTTCACAGCCCCTTCATGGCGGTCGGCGACGGTTCCCCTGTGAGACGGAACGGAGGCATACCGATTGACGCGTCTCGAGTTGCCGACCAGCGAATCCGTAATCCCCCGAGAAGGGCTGCGGGTTTGCACGGATGCCCGCCGATCTCGTTCTCCTACGATCCGTAAGACAAGGAAAGGAGCGGATCATGAGCACTACGACGTTGATTCTCCTGATCGCCTTCGGGGCGATGATGATCTTTCACCTCCGTGGGCATGGCGGCCACGGGCACGGCGGGGGTCAGGGCCACGGCGGGCACGGCGGCGGTCATGGCGGCCGCAGCGGTGGCCATGGCCATAGCCGACAAGAAAACTATGAGACTTCCCCGACGCCGCCGACCGAGCAGTCCTCGACTCCGACGGCGACTGCCGACAGCGATCACGGCGGGCACCACGCGCATGTCTGAGTTGACCAAGTGGTGGCGGGTGGAGCACGGTGCTCCACCCGCCGCGCCGCGCAACCTCGGCCACCGGCAGGCCTGGGCGACTCTCGCGGTGCTCTCGCTGGCCTCGTTTCTGCTCACCCTCGACGACACGGCCGTTAGCGTCGCCCTGCCGACGATGCAGCGCCAGCTCGACCTCGGGCTGAGCGGCCTCGAGTGGGTTGTCAACGCCTACACGCTCGTTCTGGCTGCCTTCATGCTGCCGGCCGGTCGGCTCGCCGACGTCTATGGTCGTCGGCGGGTATTCCTCTCCGGGCTCGCCTTGTTCGGCCTGGCCTCGTTGCTGATCGCGGCGTCGCCGACCGGGACGCCGGCGATCGCTTCACGGGTGATCCAGGGCGCCGGCGCCGCGCTGATGGCCCCGTCCTCGCTGTCACTGATCTCGGTCTCCTTCGAGTCTGGTCGACGGGGACTTGCGGTCGGGATCTGGGCCGGTGTATCCGCCCTTGCCCTGGCGGTTGGCCCGATCCTCGGCGCGCTCATCACCCAAGGCCTCGGCTGGCGCTGGATCTTCCTCCTCAACCTCCCGGCCGTGGCCGCCGCCTTCTTCGTCGGGACCCGGGTGCTCGCCGAGTCCAGCAACCCCGATGCAAAGCGAGTCGACTGGCGCGCCGCGGCGCTGCTCGCCGGCGCCCTTGTCGCACTGCTCTTCCCGCTTACCGAGGGCAACTCGCTCGGCTGGAGCTCGCTGCCGGTCCTCGGCCCGCTGGTCCTGGCGCCGATCGCCTTTGCCGCGTTCATCCGCCGCGAGCGCCGCGGCGGCGGGCTGGTCGATCTGTCGCTGTTCTCCAACCGTGCCTTCACGGCCGCCAACACCGTGATCCTGCTCTCGACCTCGGTGATGTGCAGCCTCTTCTTCTTCCTCTCGCTCTACCTGCAATCGGTGCTGGGCGATACGGCGCTCGGCGCCGGCGCCGCCCTGCTGCCGATGACCGTGCTGATCGCGTCGATCTCCCCGCTCGCCGGCCGCCTCAGCGACCGGATCGGGGCGCGAGCGCCGACGACTGCCGGGATGGCACTGCTCGGCGCCGGCCTGCTCATCCTCTCGGGCCTCGGCGTCGAGCAGAGCTCGATCCGGTGGCTTCTCGGCCTGGTGCTCACCGGCACCGGGATCGGTCTCTCGACCAGCCCCCTGACCGCGACCGCCGTCGGCACCGTCTCCAAACAGCGCTCGGGCGAGGCCGCGGCGATCTTCAACACCTTCCGGATGACCGGGCTGGCGGCCGGCATCGCCTTCATGGGCGCGATCCTCACCGCCAGCACCGGTGCCGCCGGCTCGGCGAGCAAGCAGGCGTTCGTCTCCGGCCTGTCGACGGCGCTCACGGTCAACGCCGCGATCGCGCTGCTCGCGCTGATCGCGGCCGCCGTCCTGTTGTCGGGCCGCGGCGTCCGCCCAGAGGCGTCCGCCGCCGGCCTCGAGCCGGAGGCTGAGCTGTTGCCGGCGTCCCCTGCCGCTCGCCATCCCGGGGCTGCAAGTGGCGCACCCACCAGCCAGGTGTCCGCGCCTGGGTACACGGGGGCGTAGGGCTCCCCCAAGGGGCCGGGGCCATTCACCCAATCGACATTCGCGATTCACCGCTTCTTCATGGCATTGGCCGATCCTTGCAATGACAACCAAAGGAGGTTCCAAATGTTCGAGTTCCTCAAGAGATCCAATCGACCGGGAGGTAGTCAGGAGCACGCCGGCCATCATGGCTCCCATGCGCACGGAGCCGGCGGTTGCGGCATGCACGGCCACCACCACGACGCCGGCGAGCAGGGGGCGGGTGGCGCGCCTGCGCCGCGCGACGAGTCCGAGGCAAGCGCCGGCCAGCCCCCTGGCGTCAACGCGGGGCACAGCCACTGAGCCGCGGCAGACCTCGTGGCGATGGGCGGGGGATATCCCCGTTTCATCGCCACGAAGGTGATCGTGCCGAGGTAGTTCGGCCGTATCGGGGGTGCGGCCTTTTACCGATGCCCGCGACCTTCGCTGCTCCTACATTCCGTAAGACAAGCTGCCGGAAGGGAGACGCGATGAAGCGTCCGCCGATCAAAAACACCCCAATCGAGCGAGCTGGCCGGACGTACTCGGCCTCGTCTCCCTCCTACGGGCCCCTCGGCTTCTGCCTGCTGTATCGCGAGCTCGGTCACGCGCCGCCTTCCCTGGGGAGGGCGGCATGAAACCTGCCGTGTCATCCGTGAAGGAGCGGGTCAGGCAAAGCCCGCCGATCACCGGCCGCGGGCAGGCGGCGGATTCATCGCGCTCCGGCGCACCTGGTGAGCGACCGTCGGCAGTGGACGCCTGCGGCTGCAAGGGCGGGTGCCACTGCAGCGATCGCGGCCTGGCGAGCGGTGAGCCGGGCCGGCTCGTGCCGAGGGTGGTCGAGTCGATGCGCGGGCTGTCGCCCTTGACCAGGCCGGCCAAGCTCCGCCGGCCGGAGGAACGCTGAGTGCATCCGTCCGTATCACCGATCGTGGTCGGCGTCGACGGATCGGCGGCGGCCGACGCGGCGCTACGCTTCGCGCTCGAGGAGGCGAGGCTGCGCGGCGCGAGGCTGCGGGTGGTGTGCGTCTGGGAGATCTCGGCGGCGGCCCTCGCCGTCGGCCCCGTGGGCGAGGAACTGCCCCGGGGGCTGGAGCGGGCGGCGCTGAGGAGGATCGACGAGGCCGTGCGGAGATGCGGAGCCGATCGCGGCGAGATTCAGGTCGAAAGGCGGGCGGTCAGGGGGCCGGTGGCGAGGGCGCTGCTCGAAGCGGCGCAGGATGCGGAGCTGGTCGTGGTGGGCTCGCGCGGGCGGGGCGGCATCGCCAGCCTGCTGCTCGGATCGGTGGGCCAGGAGGTCGCCCACCACGCTCAGATACCGGCGATCATCGTCCCCCGGACGAACCCTCCGCCCCGACCGCCCGGCCGCGGCCGCGCAGTCGCCGCCTCCCGCTCCCCTCTCGCGCGGGCCCTGGCTCCCGCGATCAGCGCTGACGGCCTGCACCCGTAGTCGGGATCTTCACCGAAGCCGCAGACCCCCTTCACAGGACCTTCAAACGATCGCTCGATCCTGGCCTCGAAAGCAACGATGAAGGGAGCAGGCGATGGGCCTCAGGCGACTTGTTCCGAAGGGCGCGAACGAGCGCCCTCCGACGCGGCTCCGCTACAGCGAGGGCTGCGCCTGGGTGCGAGTGGAGGGTGCGTTCTTCCCCGATCTGATCGAGGCCCGGGCCGGCGAGCGGTTGCGGCTGACCTTCCGCCGCGAGGAGACCGCGGCCTGCTCCGAGCAGATCGTGATCCCGAGCCTCGGCAAGAGCGTGATGCTGCCGCCGTTCGAGGACATAACCGTCGATCTCGGGCCACTGCCGGCGGGCGAGCGCGAGTTCTGCTGCCGGCTTGGCGTCCTGCGGGGGAGGATCGTCGCCCGCGGGCAAGCCCCGGACAGGCGCGTGGAAATACCGCCACCGAGAGCCGGGGTTACTACGGATGACCGGGCCCGAGCGCGGTCCTACGCTGCGTCGGACAGTCGGTTTCGCAGCATCGGCAGATCCTCAGCCACGACCAAAAGAGAGGTTCATCCTATGTTCGAGTTTCTCAAGAGATCACAACGACCGGTAGGTGACCACGAGCACTCCGGCGATCACAGCTCCCACTCGCACGGCGGCGGCTGCTGCGGCGGTGGCCAGCACGGCCACACCCACGATGCCGACGAGCAAGCGCCCGGTGCGTCGTCCGCTGTGGCCCAGGAGTCCAAGGCGAGCGTCGAGGAGCAGCTGCCGAATCCGTAGTTGCCCCGGTCGGGCCTGCGGGCCTGCACCGATGCCCGAGATTCCGCTGCTCCTACGCTCCGCAGAACTGGAGGAGGAAATCAAGATGAAACGTCCAGCAATCAACATCACCCCGATCGAGCGGGTCGGCCGGGTCGGCCTCGGTCTGGCGGGCGTCGTGGTCGGCCTCGTGCTCCTCGGCTCGGCAGGCGGAGTCGTCGCGATCGTGCTCGAGGGCCTGCTCGTCCTCGCCGGTCTCGACCTCCTCGTCACCGGCGCGATCGGCTTCTGCCCGCTGTATCGCAAGCTCGGCCATGTGCCGCCGTCGTTGCGGAGGCCGGCATGAGCGCGTTCGGAACCCGCGATCGAGACCAGTATCAGCACCCGCCGGAGCATCACGAGCACGAGAGTGAGGCGGAGGACCACGGAGCCGGTCACGGCGGACACAGCCGCTGGATGATGATCGCCTGCTGCATCCCGATGCTGGTGATCGCGGTCGCCTTGGTCGCGACCGGGGTCGTCGGCTTCGGCTTCATCATCATCGCGGTCGCCTGCACGGCGATGATGGCGATGATGCACGGCGGGATGTCGCACGGCGGAGGCGGGGAGGGCGAGGGCCGGTGACCGCCCACGCTGCCGCCACCCGCCTCGACGATGGGCGCGTAGGAGACGGCGGTCACCCCGATGCGACCGAGACGGCGCGGATCGGAATCGAGGGGATGAGCTGCGCCTCATGCGTGGCGCGGATCGAGCAGGAGCTCGGGCGCACCCCAGGCGTCCTCGAGGCCGCCGTCAACCTGACCAGCGAGCAGGCCACCGTCTCCTACCGACCGCAGGAGGCCGACCTGGCGGCGCTGGAGCGTGCGGTCGAGCGCGCCGGCTACAAGCCGCGCCAGGCGCCGGCGTCGGGAGAGGACCCGATGGCTCTCCAGGAGGCAGACCGGAAGCGCGAGTACAGCACGCTGATGCGCAAGTTCTGGTTCGCGGCGGCGATCTCGGTGCCGGTCCTGATCCTCTCCTACCCGGACCTCTTCGGGCTCGACAACTGGTCCTTCTTCGTCAAGGGCTCCGACTCGCTGCTGTGGGTATGGCGCGGCCTCGGCCTCGTGACCCTCCCGGTGCTGATCTGGTCCGGCGGCCACTTCTACACCGGCGCCTGGCAGGCGCTCCGCCACCGCCAGGCGAACATGCACGTCCTGATCGCGGCGGGGATCACGGCGGCCTGGCTCTACTCGACCGTCGCCGTGATCGCGCCCGGGATCTTCCCCAAGGCGAGCCTGGCGGAGGTCTACTACGACGTCACCGCCGTCGTCGTCGCCCTGGTGACGCTCGGGATGGCGCTCGAGGTGAAGGCCAAGGGCCGCTCCTCGGAGGCGATCCGCAAGCTGGTCGGCCTGCAGGCGAAGACCGCCCGCGTCGTCCGCGACGGGCGTGAGCTCGACGTCCCCGTCGACGAGGTCGTGGTCGGCGACGTGGTCGCCGTGCGGCCGGGCGAGAAAGTCCCGGTCGACGGGGTGATCATCGAGGGAGAGTCGAGCATCGACGAGGGGATGGTCACCGGCGAGTCGCTGCCGGTCGACAAGCGCCCGGGCGACGAGGTGATCGGGGCGACGATCAACAAGACCGGCGCCTTCCGCTTCCGGGCGAGGAAGGTCGGAGCCGACACGGCGCTGGCCTCGATCGTGCGGATGGTCGGCGACGCCCAGGCGACCAAGCTGCCGATCCAGCGGATCGTCGACCAGGTCTCGGGCATCTTCGCCCCGGCGGTGATCATCGTCGCGCTGGCCGCCTTCGTCGTCTGGTTCAACCTCGGCCCGGCACCGGTGCTCGCCTACGCGGTGATCGTCGCCGTCACCGTGCTGATCATCGCCTGCCCGTGCGCGCTGGGGCTCGCGACGCCGACCTCGCTGACGGTCGGGATGGGCAAGGGCGCCGAGCAGGGCGTCCTCTTCCGCGGCGGCGACGCGCTGCAGGCCGCCCGCCGGCTCGACGTGGTCGTGCTCGACAAGACCGGGACGATCACCCACGGCAAGCCGGCGCTGACCGACGTAGCGGCGGCCGACGGGTTCGACGAGCGGGCCGCGCTGCGCCTGGCCGCCGCGGTCGAGCGCGACTCCGAGCACCCGCTCGCGCAGGCGATCGTCCAGGGCGCGGCCGAGCGCGGCATCGAGGTGCCGAGGCCGGAACGCTTCGAGGCGGTCCCCGGCCACGGGGTCGACGCCGAGGTCGAGGGCCGGGCCGTGCTCCTCGGCAACCGCAAGCTGATGGCCGACCGCGGCGTCGAGGTCGGCGCGCTCGACCGGCGTGCCGAGGAGCTGGCCGGCCAGGGCAAGACCCCGATGTACCTCGCCGCCGACGGCGAGGCCGCGGCGCTCGTCGCGGTCGCCGACACGATCAAGCCCGACTCGGTCGCGGCGATCGAGCGGCTGCGCCGCTTCGGCCTCGAGGTGGCGATGATCACCGGCGACAACGAGGCGACCGCGCAGGCGATCGCCCGTCAGGTCGGGGTCGACCGCGTCCTCGCCGAGGTCCTGCCCGAGGACAAGGCGCACGAGGTGCAGAAGCTCCAGCTCGAACAGAACAAGGTCGGCATGGTCGGCGACGGGATAAACGACGCGCCGGCGCTGACCCAGGCCGAGGTCGGCTTCGCGATCGGGACCGGCACCGATGTCGCGATCGAGGCCTCCGACGTCACCCTGGTCGGTGGCAGCCTGCAGAGCGTCGCCACCGCGATCGAGATCTCCGAGTCGACGATGCGAAACGTCAAGCAGAACCTGCTCGGCGCCTTCGTCTACAACGGCGCCGGCCTGCCGATCGCCGCCGGGGTGCTCTACCCGCTGACCGGCCTCCTGCTCTCGCCGCTGATCGCCGCCGCGGCGATGGCGTTCAGCTCGCTCACCGTCGTCTCGAACGCAAACCGGCTGCGCCGCTGGCAGCCGAAGGAGGACTAGCAATGGGAATCGCACAGGTCATCGTCACCGTCGGCGGGCTCGCCGCGATCGCCGCCGTCGCCTGGTTCTTCTGGGGCCCCCGCGGCGCCGCCGTCGCCGCCGGCCTCACCTCCTCCGGCTTCCAGGAGGCGACGATCGCCGTGAAGGGCGCCTACAACCCCGACGTGATCGTCGTCGAGCACGGCAAGCCGGTGCGCCTCAGCTTCCTGCGCCAGGAGACCGCCGCCTGCTCGGAGAAGGTGCTGTTCCCGGACTTCAACCGCCAGGCCGACCTGCCCGAGGGCGAGCTGGTCCCGGTCGAGTTCACCCCCGAGGAGCCGGGAACCTACGAGTTCAGCTGCGGCATGGGCATGCTGCACGGCAAGGTGATCGCGCGATGAGCCAGCGCCCGGGTGCGGCACCGAGTATTCCCCGTCAGGGGCCGACGCGCGCCGAGCAGGCCCGCGCGCCCGGCGGGTGCCCGGCGCCGGGGCACTGCGTGTTGCGCGCCGAGGAGCTGCGGAAGACCTTTCACCGCGGAGTGCCGCCGCGGCGGCGCGCGGTCGAGGTGCTGAGGGGCGCCAGCCTGATGGTCTGCCGGGGCGAGCTGGTCGGCCTGGTCGGCGAGAACGGCTCGGGCAAGAGCACCCTGATGCAGATCGTCGTCGGGCTCCTGGGCCGCGACGGCGGCAGCGTCTGGGAGTCCGGGCGGCTCGGCTACTGCCCCCAGCAGCCGATGCTCTGGGACAAGCTCACAGTCGCCGAGCACTTCGAGCTCTTCGCGCGCGCCTACGGCCTCGACGAGGCCGCCCAGGAGGGCGCCACCACGGGGCTCCTCGAGGAGCTGCGGTTCGAGCGCTACCACCGCTACCGGGTCGAGGAGCTCTCCGGCGGCACCCGCCAGAAGCTCAACCTGGCGCTGGCGCTGATGCACGAGCCGGCGGTGCTGCTCCTCGACGAGCCCTACTCGGGCTTCGACTGGGAAACCTACGTGCGATTCTGGGAGATGTCCGAGCGCCGCCGCGACGCGGGCATGGGGATCCTGATCGTCTCCCACCTGCTCGCCGAGCGCGGGCGCCTCGACCGGGTCTACGAGCTGCGCGAGGGACGGGCGGTGCTGGGGTGAGGACGCTCGCGCTCGCCGGGCAGAGCTTCGTCCGCGAGCAGCTGCGCGCGCCGCTCACCCTGGCCCTGCTGGTCGCGATCCCGGCCTTCTTCGTCCTGATCTTCGCCGGCGTGCTCGGCGAGTTCTCGAAGGCGCTCGGCGGCACGCTCGCCACCCGGTCGGCGAACGCGATCAGCGCCGGCTGGGCGGCCGCCTTCCTCTCCGGGACGCTCGCCTTCTTCATGGTCAGCTCCTCGCGCGGCGCTGATCGCCGCCTGGCGCTGGCCGGGTTCGGGGCGCTGCGCGTCGCGCTCTCACGGATCGGCGCGGCGCTCGTGCTCGGCGTCACCGTCAGCGCCGTCGCGTTCCTCACCCTCTGGCTGCGCAGCGGCATCGGTCACCCGCTGCACGCCGCGGTCGCGATTTTCGCCTTCGCCGCGATCTACATCGGCGTCGGCGCCCTGGTCGGTGCCTTCGTCGCGGCGCCGCTGGAGGGCTCGCTGCTGGTGATCCTCGTCTTCTCGGTCGACGCCTTCTCGGGACCGCAGATGACCGACGCCACCGGCGGAGTCGGGACCTACCTCCCCACCTATCACGCCGCCAACCTGCTGATCGCCGCCGCCGGTGCGGAGGGATCGCCCGCCGCGGACTGGCGCGGCGTCGCGGCCCTTGCGCTCGGCTCGCTGGCGGTGGCGCTGGTCGCCTTCTGGGCGGCGGCGCGCGCGCGGGCCTAACGAGATGATCGGCCGGACCCGCATCGCGACCGCGATGGCCTTCCGCGACCAGGGCCGCCGCCCCCTGGTCGCAATCCTCCTCGTGCTCGTCCCCGCCTACATGGTGATCTGGAGCGTCGCGGTCACCCAGGCCAGCCCGCACCCGATCGAACTGCCCGGCGGCGCCTGGGTGACGACGACGATGAAGGCCCTGCACGGGCCCGAGATGGCGAAGATCAGCGTCGCCTTCGTCGCGGCGCTGCTCGGGGTCTTCGTGATGCAGTCCGCCCTGCAGGGCGATCGCCGGCTCGTGGTCGCCGGATTCCGGGCCCGCGAGACCGTGCTCGCGCGCCTCGCGGTCCTCGCCGCCGCGACCGCCGTCGTCGTCGCGGTGTCCACGGCCGTGATGGCGCTCGGCTTCACGCCGGCCTCGTGGCCGCCGGTGATCGGCGCGCTTGTCCTGACCGGGCTGATCTACGCCGCGATCGGGGCCCTCGCCGGGGCCCTTCTCGACAAGCTGCCCGCGACCTACCTGATCCTCTTCTTGGCGATGACCGACTTCGGGGTCGTGCAGAGCCCGATGTTCCACCCCAGGCCGGTGACCGCGGCCTGGCTGCTGCCCGGCTACGGCCCGACGCGGGTGATGCTCGATGGCGCCTATTCGCACGCCTTCGGGGCCGGCGGCGGGCTGGCGATCGCGCTGGCCTGGCTGGCCGCGCTCAGCCTCGCCGTCTACCTGGTCCTCCAACGCGCCGTCGCCGCCCGCGTCTGAGGGCCGGTCGGCTTCACGCGAACGGCACCTCTCCTTCACGCGACCTTTCAAACCACATCGCGATCCTCGGGCGCGTGACCGAAGGCAACGGACAGCGGGGCCCGAGGGCGAAGGATCGCCAAGGCGGGCAGGCCGAGGTGGCGCGACGGGACAGCCCGCTCGTCGGCGTGGGCCGCGCCGCCGTCGACGCCTACCTCGTCGTCGCCATCGTTCACCGAGAGGGCATGGGGCGCGCCCGGTCGCGGTAGGTGCGGATGAGGCGACCTCTCGTCCCGTCCAGGCTCGCTCGGACTTGAGCCGCCGTCGGAGATCGCGGGCCCTCTCGACGTCGGGCTCGAGCTTCATCGTCGGCGTCAACGCGCTCCTGCTGCGCAGGGCGCGCCTGACCGAGGCCGGATCCCGCGGAGCCTAGCCGCCCGCGAACGTCTGGTAGAGCAGGAAGAGGTTGAGCGAGATGATCACGGCGGCGAACAGCGACGCCGTGACCGTCGTCGCCCGACGATTGACGAAGCTCCCCATCACGCTCCGCCGCGTGGTCAACACGACCAGGGGCACGAGCGCAAAGGGGATACCGAAGGAGAGCACGACCTGGCTGATCACCAGGGCACCCGTGGGGTCGACACCGAAGCCGAGGATCGCGAGCGCCGGCACCATCGTCACCGCCCGCCGCAGGAAGAGCGGGATCGAGCGACGGATGAACCCCTGCATGACGACCTGACCCGCGAACGTCCCCACGCTCGAGGCAGCGACGCCGGAGGCGAGCAGCGCCAGCGCGAAGGCGACCGCCGAGCCCGAACCGATCACCTGTTCCAGGCCCGAGTAGGCACCTTCGATCGTGTCCGTCCCTGAGCCGCTCAGCACGGCGGCCATCACCGCCAGCATCGAGATGTTGATCAGGCCCGCGATCCCCATCGCCAGGCCGACGTCGAAGCGCTGGAAGCGGATCAGCTCGCGCCGCTCGTCATCGTCGCGCGGCGGGATGCGGTCCTGGGTGAGCGCCGAGTGCAGGTAGATCACATGCGGCATGACGGTGGCACCGATGATCCCGACGGCTAGCAACAGGCTGTCCGATCCCCGCAGGTGCGGGACGAAGCCTGCGGCGACGCCGCTGGCGTCGGGCCCGATCCGCAGCGTCTCGTAGAGGAAGCCGAGCAGGATGATCCCCAGCAGCCCGATGATCGCGGTCTCGAACCGCCGGTAGCCGCGCGCGTGCAGCGCGAGCAGGGCGAAGGCGACGGCGCCCGCGATCACACCGGCCACGAACAACGGCACCCCGAAGAGCAGGTTGAGGGCGATCGCGGCACCGACGATCTCGGCGAGGTCGGTGGACATCGCCATCAACTCTGCCTGGGCCCACAGGCCCCACGAGATCGGGCGCGCGAAATGCTCGCGGCACTGCTCGGGCAGGTTTCGGCCGGTCGCGATCCCGATCTTCGCCGAGAGGTACTGGATCAGCATCGCCATCAGGTTCGCCGCCAGCACCGCCCACAGCAGCAGGTAGCCGTACTTGGCGCCACCGGCGACGTTGGTCGCGAAGTTGCCGGGATCGACGTAGGCGATGGCGGCTACGAAGGCGGCGCCGAACAGGGAGACGAGGTAGCGCAGCCTCCCACGCGAACGGATGCGCTGTAGCTCGGACGACGAGGGTGGCCCGATCGCGGCGTCCACGGCGAGGGACGCGGATTCCGGCGGCGCCCGGTTCACTCCATCCTCTCCGTCCGCATCGGCGGGGACAGACCCCCGACGATCGGCGGGTCATCGGCGCCGGGGCGGTCGCGCTGGGTCCAGGCGAACCAGGCGGCGCCGATGATCGTGAGGACGATCGCCACCCAGAAGTTGAGCCGCTGGCCGAGGATGTGATGGGCGGGGTCGACCCGCAGGCTCTCCTCGAAGATCCGGAAGGCCGAGTAGCCGGTGACGTAGAGGGCGAAGAGGCCGGGCGGGCGGATCTTGCGGTGGTGGCCGAGCCAGACGAGGAAGGCGGCCAGGGCCAGGTTCCAGATGATCTCGTAGAGGAAGGTCGGTTGGAAGGTGGCGTAGTGGAGGTAGCCCGCCGGTCGGTGTTCGGGGGAGATCTCGAGGCCCCAGGGGAGGTTGGTCGGCCCGCCGAAGAGCTCCTGGTTGAAGTAGTTGCCGACCCGGCCGATCGCCTGGGCGACCAGCAGGGCGGGGGCGGTGCAGTCCATGAAGGTGGGGACCGAGACGCCCGCCCGGTGGACGCGCCAGACCCCGACCGCGGCGCCCGCGGCGATCCCGCCCCAGATCCCGAGCCCGCCGTCCCAGACCGCGAACGGGCCCCACCAGGTGTGGGGCATTTCGTTGAAGCTGGTGATGTCGAAGTAGAGGCGGCCGCCGAGCAGCCCCGCCGGGAAGGCCCAGATCGCCACCTGGAAGGGGAGTTCCGGGTCGCCGCCGAGTTTGCTCCAGCGCCGCCGCACGATCAGCACCGCGGCGGTCACCGCGAACGCGTACATCAGCCCGTACATGTGGATTTCGAAGGGCCCGATGCCGAGGCCGCTGCTCGAGGGGCTGGGGATCGAGGCGATCACGGCACCCCCGATGCGCTCACGTCACTGAGCATTCGCATACCCCAACAGGGACTTGTCTACCAGCCATTCGACAGGCGCACGGTCATCGGTGTAGACCTCGCCGCCGGGCAGGCGCGGCGCCAGCGCACCGGCGACCCGCACGGCGAGCGGTCGCAGCGCCTCGGGCAGCGAAGCGCGGGCGCCGAGCAACAGGCGGCTCGTCGGCGCCCGGCGAGCGCCGACGAGCAGGGTGTTGGTCGGCTCCAGTGGCGCCCGGGCGACGGAGGGAAAGACGTCGGCCATCGTTCGACCGAGCACCCGCTCAAGATCGTCACTGCCTTCCGGATGGCCGACGTTGACGACCACCGTGCCGGCGGGCGTGAGGTGGTCGCGCGCCAATTCGAAGAACTCGCGGGTGACGAGGTAGAAGGGGATATAGGGCTGGCGGTAGGCGTCGACCATGATCGCGTCGTAGCGTTCCGAACTCTGCTCGAGGAAAGGTCGTGCGTCGGCCGTGTAGGTCCGCATGCGTGGGTTTCGCAGGCCGAAGTAACGTCGCCCCAGCGAGGTCAACTCGCCATCGATCTCGACCGAGTCGAACCTGGTCCGGGGGAAGAAATGACCGTAGGAGCGGGCGACGGTCCCGGCGGCGCTGCCCAACATCAGAACATGCCTCGGCAAACCGGCCCCGGCGGCGAACGGGAGGACAAGGAAGCCGTCCCAATAGTCGCCGGTGAGGAATTGACCGGGCCGGTAGAGGGAGTGGATAGCCTGTCCCTCGTTCAGTTCGAGGATCCGCTCGCCGCCATCGCGTTCGAGAACCCGCACGTATTGATACGGCGTCTCGTCTTCGAAGACGACCTTTCCTTCTCCCGCGCCCTTCGCAGCGCCGACCGCGAGGAGGGCGAGCGGCATGAGGATCGCGGGCACCGCGAGATAGCGCCAGCCGAGGCCGAGGACGGCCACCAGCGCCAGGGCCAGGGCGAACAGAAGGAAGGTCCGCTGCGTTCCCACGAAGGGGATCAGGACCAGCGCCGCCAGCATCGTGCCGAGCAGGGAGCCCGCGGTCGATATCGCATAGAGGCGCCCGGCCACCTCGCCCGCGCGCTCGAGGTCGGAGATCGCCAGGCGCAACGCGTAAGGCGTCGCCGCTCCGAGAAGGATCAGCGGGATCGCGGTGAGCACAAGGACCGCGAACAGGGAGCCGACGAAGGCGCCGGCGTCGATCGAGCCGAGCGCATCGACCGCGAAGCGGAGGAACGGCCGTGCCGCCAACGGCACGAGCGCCAGGAATACGGCGGCGGAGATGACGAGAAGGCACAGGCCTCGCAGGTGCGGATGGCGATCGGCGAAACGACCTCCGAGCCAGTAGCCGACGGCGAGCGCGACCAGGACGACGCCGATCGTGTTCGCCCAGACGATCGTCGAGGCACCGAAGAAAGGGGCCAGCAGCCTCGCGGCGGCGATCTCGGTGCCCAGGCCGGCGGCGCCGACGACGAAGACGAGGAACGAGAGCAGCGGTTGTTTGTGGGCCGATCTGCTCACCTCGCCATCATCCTACGTTACGTAGGAGCTAGGCGGAACTGCGCATCAGCCTGCCGACCGCGGCCATCAGCTCGTCGGCTTTCTCCGGTCGCTCCACGTCCGGCGCCCCCATGACGCAGTGGCGGGTGTGGTCGTCGAGCAGGCCGAGCGCGACCTTGTCGAGTGCCGCCCGGATCGCCGCGATCTGGGTGAGGACGTCGATGCAGTAGCGATCCTCCTCGACCATGCCCTGTACGCCGCGGACCTGGCCCTCGACCCGCCTCAGCCGCCGGAGCAGTTGGTCCTTGGTCGCTGAATAGCCACGTACGGGCGCGGCGGCGGAGCTGGGCACGGGCATCCCCTTTCGGATCGGCGTAGAGGAGTAGGATGATACACCCCCAGGGGGTATTTGCTAGCCTCACACCCGAATACCCCCCACCCGTATCAGGAGGTTCTGATGGCCACCACTTCTCGCACCTACCGCGTCGTCGGCATGAGCTGTGAGCACTGCGTCGCGTCGGTGACCGAGGAGGTCTCCGAGCTGCCGGGCGTCGCGGCGGTCGAGGTCGACCTCGGGTCCGGCCTGCTCACCGTCTCAGCGGAGGACATCGATGAGGCGGCGGTCCGTACGGCCGTCGAGGAGGCCGGCTACGAGGTCTCCCCGTGAGCCGGCTCGAGCTGCCGATCGAAGGTATGACCTGCGCCTCCTGCGCCAACCGGATCGAGCGCAGGCTGAACAAGCTCGACGGCGTCGCCGCCTCGGTCAACTACGCGACCGAGCGGGCGAGCCTCGAGTTCGACCCCGAGGCGACGGACGCCGAGGAGCTCGTCGACGCCGTCGCCGCGGCCGGCTACCGGACCGCCCTGCCCGACGCCGGTGGGCACGAGGACACCGGATCGGACGAAGACGCCGACGAGGCGTCGGGGCTGCGGCGGCGGCTGCTCGCAAGCGCGGCGCTGAGCTTGCCGCTGGTGGCGATCTCGATGATCCCGGCGCTGCAGTTCGACAACTGGCAGTGGCTGGCGCTGCAGCTCGCCACCCCGGTGGTGCTGTGGGGCGCCTGGCCTTTCCACCGGGCTGCCTGGGCGAACCTCAGGCACGGCACGGCGACGATGGACACGCTGATCTCGGTCGGCGTCCTCGCGGCCTGGGCCTGGTCGCTCTACGCCCTCTTCTTCGGCGACGCCGGCATGACCGGGATGAAGATGAGCTTCGAGCTGACGCCGCAGCGCGGCGGCGGCACCGAGCACATCTACCTGGAGACGGCCGCCGCCGTGACGACCTTCATCCTCGCCGGTCGCTATTTCGAGGCGCGGGCCAGGCAACGCGCCGGCGCCGCGCTGCGGGCGTTGCTCGAGCTCGGCGCCAAGGACGTCGCGGTGCTGGGCGACGACGGCGGTGAGCGGCGGATCCCGATCGACGAGCTCCAGGTGGGAATGCGCTTCCTGGTCCGCCCCGGCGAGAAGGTGGCAACCGACGGTACCGTCGAGGAGGGATCGAGCGCGGTCGACCAGTCGCTGCTGACCGGCGAGTCGGTCCCGGTGGAGAAGGGCCCCGGCGATGAGGTCGTCGGCGCCGCCGTCAACGCCGGCGGTCGTCTGGTCGTCCGCGCGACGAAGGTCGGAGCCGACACCGCCCTCGGGCAGATCGCCCGCCTCGTCACCGAGGCGCAGTCGGGCAAGGCGCCCGTCCAGCGGCTCGCCGACCGGGTCAGCGGCGTCTTCGTGCCGGTCGTGATCGCCCTCTCATTTGCCACGCTCGGCTTCTGGCTCGTGAGCGGCGCGGGCGTCACCTTCGCCCTGAGCGCCGCGGTGGCGGTGCTGATCATCGCCTGCCCCTGCGCCCTCGGGCTTGCGACCCCCACGGCGCTCCTCGTCGGGACCGGCCGTGGCGCCCAGCTCGGGCTGCTGATCAAGGGACCGCAGATCCTCGAGTCGACCCGCCGCATCGACACGATCGTGCTCGACAAGACCGGCACGGTGACGAGCGGGCGTATGAGCCTGGTCGAGGTCGCCGTCCCCGACGGCGGCGATCGAGGTCGCCTGTTGCGGCTGGTCGGCGCGGTCGAGGATGCCTCCGAGCACCCGATCGCGAAGGCGGTCGCCGCCGCCGCCCGTGGCGAGCTGGGCGAGCTGCCCGCGGTCCTCGACTTCGAGAGCCGGCAGGGCGTCGGCGTCCGCGGTCTCGTCGAGGGGCACGAGGTCGAGATCGGCCGCCTCTCGATCGCCGCCGAGCGCGGCCTGCCCCTCCCCGCCGAGCTGCAGGCGGTCGCGGCGGGGGCGGAGTCGATGGGCCGCACCGCGATCCTGGCGATCCTCGACGCCGAGCCCGTGGGGGTCCTCGTCGTCTCCGACACGCCGAAGCCGAGATCCGGGGAGGCGGTTGCGCAGCTGAGGGAGCTCGGTCTCCGTCCGGTGCTGCTCACCGGCGACAACGAGGCCGCGGCGCGGGCGGTCGCCGCCACGGTCGGGATCGAGCAGGTGATCGCCGAGGTGCTCCCCGCCGACAAGTCGGCGGTGGTGGCCGGTCTGCAGGCCGAGGGCCGGGTGGTGGCGATGGTCGGCGACGGCGTCAACGACGCCCCCGCCCTCGCCGGGGCGGACCTCGGGATCGCGATCGGCACGGGTACCGACGTCGCGATCGAGGCGTCCGACCTGACCCTTGTGTCGGGCGACCTGCGCGGCGCCGCCGACGCGATCCGCCTCTCGCGGGCGACCCTGCGGACGATCAAACAGAACCTCGCCTGGGCCTTCGGGTACAACGTGGCGGCGCTGCCGCTGGCGGCGGCCGGACTGCTCGATCCGCTGATCGCGGGCGCGGCGATGGCGCTGTCGAGTGTCTCCGTCGTCGCCAACGCCCTGCGGCTACGCCGCTTCCGCGCCGGCGCGGGTGCCGATCGCGCCGCTGATCAATCCTCGGTCGTGGCCGCGAAGCGATCGGGGTCGGCGGCGAACCGCGCCGCGCACCCGAGCGAGCAGAAGACGTAGACGACACCCTGATGGCCGAGGCTGCCGGCGCAGTGCTCCGGATCGACCGCCATCCGGCAGACCGGATCCCGCGGCAGTTGCCCCGTGGAGATCAAGCCGCGTCGCAGGGCGGCGAACAGCCGGACCGGCTCGCTCACGTTGCGGAGATGGACCCGACCGCGCTCGCCGAAGCTGAACTGCTCCGGCGGTGCGGCGGCGTCCTTGGTCGCCGCCGTCAACAGGACCTCGCCGCCCGAGGCCTCCCCCGCCACCCTGGCGGCGAGGTTGACCGTCGACCCGAACCAGTCGCCGTCCCGCTCGATCGCGGCTCCAGTGTCCATGCCGACGCGGACGGTCGGGAAGTGATGGCGGCCACCGACCTCATGGACGACTTCGAGGCCGAGGCGGATCGCCTCACCCGCCTCGGCGCAGCGGATCATCAGTGCGTCGCCGATGCTCTTCACCTGTTCGCCGCCGCGTTTGTCCAACCTCGGGGCCACGGCCGCGGAGAACTCGGCGACGAGGTCGGCGGCGGCACGGTCGCCGTGAGCCTCGGTGAGCGCCGTGAACCCCGACATGTCGGCGAAGATGAAGGTCTGTGCCTCCACCGGCCTACAGATACCCCAAAGGATCGACCGGTTCGCCGTTGACGCGGACCTCGAAGTGCAGATGGGGCCCGGTGCTGTAGCCGGTGTTGCCGACGTAGCCGATCACTTCCCCTTGTTCGACGCGGGCACCGAGCGAGGTGGCGAATTCGACCTGGTGGGCGTAGCAGGTCGATAACCCACCGCCATGGTCGATGCAGGTGTAGTTGCCGTAGCCGCCGCTTTCGGCCTCCGACTGCATCAGGACGACCGTGCCCGAGGCCGCCGCCTCGATCGGCGTCCCTTCGGACACGCCGATGTCGATCCCGGGGTGGAAGCTGCCCCAGCGGGGACCGAAGGGGGAGGTGAGGACGCCCTGCACCGGCCAGATCAGCCCGGCGGCGCTGGCTTGGCCGGGCGTCGGCGCGGCGATCGCCGGATAGCCGGAGCCGGCTTCCCTCAGTTCTTCGGCGATCTTCTGCTGCAGCGCCTGGATGTTCGAGGAGAAGCGGTCCGCCTCGACCTTGACGCTCGACAATGCGTCCCGACGTTCACCCCGTACCGCGACCAGTCGGCCCCGTTGGACTTCGACGGTATCGCGGGTGCTCGCGAGCTCGTCCTCGCGGGCGGCGATCTCGTCGCGGGCGTGGGCGATCCCCTCAGCCGCGCGCCGCAACCGTCGGACCGCCGAGCGCTTCGCGTCGCGCAGCTGGCGGACGCGGTCGACGATCGTTTCGTCCTGCTGCTGGATCTGGCTCAGGTATTCGGATCGGGCGACCATTTCGTCGTAGTCGGTGGACCCAACCAGGACGTCAAGGATGTCGGGTTCACCAGACTCATAGATCGCCACCACACGCTCGCGGAGGACGACCAGCGAACGTCGTAGGCGAGCGCGGGTCGCGGTGAGCCGGCGCCGCCCGACCGTCAGTTCGCCCCGGGCGCGGTCGAGCTCGGCCTGCTTCTGCGCCAGCTCTTCGCGCACCATCTGCTCCCGGCCGCGCAGCGAGGAGAGTCGGCCTTCGTATTCGTCGATCCTGCCGTCGAAGCGTGAGATCGTGCGGGTGAGGACGCCTTCGCGCATTTCGGCGTGTTCGAGCCCCGCTTCGGCGTGGTCGAGGCGGTCTTCGGTCGAGGCCCCCGGCGAGCTCGAGGCGAAAAGCACGGCGAGCAGCACCAGGGCGGCCGCCGGCGTGGCGCCGAGGCAAAGGCGTCGTCTGCGGTAGGTGGCTTCCATCCGAGGACCCCGAGCGGGCCGAACCGCATCCGACGGCTCGAGGTGCCTACGGACTGTAGGAAGGCTCCGACGGATCCGCGTCCCGGTCGCCCGCGCTGCAACGGGGGTTGCGATGTCCCGCGGCGTCGAGCCCGCAGGCGGCTGTACGCTGTGGCGATGGCGCGCGAACCGACCGTCCGACTTCAGGGCGAGCTGCAGATGGAGGTGATGCGGGCGCTGTGGCGATGCGGCCGTGCGAGCAGCGTCGATGAGGTCCGCGACGATCTCCCCCAGCGTCACCGCGGCGCCTACACGACCGTGCAGACGGTGCTCAACCGGCTCGCCGAGCGCGGGCTCCTGGTCCGCCAGCGCCAAGGTAAGGCGATCTTCTACGCGCCGAAGCTGAGTGAGAGCGAGTACTACTCCCTCTCCGTCCGCCAGACGCTCTCCACCGCTTCCGAGGACATCCGCCGGACCGCCCTCGCCCAACTCGTCGGCGAGATGCCGCCCGGCGAGCTGAGCGAAATCGAGGCGCTGGCCCGCGAGGTGTCCCGCCGGCGCACGGGTGGGCGCTCATGAGCCTGCTGCTCGCGGGCCTTCTCCTCGCCGGCGCCGCGCTGCCCTACCTGTTGCCGCGGCAGCGGATCTCACCGATGACCGGGGCCGTGCTCTGGCTGGCGGTCGTGGGCCTGCGGGCCACCCTGGTCCTGCTCGCCGCGGTCATCGCGGTCCTCTTCCTGCCGGCCACCGCGCTGTTCGGGCTGCTGACGCACTGGTGCCTCCACGCGGTCGTTCCTTTCCTCACCACCCATCTGGGCTTTTCGGGCCACCGCCTCGGCGACGCCGCGACGCTGCTCCCCGGACTGGTCCTCGGCATCTCGCTGATCTGGGCGCTGTTCGGGATCTGGCGGGCCGCCCGCCGGATGCGGGGGCTGGTGCGGCGCAACAGCCTCGGCCGCGGGCCGAAGGAGAGCGTGATCATCGGCGGCCGCGAGGTCGTCGTCGCCGCGGCGGGGATCCGCGACGCGCGGATCATCGTCTCCACCGGCGCCCTCACCCGGCTCGACGAGGAGGAGCTGAGCGCAGGCCTCGAGCATGAGCGCGGCCACATCGAACGCCGCCATCCCTACCTGATCGTCGCCGCCAACCTCGGCTTCGCGATCGCCAGACCGCTGCCCGGCAGCCGCGATGCCCTGACCCGGCTGCGCTTCTACCTCGAGCGCGACGCCGACGAGTACGCGGTCGACCGCACGCGGAACCCGGTCGCGCTTGCCAGCGCCATCTGCAAGGCTGCCTCCGACGCACCGGAACCCACTGCTGCCCTCGCCACGCTGGCTGGCAGCGGCGTCGCACTGCGGCTCCGCCTGCTGCTCGATCGCTCCGCCGCGCGACCCAGCGCCTGGGCGGACGTTACGGCGCGGGCACTGGCAGCGTCGCTGGTCGCCCTCGTGCTGATCGCCGGGGCCGCGATGCCGACTCTCGCCCACGCCGGAGTCGCCTCGCTGGCCGCGCCCAGCGCTCACTCCTGCCGCTGACCCCACCGACTCACCCGCACTTTAACCTACTGGCTGTAGGATGATGTGCGGATCATCCGTCTCCTTGTTTGAGCTTCCTTGTCAGCCGAATCCAGCCCAATTCCTCGCTCTGAGCCGGTACCTGGCCTCGCCTCGCTGCTGGGTTGGCGATTCCTCCTCGCCGCCCTGGTGGGTGTGGCCTCCATCGCCCTCGCGCTCGGCATCCCCACCGACATCATCCCCAACCCCTGGTTCGTGCGGATGACGCCGGCCGGCACCAGCAACTACCTCTTCTGGGTGGCCTCCAGCCTCTTCACCGGCGTCCTGCTCGCGACCTACGCCCTGCCGCGCGCGACCCGCGACCGGATCGCCGCGACCACCGCGGGCAGCGGCATCCTCGGCCTCCTGGCCGTCGGCTGTCCGGTCTGCAACAAGCTGGTGGTGGCCTTGCTCGGCGTCTCCGGCGCATTCACCTACTTCGCCCCGATCCAGCCGGTGCTCGGAGCGCTCGGGGTGCTGCTGGCGGCCGTGGCGCTGTGGATCAGGCTTCGCGGCGCGCGGCGTGCCTGCGCGGTCCCGCCCGGCGTGGATGAGCCGTCCGCGATATGAGCCGGCTGGCCACGGCGTCCTGCTAAAAGTGCCGGTGGTGGCCGAATCATCAGCACCCAATCTCGGGGGTGGTCCGACGGCGACGCTGGGGATCCGCGCGGCGCTCCGCTCGCCGCGACTTCGCCTGGCGACCCTTCTCGCCGTCCTGGCACTCGCTGGCATCGTGGTCTGCCATCACATCGAGCCATCCGGGATGGACGACGGCATGGCCGCCGGCATGGTGTGCCTCGCCATCCTCGGGGTCGGCACCGCGCTGCTCGCCGCCGACTCCATCCCGCGATGGGTGCCGAGACCTGAACTGCCACCTCTCCGCGCGCCGCGCCGCGAGACGCCGTCTTTTGACGTGAGTTGGATTGCCGCCCGGGCAGGACCCTCGTACCTGCGGCTGTCGGTTCTCAGGCGTTGAGAGATCGAGCGCGCGACCCGCGGTGCGGGCCGTCGCCTGATCCATGCCTCCCAAGACAAAGGAGAACCAACCGATGAAGCACTATTCCCGTCTGGCAGCGGTCCTGCTGGTCGTCGCGGCATTCGCCGGGATCGGCACCGGCGCGGCGTCCGCCGCCACCGCCAACAAGACCGACGAAGCATTCGTCGCCGAGATGCCGATGCACCACGAGATGGCGATCGAAATGGCGAAGATGGCGCTCGAGCAGGCCGAACACGCCAAGATCAGGTCCACCGCGCACAAGATCATCAGGGCGCAGAAGGCCGAGATCGTCCGGCTCAAGCAGATCGCCGGCCAGCTCGGCGTGACCCCCGCCTCGATGAACGACCACATGGCGATGATGGAAGGCCTCGAAACCCTCGGCCTGACGATGAAGCAGGCCGGCATGGACATGAACATGGGCGAACTCGACGGCGCCAAGCCGTTCGACCGCATGTTCATCGACATGATGGTCCCCCACCACCAGGGCGCGATCCGGATGGCGCGGGCCGAGCTGAAGCGCGGAACCGACGCCCAGCTGCGCTCGATTGCCAAGGGGATCGTCGCCGCCCAGGCGAAGGAGATCCGCGAGATGAACGCCTGGCGGACCATCTGGTACGGCTCCCCCTCCCCGGCGGGAGGCGTGCCGAAGGGCTGACGCTCGCGAGCCGGTCCCGCGGATCAGCTCCGCGGGACCGGCTCTGGTCCTACACTGCGTCGTAATGGACCGAGAGGAGCGATACGTCCCGGCGTTGCGGTTCCGCGTCCTGACCCGGTTCTACGACCCGCTGATCCGTGCGACCGTCCGGGAGGCCGAGTTCAAGCGGCGCCTGCTCGATCGCGCGGCCCTTGCGCCCGGCGACCGTGTCCTCGACCTCGGCTGCGGCACCGGCACCCTCGCGATCGCCGTCAAGGATGCCCAGCCCGGGGCGACGGTCCACGGTCTCGACGGTGACCCTGAGATCCTCGAGATCGCCCGCCGAAAGAGCGCCGAGGCCGGCCTCGAGGCCAGCTTCGACGAGGGCCTCTCGACCGAACTCCCTTATGAGATCGGATCGTTCGACGTCGTCCTCTCGACCCTCTTCTTCCACCACCTCACGCTGCCGCAGAAGGAACGGACCGCCGCTGAGGTCCGGCGGGTGCTGGCACCGGGCGGGCGCCTGCTGGTGGCCGACTGGGGGCCGCCGCAGGACAGGTTGATGGCGGTCGCCTCGCTCGGGATCCGCATGCTCGACGGCTTCGAGCCCACCCGGGAGAACTTCGCCGGCGCCCTGCCCTCGATCTTCGCCGAGGCAGGCCTCGAGCCGGACCAGGCGCCCCTCGAGCGCCTACGGACGGTCTTCGGCAGCCTCGCGCTCTACCGCGCGACCGGCGGGCCGACCGATGAGCGGCCCTGAGCCCCCTGCGACGCGATCGTCGCCACTTCTCGGACTCGCCGTCTGCATGCTTATCGCTCTGACCCTGGCCGGTTGGGGCATTGCCGCCATGTTGGCCTGGGAGACGTTGCAGCCCCTGCTGATCGCCGCGTTCGTGGTGCTGCTCCCGGCATCGGTCGCAGTGATCGTCCTCGCGATCAGGAGCATCGTCTGAATGGGCGCCATGCCGTGGCTGATCGCCGCGGTCGCGCTGCTGATCGGCGGGCAGCTGATCAGCGACGGACGACGTGCATTTCTCCTCGTCGGCCTGCTGGTCGCGGCGGTCGGGGTGCTGCTGGTCCTCGCCACCGTCTTCCGTTGAGAACGCAAGCAGACACCAGGACGTGAAGATGTCGCCTTGGAACGCCGGCACGCGTCGCATCGGCCGCCGCCGAGCCATCTGGATCATGCTTGGCGCCCTGCTGCTGGGAGGCCTCGCCTACGGGCTCCTGCGGAGCGCCGGGGAAGCCCGCATCGATGTGCGACTCGGCGAGAAGCGCGCCGCGCCCGCGCCCCCTTTCAGGTTGCCGTTGCTTTCCCGGGGACCGGTCTCGCAGCTTCCCTCACCCCGGGTCCGAGACGCATTGCGTGAATCGACGCTCACGCCGGCGAAGCTCGAGGGGCATCCCGTCGTCCTCAACTTCTGGGCGTCCTGGTGCCATCCCTGCCGGGAAGAGGCGCCGGTGCTCGCCGCGGGCTGGCGCCGCGACCGGCCGCTCGGCGTCGTCTATCTCGGGGTCGACACCGAAGACGAAGAAGACGACGCCGAGACGTTCCTGACCAGATACGGGATCGAATATCCGACCGTCCACGAATCCGGCGCCGCGGTCGCCCGCAGCTACGGCGGCGTCGGCATCCCGGAAACCTATTTCCTCGATCCCGTGGGGAAGATCGTCGCCCACGTGATCGGGGCACTCAACCCGGAAACCCTGGCCGAAGGCGTTACGGCGGCACGCCAGGGGGTCGTCCTCGGGGTGATCTCCGGCGGCGACCTCGGCTCTCCTCATTAGGCAAGCCACCTGGCCTCCCCACTTCTCCTACACTCTGTAGTTATGTGGAGATCGATCAGGGTCTGATGCAGGTCCTCTACGGCACCGCGCTACTCGCGCTCGTGCTGGCGGCGATCCTGCCGCCGTTGTTGAGACGCGCGCCGGCGTACGTCGCGGTCGATCCGCGACGCGCGGAGCTCGAGACCCGCAAGGAGGCGAAATACCGTGAGCTCCGCGACGCCGAACTCGACCACGCGGCGGGCAAGCTCTCCGACGCCGACTACAGCGTCCGCATCGCCGACCTGCGCCGGGAAGCCGCCGAGATCCTCGCCGAGCTCGAGCCGCAGCCCGAGGGTTGAGCGCCGGTCGGCGCCGCCGGGGCGACGATCAGAGCAGGGCGCCGAGGAGGGCGCCGACCAGCGCGAGCAACGAGGCCGCGATCACCAGCGGGCGCCCGAACCGGGTCTGGCGCGGCTCGGCGCGCAGCGGCAGGATCATCTGCCGGCCCAGGGTGTAGGCGGCGAGCGCACCCACCAGAAGGGCGCCGGAGTCACCGAGACCGGCGACCGACACCACCGCCACCGCTGTCACGCCGATCACCAGACAGAGCAGGGCTTCGATCAGCTGGGTCGGGATGCGACGGATGCCGAGGCGCCGATCAGAGGACCAGATACCCCAACGGGAGGCGGTCGGCCGTCCATAACAGCAGCCGGCGAGGAAGCAACCGGGACGACCGACGGCCATCCCGAGCAGCAACCCCGGCGCCGTCGCGTCCAGGTAGGGGCCGGCGGGCACCGACGCTCCGCCGGCCAGGACGAGCGCGATGCCGATCGCCCCGCCGAGGATCGCCCCCTGGACGCACCAGCCGTCGAAGCCCCGCCCGTGCTGGACCGCCACATACCAGGCCTTGGCGCCGACCCAGCCGCCGAGGACGCCGACGACCGACACGAGCAGCGCCGCGCCGGCGTCCTCGCCGGCGCCCGAGAGCAGCAGCGCCTGCAGGGCGATCCCGAGGAACACCCCGGCGATCACCATCGGCCCCCAGGCGAGCTGGTGGACGCCCGGGATCGCCGCCAGTGGGCGGGCGACGGTCTTCAGCCGCTCCGAGCGGCCCGGCCGCGGCGCGACACGGCGCGGCCAGAGCGGGCCGTGGCCGTGGCCGGCGTCCCTCCGTTCCTCGGAGTAGGGCTTGATCGTCCGCCGGTCACCCGGTCGCCGCTGCGGCGCGGCGGTCACCTCCCATTCGCCCGAGTGCATCCCGTCGAGCTCGGCCGTCACCGCGGCGAGGCCACAGCCCGGCAGGACCCCCTCCACGACCTGCTCGGCGACGAAGCGGTCGCCGGGCCGAGCCTTGCCGCCCCGCCTGGCGTCGATGCGACGTCCTGAGAAGGAGATGGTCATCGAGTACGGCTCGCCCGGCTCGGTGCCGGTGTCGAACCAGAAGGTCGGCCGCAGCACCTCCCGCAACGTCTTCTGGACCCAGCGATCGCGGGCCCGTTGCCGAGTGGCGGCAAGGGGCGGGGACGGGGCCGGCCGCTCGGGATCCTTCGAGTTTCTGGGCGTCCGGCGACCGTGCCTGTCGCGGCCGGTCCCGGTCTTCTGGCCTCGCTTCGCCATCGATCGCCTCCTCCTCCTCGTCAGCCCGCCTCCGGGGCGAGCGGCGTGGGTGAGGGCTCGGAGGCGCGTCGGCGCCGGAGCTCAGGCGCGGGCCAGATCGCTATCAGGCCGCCGAGCGCCGTGATCCCGGCTCCGATCCACAGCCAGGCGACGAAGGGAAACACGTTGATGCGGAATTCGGCCGGCGGCGGCGCGGCCAAGTAGCGGCGCTCGACGGAACCGATCGCCATCCCCTCGAGTCGGCTCAGCTCGGCGGCGACTCGCGGGTCGCCCGCAGGCAGCCCGCGGGCCAGACGTCCGAGGCGCCGGTCGAACCCGGCGATGAAGGGGTCGAACTCACCGAGGTCCGGGTTCATCGCCACCCAGAGGTCGCGCGTGGGGCTGGTCTGTCGCCCGATCTGGCTGTTGACGGTGCCTTCGAAGAAGCTCCGGAGGGGGCGGCCCGAGGCGGACGTGGCGACCGTCGAGTAGTAGAGACGGGCGGGTTCGAGCTTCCCCACCTCCCTGCCGTCGCGCGAGATGTCGACGATCGCGCCGAGGGCGAGACGCTGTTCGGGGCCGTCGACCGAGACGGTCGGCCGCCGGTAGCTGAAGCGGTACCCGTCGAGCCTCGTGCTCTGTCCCGGCCGCAGCCTGGCGGCCGAACTCGCCTGAAAGCTCGAGGATGCCGCGACGCCGACGAAGAAGATCGCGATCCCCGCGTGGGCCAGATAGCCGCCGTAGCGGCGGCGGTTCCTCGACACCAGGCCGGCGAGCGCGCCCGCATAGGAGCCGCCGACGAGAGAGCGACGAGCGGCGGCGCCACGCGCGAGCTCCAGGGCGATGCCGGAGAGTGCGAAGGCGGCGAAGGCGAAGGTGGCCAGCGCGAATGGCTTCCCGCCGGCATCGCTGAAGGCGAGAAGCCCGACCGTGACCAGGAGCGCGAACAGCGTCGGGATCGCGAGCAGTCGCCTCAGGGCGCCGCGGCTCACGCGCCCCCACGCGAGCATCGGCCCCACACCGGTGAACAGGACCAGCAGGATCCCCAGCGGCGCCGTGTAGTGGTCATACCAGGGGGCGGCGAGAGAGGACTTATGCCCGGTCAGCGCTTCTGAGATCAGCGGGAAGAAGGTGCCCCACAGGACCACCGCCGCGAGCCCGACGAGGAGCAGGTTGTTGACGAGGAAGATCGCCTCGCGCGAGGCCAACGACTCGATCCGCTTGGGGGCGCGGAGTTCCTCCAGCCGCGAGACGATCAGCAGGGTCGAGCCGATCAGGACGACCGCGATCAGCGCCAGAAGCGGGGCACCTACGGTCGAGGCCCCGAAGGAGTGGATCGACTGCAGCACTCCCGAGCGGACCAGGAACGTCCCGAGGAGCGCCAGGATGAAGGTCGCGCAGATCAGGCAGACGTTCCAGGTGCGGAGCATGCCGCGCTTTTCCTGGACGATGCTCGAGTGAATGAATGCGGTGCCGACCAGCCACGGCATCAGGGCGGCGTTCTCAACCGGATCCCAGGCCCAGTAACCACCCCAGCCGAGGACCGAGTACGACCACCTGGAGCCGAAGATCAGGCCGAGGCCGAGGAAGATCCAGGCGATGATCGCGAAGCGTCTGGTGGAACGTAGCCAGGACGCGTCGTAGGTGCGGGTGACGAGCGCCCCGATCGCGAAGGCGAACGGGATCGCGAAGCCGACGTATCCCGAGTAGAGGAGCGGTGGGTGCATCGCCATCTCCGGGTAGCGCAGCAGCGGCTCGAGACCGACCCCTTGGGCAGGGGCCGGATCGAGCCGGGTGAACGGGTCGGCAGCGAACACCATCAGGCCGATGAAGAACGAGGCGAGTCCCGCCAGGACGGCGGTCGCCCAGGGGACGATCTCGCGGTGGCGCTCCCTGGTCCCGCGCAGGGCGAGGGAGGTCGCGATCGAGAGGACCCAGGCCCAGAGCAACAGCGAGCCTTCCTGGCTCGAGTACATCCCGATCAGCCGGTAGAAGAGGGGCGTGGTGGTCGACGTGTAATCGGCGGCGAGCTTCAGCGAGAAGTCGGTGTCGACGAAGGCGATCTCGACGACGAGCACGCACAGCGTCAGAAGGCCGCAGAGCGCATAGACCGCGCGGCGCGAGGAGTCGACGAAGCGGCGGTTGCCGCGCGTCCCGAGGAGTGCCGCGGCGGCGGCGTAGAGCGCCGTCGCGAAGGCGAGGATCAGGGCGACCGAGCCGAGGGCGATCAAGGTGCCGTACTCATCGTCCGAGCACGGGACCGCCCGCGGCCGTGCCGGGACCGGTGCCTTCGGACTCCGCGAGGAACTTCGACGGGCATCTGGTGATCAACGAGTTCGGTTCCCCGACGAAGATCGAGCCCCGCTTGCGGACGGTGACGACGACGCCGCGCCCGACCTTGAAGGGGTCGGGCACCGACCCGGAGTAGCGGACCAGGGCGGAGATCCGCGCGTGCCTGGGGTCACGGATCCGGAAGGAGAGGACGTCGCCGGAGCGGTGCGCGGCGCTCACCGTCCCCGCCAGCTCGTAGCTGCGGCCGGGCTGGGCGCTCGCCAGCAGTTCGCCCGCGGTGACGTCGGAGGCTGCGGCGTTGAAGCTCGTGTAGGCGAGGGCCACGGCGAGCAGCACCGCGGCGCCGAGGGCGACGAACAGGCGGATCCGGAGCTTTCTCGGGAGGCTCAAAGCGCCGCGGATCATACTCCTACAAACTGTAGGGACACTTAAAGAAGAGCTAGCGATGGGGCGGCGGGCCCCGCCTTCTCTTCAGGCCCGACGACGGACTCAGGCGCCGGGGCTGATCGCGGCCGACTCGGGCCCGCGGCCACGGAATTCGTCGCGGAAGTCCCGCACCACTTCCAGCGTCGCGGAGCCTGCAAAGCTGTGACAGCCGACCAGGTTGGTCCAGGCGCTCACCGCGACCTCGTAGGGCATCTTCGGGTCGGGGAAGAGCAGCACCCCGCCGGGGCTTTCGTCGAAGAGGCCCTTGAGGGCGAGTTGGTCGCCTTCGGCGAGCGTCGGCGAGTACTGGATCTCGACCCGCCCGTGCTCGAGCGAGTGAACGGTGTTTTCGAACGCCGGGGCTTCGCTGTAGGCGCCGTCGGCCTGGGGGACCGGGGAGTGGTTGCCGGACGTCGGCGGGCTGGTCCCGTACCGGGGCGGCATTTCTCCTTCGCCGAGGTGGCTTTCCCCCTCGCCGGGCAGGCCCAGGCGGAGCCTGCAGCCCGCCCGCGCGGCCGCCTGCTTCAGGCTCGTTTCCCGAGCCGCCGGCGGCGGCGTTCCCACGCGCTCGTCCGCCGCGGTGCCGTTGGTCTCGCCGGTCGCCGGGTCGATGTGCGCGGCGCTCGAGGATCCGCCGCCCGCCGAGAGGACCAGGATCACGATCCCGGCGATCACCGGCGCGGCGATCAGCCCACCGATGCCGCAGGCGATCCGCAGCCGCCTGCGTTCCTCCCGCCTTTCGCGCTCTTCGGCATCCAGCCGCCGCTGGCGAAGCTGCTCCCGCTCTTCCCTGCGATCGGCCATCGCCGGTTAACTGTACCTACACGCCGTAGGAATGGGGCCAAAACGGATAACGTCTCACCGTGTCGCTGCGATCCAGATGGATGCTGACCCTCGCCGGCTGCGCGATCGCCGTGGTCGCGGTCATCGTCCTGCTTCGTGGCGGCGGCTCCTCCGAAGACGGCGCGGCGATTCTCCAGGCCGATCGCCGCACGCGGGACTTCATCGTCGAGGACCAGCGGCCGCATTCGGCGAGGATCCCCGGTGGGCCCGAGCCGAGACAGGCGCTCGAACAGGCGATCCTCGCGGACATCCGTCGCCGCGTCCGCGACGGCGATCTCGGCGGGCCGTCGCAGAGCGTCCACTGCGAGCGCTTCGGTGCTCGGCACGAGGGCCGGATCGGCTTTCGCTGCACCGCCCGGGCCGGCGGCTTCCCCTACCCGTACCTGGGGGTCGCCGAGCCGGCGCGGCACCGGCTCACCTGGTGCAAGGTCGACCTCGCCTCCGAAGGTGAGGTCCGGGTGCCGGTCAACTCCCGCTGCGAGGTCTGAGCCGAAGGCTCAGGCGCTGATCGCCCGCCGCCCGAGCAGCGACCACTTTTCGACGAATTCCTGCTTCGTCCATTCGACGCGCTCGCCGATCAGCGGATCGTTGACCGAGAGGATGCCGTCTCTCAGGCCGCGCAGGAGCACCGTGTGCTCCCCCCAGTTGACCGTCACCTTCTCGCCACGCGGACCGCGCCAGCTTTCATACGGCCCGTCGGTGAGCCCGATCCAGGCCAGCACGGCGTGGCCGGAGAGCAGCCGCCGGTAGATCGCCGCCGGCCTGGCACGGGTGAGGTCGACCGGGTCGACCCAGCGGTGTGCCAGCGCCATCAGCGGCCTCGGGTAGACGCCGTAGCCTCCGGCGAGGCCACCGCCGCGGACGCGACCGACGAAGCCGCGGTCCGGGTCCCCCCAGACTTTGCCTCCGTCGGTGCCGGTCGTCGGGTCGAGCGGGCCGTCGCGGTGCAGCTTCGCCTGGAGGAACTTCTGGCTCTGCTCGACGCCCCGACTCGCGAGCAGCATCTTCAGGGCGGCGGTCTCGCAGTTGTTCGGAAAGATCTGCTTGACGACGGGAGCGTCGATCTGGGCGGCGACCGGCTGCTCGGCCACATCGACCTCGCCGCCGTCGCCCGCGACCGCCGCCGCCATATCCTGCCGGACGGCGCTGCGATCCAGCCGGTAGGTGATCGTCGCCTGACCGACGGTGCGGGTGCGATACGCGGGCACCGGCAGCGGCGCCCGTCCCGAGGCGATGCGACGCGCGTGGCGCTCGGAGAGCACCACCTTCCCCTTGCCGGGGACCGTCAGCGAGACCAGGCTCGGTCGTGGGACGGCTGCCGAGCGCTCGCGCGGAAGCAAGGCGACGGTGGCCATTCCGGCTGCGACGAGCAGCAACACCACGACCGCGGTCACTCGGCGGCGGCGGACTGTGCGACGCCGATCCACGACGGCTCGGTTGCCGCCCGGGACAAGATCTCCTCTCATCTGCGGGCCTCGACGATCCCGCCCTCGTGGTCGGTCAGCTCGAGCTCGATGCCCTCGAAGCCGGTCGTGGCGAGCGCCTCCTGCCACCACCCGCCGGACGCCGGCCTCTCCCAGCGCCCGGTGAGCAGACGCATGCCGTTGCGGGCGAGCCGCCAGGCACCGCCGGGCCCCTTGGCGAGCAGCGCCCTCACCTTGCCGGCGACGACGGCGCGGTCGCGACGGTCGCGCAGGGCGACCGTGAACATCATGTCGCCGAGGATCAGCCGCCCGCCGGGACGCAGCACACGGTGGAGCTCGCCGAGGGCGACGAGCTTCTCCTCGTGGCCGAGGTGGTGGAGGCAGTAGTTGCTGATCGCGACGTCGATCGAGCCGCTGACCAGCGGCAGGCAGACCGCGGAGGCGACCACCGGCTCGATGTTACGCTGATCCGCGCTCAGCGCCTTGGCGGCCAGGTGCGCGCACATCTGGGCGCTGATGTCGACGGCCCAGACGCGGCCGGCGACCTCTGCCGCAGGCAGGGTCAACAGCCCGGTGCCCGAGCCGAGGTCGAGAACCGTCTCCTCGCCCGTGATCTGCGCCCGCTCGAGGATCCGGTCGCGCAGAACCTGGAAACCATTGGTCCGGGAGACCAGCTCCGCCTGCGCGACGTAGCGATCCCAGTTCTTCTCGGCGAGGACGGCCATCAGAGGCTTTATCCTACACCTTGTAGGAGATTCCTCTTTTCCCGGGATCAGACTCCTACGATACGTAGGGATCCGTCGTCGAAGCGAGCAAGGAGCCGATGCCAAACCCACCGAAGTCGATACGGAGGCGCTCGGTCGCCGCCTACCTGGAGTCGCCGCCTCCGGTCTTCGTCGCGGGCTCCGCGATCGGCGGAACCGTCGCGATCTTGCTGATCCTGTTGCTCGGGGCGCTCTGATGGACCTGAGGTGGCTCAGGCTGCGCCGAGGGCAAGGGAAGGCGCGGCGGCGTCGCCCGAAGCTGTCGGCCGAGAGCGCACCGATCCTGGACGGGCCCCGGGTCGTGATCGAACGCCTCGACTCCGCTGCGCGGTCCCGCGAGGCGGTCGTCGCGCTCGGCGCGCTGTTCGAGGTGACCGACGTGGACGGCGACGGTCGCCGCTTCGAGGTGATCCTCGGCCACTGCTCCTACGCCGACGAGGCCGTCGTCCGCCTCGCCTCCGAGCTCGACGACATCGACCGCGACTGGCAGCTGTACCTGAGCTGGCCGCGATCCCTCGATGGCTGACGGCGTCGGCGCGGATGCAAGGCAGGATGCAGGAACTCCGACGTTCTGTCGGAACTATGTCTATACTGCCGCGCCAAGCAACTGCCGAATCCGAGCCAGGTGGCGAGGAACGGGGGAACCAAAGGGGCCGCGAGGTCCCCGGGGCGAGTCAGACCTGAGTCTGTAGCGCGATCTCTTTCAGCGCGAGCCCGTCAGCTAACTCCGTAGGCCGACGAAGGAGATTCAGTCTTGCTTTCACGTCATTTTCGGCTGGGCGGTGCGCTGGTGGTGCTTGTGCTCGCGTCAGTTCTGGCGATCAGTCCCGGTGCCGCGGCCGCAGCCTGCAATCCGTCGGGCGGCCTCAGCGCCGCCCAGGACGCGTGCGCACCGCTACCGGAAAGCACCGAAACGCCCACCGCCCCTACCACCGCCACCGCCCCCGGAGCCAAGGCCAGGCTCGTCGACGGAATGGCGATCCCGCCCGCGGGCGCTCCCCCGGCCGTCAAGCAGGTGATCGAAGCGGCCAACCGCATCCGGACCAAGCCCTACCTGTGGGGCGGCGGGCACGGCACGTGGTGGGACGCGGGCTACGACTGCTCGGGGGCCATCAGCTACGCGCTGCGCGGCGGCAGCCTGATCACCTCGCCGCTCAATTCGACCGGGTTCATGAGCTGGGGCGAACCGGAAGCGGGCAGCTGGATCTCCGTCTACGCCAACGCCGGTCACGCCTACGCGGTGATCGCCGGCCTGCGCTGGGACACCGCCGGATCGGTCGGCGGCACGGGGCCGCGCTGGTACACCAGCACCCGGTCGGTCGTCTCGGGCAAATTCACGGTCAGACACCCGACGGGGTACTGATCATCGACCCGAGATAGGAGATTCAGTGAAGGTTCTTCGACAGATCCGCAGACGAAAGATCCTGTTGGCCGCACCGGCCCTGCTCGCGATCAGCGTCGCCGCCACTGCTTGTGGCGGAGGCGGCAGCAGCACCGCGCCGTCGAACAGCTCGACCGGCTCGACCGAGCGCACCGTCGATCAGGCCTTCGTCGCCGAGATGATTCCGCACCACGAACTCGCGGTGGAAATGGCCGAAGTGGCACAGGACCAGGGTGAACACCCCGAGGTGACCGAACTGGCCGACGACATCGTCGAAAGCCAGGACGCGGAGATCGAAGAAATGAAGCCGATCGCAGAAGAACTCGGCGCGGACGAAGGCGAAGAGATGGAAGGCCAGGCCATGGAAGGCATGGAAGGCATGTCCGAATCGGGCAGCATGGAAGAAGGCAGCTCGAGCATGAGCCAGGACGCAAGAGTGCTCGGCCTGGCGATGGACGAAATGGGCATGTCGATGAGCGCGATCAGCCTCAACGGCTACAGGCCGTTCGACCGCGCCTTCATCGACATGATGACTCCCCACCATGAGGGAGCGATCGCGATGGCCGAAGCCGAGTTGGCCAAAGGAGAAGACAGCCGGCTGAAGCATCTGGCCAAGCGCATCATCGCCGCCCAGCAGAGAGAGGTTCGCGAGATGAACGAATGGCGCGAACAGTGGTATGGCGGGCCGGTTCCGCCCGGCGCGATGGCCGAAGGCTAGCCCGACAATGGCGATCGGCTTCTTTCGAACGACGGAGACGACCACCTCCTGCGCTCTTGGGCGCCCGCCAGCAGGCTTTGGGCACGGTGACCCTGCCGGGCGCCTCGCCGAAGGACGCCGCGCCTACGGGTTGATCGCCGGCCTGCGCTCGGACACCGCCGGGTCCTCCGACGGCACCGGGCCACGCTGGTATGCGAACAGCCGGTCGGTCGTCTCGGGCAGCTTCGTCGTCCGCCCTCCGACGGCTACTGACGGTCGAGGCGGCACCGGCCCCCACCCGGCCGGTGCCGCCTCGACCGTCGGAGTGTGTGCCCCCCGCTCCGCCGGAGGCGGGGCAGCAGTCACGGTGCATTCGGTCGTCGAACCGGTTATGCCTGTGGCCACCCGCGGCCGTGGTGATGCCCGGGCCAGGAACCGGGATGGTGTCCGTTGTCGTCACCTTCGTTGCTTCCCGCCTTGCGCTCGGCATGGTGCGGTACCCCCGGAGATGCGACAGACGAACGGGAGGGCCCTCAGCGCTCGGCAAGAGCCGCGCAGATGGGGTAGTCGACGCCCTGCGAGAAGGGCCGGCGCCATAGCGCCGTCGCCCGTGGCACGACCCCGAAAGAGCGGAGGTGGCGCGTGGATCGCTCTCGAGGGGATCCAGGCCACGGGCGACCGCGCGCGGCGCCACATCGACGTCCTCGCCCTCGGCGAGGTGCAGGACGTGGTCGGGCGTCCCAAGGACCGCAGTCGCGCGATCGAGCTGGCGGGTCGGCAACCGTATTCGGCGCTACCATGGGATTGCTGCCAGATGCGCCCGACTGGATTCGAACCCGCGCGGCGCGGCTCAACAGCCAGCGTTCAACCGCGCGGAAATTCTCGACCTTCTCTTCCACTAGTTTCGATGGCCTCGGGTCACGGTGCCAACACCTACGTGGCGGTGCCGACGGGTCTCCCGTACGCCGCCCCCCAAGTACAGGTAATGACGACCGGCCCCATCGTCCTGCCGAGCCAACAACCTCGCCTTGGTCAAACGGACACGCCTCTTCCCGTTCCAACCGACCACCTCGGGCGAGGCAGGATCCACCTCGAGGATGCGAAAGCGCACCCCGTCTCGGAACCGGCGGAATTCTTGTCCCTGCGCCGCCTCGCCGGGATGTCGCTCGAGGGAGGTGCGTGAAAGACCGCGCGGCCTGATCGGCCGGCATGAGTGGATTCCGAGGCCTCCGGCGCTGGGAGAGGCCAGGTTCGCCATGCACGATCCGGAGGCACCGACGACCCGCATCGTCGACGGCAGCGCCGACAAGAGGGCTTCGACCTCCGTCGCGGCATCCCATTCCGGCAGCACCAGACGGCACCGCCCGCCATCGGCGTCCACCGCGACCACGGCGATCGTGGTCCGATAGCCGCGAGCCCGAGGCTTCCACCCTTGAAAGCGATAGTGAGTGCCGACCCCGGCGCCGTCGACGGCGAGAAGCCTGTCGAGCGAAAGCCGCCTTTCGGACATGTCGTCCAACGTGACGCGTACCCACTCTCCTTCCACGCTTCGGACCGTCATGGGGCGGCGTCGTCGACCGGCACGCGGAAAGAAGACCTGACCGGGGCGGATCCGCTCCGGATGCCGGGGGTCCCGCGGTCCAGGGCCCTGCTTGAGCCGCAACGTATGCCCGCCGGCCATCCCTTCACCCGCTCCATGTCACGGTCGTCATATTCCTCGGGGAAGACTCCTCAACAAAGCGCACGGATCACCCCGAAGGCACGGTCGATCACGTCGGCCAGACACGCGGTGACGGCATCGCGGTCGATGGGATCGCCCATCGGCAGATCCTCCTCGCGCAGCCCGTTGGCGATCGGCTCGAGCGCCGCGGTGTAGCCGACCAGGGCGACCAGGACGTCCGACAGGGCGACGGCCGAGACGCAGCGGGCCCGGCCGGCGACCAGCGCGAGGATCTCCTCCCGCGCCTCGGGAGAGGGGCCGCCACGCCAGAGCTGCGCCGCGGCCCTGATCGCCTCGGCGCAGATGTCGGCATGTAGGCCCACCTGCTCCTCTGCGACATCGGCCTCGCCCAGCCGTCGGCCTTCCGCGAGCCGCACCAGCGCGACCCTGCAGGCGACACAGATCGGCTCCTGGACGCGCGCGAACCAGGTCCCGAGGCTCGCGCCCGGTTCGACGAGGTACTTCTCCTCAGCCTGGAGGATCCCGCGCCGGACGAGGCGGATCGCAGCCTGTCCGCGGTCGAGCGAGGCGGGCTCGACCTGGTCCGCGCCCCTGGCCCGGACGACGTTCGCTCGCGATCTCGCTGCACGCCGGAGGAAGGGGAGTCGCCGCCGCCCTGTGCCTCGCTTGGGCCCCATCCGGCAGCGCTCACCTTGCCGGGTCGACCTGTTCGCGTGGGTCGATCAGCATGAAGGGGCGGGGCACGGACTTTCCGGCCCGGCGCCGTTCCTGCGCATTACGGGCTGCCCGGATACGCTCTGCCGGCGGCTCGGCCGGGACACGCCAGGCCCGCAAGGTGCGCTGGCTGATGTCGCGGGCGACCGCGACGAAGACGTTTCGGCGGCCGAGCCGGAGCGTCTTGGCCTCCGGCGTGACGCCCTGGCGGTGCTGCTCACGGGTCTGGGTTTCGGCGGGCCCGAGCAGGTAACTCGTCAGGGTCTCGTCGAGGAGCTCGACGAAGCGGGCCGCGCGCTTCGTGTCGGAGACGACGAAGAAGACGATCGGGGGCCGGCCGAGCGCCTTGTAGCGGGGGTGCGCCCGCCACCACCCGGTCAGGAAGCCGTCATAGGCGATCGCCTTGCGACGCACGGTCTCCTCGTTGTTGCCCCATTCGATCTCCACCAACAGGTCGGTCTCCACGTTCTGGCCGTTCGGCCGCCTCAGCACCAGCTCCAGCGTCAGGTCCGGGACGAAGTTCGCGAACTCCTCTCCGGCGAAGTCGATCGGCGCGTTCTCGCGCAGATCGCGCGGCACCAAAGGCCGGGCCGGGCCGCGACCCTCCTTGACGAGAGGCAGCTCGATCTTCCCCGTGCGGGGTCCGCGCCAACCGGCGAGCTGCCGCGGGGCGAGCGCGCGGAAACCCCAGAGCCACTCGTTTCGCGCCAGGTCGTGCACGACGTGCTGGCTGCTGTTCAGCTCGGGCGCCCGCCAGCTGCCCGAGGCGGGGTGATCGGGGGCGTCGCGCAGGAGGGCGAACCCTTCCTCGTCGAGCGCATAGAAGCGCTTTCCTCGTCCGCGGGTCTTGCGCAGGCCGAGCTCCCCGCGCCTGATCATCCGCCGGCGCACCAGCAGGGAGAGCTCACGACGGACCTGCCGCTCGCCGGCCGAGACGAGGAACTCCCTCTGGATCTGACCGGCGCTCAGCACGCGCAGCTCATAGAGGGCCTCGAGGATCGCCCGCTGCTCGGCGTTGATCGTCTTGTGCCGGAGCTCGGAAGGCTCGGCACCCGGCTTCTCCCAGCTGATCCCCGCAGCCTGTTCGCGCATCAGTTCGACTTCTCCGTAACCGGCGCTCAGGGCCTTGTCGGTCGGGGTCCCGAGCGGGGCGACGTCGGCCTGACGGCGGCCGCGACGTGGCGGCCGCGCTTTTCTTTCCTCCGCCCGTGCGGGCGATTGCTCGGGGCCGGCCGCACGGCTCGGCGCCGGCCCGGGTCGGGTGGGAGCCGGCGTCTCGGGCGGTGGCGCCGGTCCTGGGGGGCCGGCGTCGGCGGCTCCCGCCTCAGGCGGAATCGCCGCCTTGCCCGCCGCCTTCTCTCCTGAGGGCTCGCTCGCCTCCTCGCCTCCGACATCCCTCACATCCTCGTTCTCCCCCCGACCGGTCAGCTCCCGGGGCGGCGCGATGACCTCCGGGTCATAGCCCCCTTCGGCCCGCACCCGGGCGTCGAACTCCGCCAGCTTGCGCGGGTCGCGCGTCCAGGGGATCGTCTTCACCGTGAACGAGCTCGACAGCCGCTCGCCGGCCTGCAGCACCGCGACCCCGTGCTTCAGCTCAAGCCCGGTCAGCTGGTTGACCTCGACCCGGGTGCGCTTCAGGTCCCCGAGGCCGCCCGAAACCCGCGCCTCATACGCGGGGTTCAGCCGGTTCACCGCCCGCAGGGCGTCCTGCTCCGCCGAGCGCAGGTAGACCCGCGAGTTGCAGAGGGCGTCGACCGCTTCGGCGAGTTCGGGCGTCATCTGGCCCCCGTGCTGCCAGCCGAGCGCCAGATCGAGCCCGGCCGAGCGATCGTTCTCCATCATCCGCGCGATCGTCGGGGTGAAGAGGTTGCCGGCGTCGTCGATAATCGCCGCCACCCGGGCGCGCTCCTCCTCGGGGAGCGCCTGTTGGGCCAGGATCGCCCGATGGAGGACCTGTACCGCGAACTTCAGGAAGACGAGGGCGTCGGGGTGGTCGCCCGCGCGACCGGCGATCAGCAGAAGCTCCCTTTTGCGGATCATCTCCGCCAGGCTGACCGTCACCGGGTGGTGCAGAACGGCGTTCAGTCGCTCGTCGCCGAGGAGGGTCTGGATCTTGTTGTAGGGGGCCTCGAGGCGCATCACCGCCTGGCTCGGAGATTTCTGCAGCTGCGCGGGCAGGATCCGCGCGAAGTGGTCCCAGACCGCGTGCCACTTTGAATCGCCTGCTAGCTTCGCGATCTTCTTCGCCCGCCACTCGGCCGCGTCGTCGTCCGATGCCAGCCAGCGGGCGGTGTGCCAGAAGGTCGGCTCGACCTCCAGCGCGAGGGTCGCGCCGCGCGCCATTTTGAACGAGCGCTGGGAGGCGTTCAGCGCCTGGCTGTCGCCCTCCTCGGTGCGGCTCACGTCGACCATCGCCTCCGAGAAGATCTCGGCCTCGACGGTGAGATCGCGATCGGGCGTCTCCAGGGCGAGCCCGAAGAGAGGCCGGGCCACGTCGAGGAAGCGGACGGTGCGCCAGGCGGGGACCGTGGCGGCGATCGCTTCGGCGAGCTCGCCCTTCGGGTCGAGGACGACCAGCGCGGTGTTCGGCTCAGTCGCCCGCACCGCGCCGACCCTGGCCAGGACCGAGGTCTTCCCGCCGCCCGCGGCGCCGCTGACCTGGAACCCGTACTTCCAGTCCTCGGCGCGGACACCGACGTAGTTGCCGCGCAGGTCGGTGGCGATCGCCTTCCGCTCCTCATTGGGACGATAGACCTCGGGGGGAGTCGCCAGCTGGGGGACGCTAGAGCGCTCGACGGCGACGTTCTTGGTGTGCGCGGTCGGGATCTGCCAGAGGCCCGCGATCTCGAGGCTCGAGTAGACCCCCCGCCACCAGGAGGGCAGCGGGTTCGACTCGGCCCGCACCAGCCGCTCTATATATAGGGCCCGTCGCAGCAGCGGACGGCGCTGGCGCAGTTCGTTCTCGCCGCCGAGTGCCTGGCCCTCGATCGCGCCCGCCACCTGGCGCGCCGCCCTGTAGGTCTCGGCGCCGACCCGGATGTCGCAGAAGGAGAGGGGACGGAAGACGACCGCCTCGGTGGAGGAGCGTTCCTCGCGCTGCTGCACCGCGTCGGGCGCCGGGGCCTCCCGTGCCGGGTCCCGCCGCTGGACCGAGAAACTGCGCGCGGTCCGCTGGAAGCGGTCGGGGACCGGCGAGATCGTGATCTGCACCAGCACCCGCTCGCCGACCTCCGCCATCACCGCGAGCACGGCGTCGATCGCCGCCTCCTGATAGGGCTCGGTGCTCGCGAGGCTGCGCTCGAGCGGACGGTCGAGCGCCCGGGCGAAGTGCTTCGCCTTCTTCAGCCGCACCACCTCCCCAAGCCACCTCCGCAGCTCCTCGCGGGCCTCCTCCTCGACGGCGGCGATCTCGGCGTCGGGGTAGCGGCTGGCGAGCGCCCCGCGGAGGGCCTCGAGCGACCCCTCGGCCCGCGGCACGGCGATCCCGATCCGCTGCTCGGCCGCGCCGCCGGGGGTCGACCCGCTGATCAGCTCCAGGGTCACCGCCGGGGGCGAACCCCGCACCAGCCGCACCCACCAGCGCTCGCGGGTGATCCGCGTCAGCGCCTCGATCAGGCCGGCCACCTGGGCGGGCGAGGCCTCCGAGGAGCGCCCGGGGATGATCAGCACCCGTTGCATGATCCGTTCGCGGCGGGCCCTGGTGCGGGCGGCGAGGATCGCGCAGGCGGCGAGGCCGGCCGCCAGGAGGGGCCAGCGGAGGACCGACCACGCGACCCCGAGCAGGTCGCCCGCCGGCGGGGGGGCGTCCAACCTAGGCGAAGCCGTGCGCTCGTTTCTGCCTGCGTCGCCGAGCCCTGCCGCCCCGATCGGCGCCGGACGCGCGAAGCGGGCGCGCGGCGCCGTCGCCGACGCGGCCGCCCCGTGGTCCGCAGGCACCGAGCTGAGGGGACGATGGAGGCTGAGCAGGCCGACGATCAGCGCCACAACGGCGACCGCCGCTGCCATCGCCAGCCAGGCGTTCCGTGCCGCCCCGCTCACCTGGCGGCCCTCCGCGGCCGACGGGGAATGCCTCGCCCGCGGATCACAGCCCCTCCGGGTGACTCGGCAGGAAGCCCGCGGTCGTGTGTTCGGCGAACCCGGGCCCGCTGGCGAAGTTCGATCCGGAGGTCCCCCAGGTCTGCCCGGCGATGTCGATGAAGACGTGTTCGGCGTTCGACCAGATCGTCACCTCGGCGCCCGGACCAGACGGGTAGGCGGTGGCGAACTGGCCGGAGCCGATCCCGCCCGGGTCGGGATAGCCGGCGAGGACGAGCAGCCAGCGCACGGCCCCCGAGCAGTCGAGGCCCCGCGTGGGGCTGCCGAATACCTGTTCGCCCGCCGCCGTCCAGCAGTAGCTGCCGGTCGAGGGTCCAGGTTCGCTGCCGTGGCCCCCGCCCCAGCAGTAGGGGATCTTCTGCGATTCGATCCACCTGGCGACGTAGCGGAGGCGCTCGACCGGCGCGGTCGGCAGGGGGCCGAGCCCCGCAGGCTGCGGACTGCATTCGACGGTGCCGAACCCTGCGGCGATCCGTTCGACCTTGCGCACGTACCAGTCGGCGTGGTTGTAGTCGAAGATGGCGCCGTACCAGTCACCGGGCGCGCCGTCGACGTGGAGGAGATGCGCGGCGGCGGGGATCGCGTCTTCGGGGTCGTAGGGGTCCTTGACGCCGTCGCCGTTCCCGTCGACGCCGTAGGCTTCCCAACTGGAGGCGAGGAACTGCATCGGCCCCTCGGCACCGGCGAAGTTGGTCCCGGACTTGACCCCGGGCAGGGTCGATTCGCCGTAGTCGGACTCGACGTAGTTGATCGCCGCCAGGATCCCGGCGCCCCTCGGTCCCAGGTCGTACTTCTGGGCGGCGGCGGAATAGATCGGAAGGAGCCGGGCAGGCGGGCTGTTCGCGCCTTCCCCGGCCGGCAGGGTGCAGCTCTGCGCCTCACCTTTTTCTTCCGGGGCGCTGGCGCCGACGATCGCCGCCAGCAGGACCAGGAAGACGAGGAAGCAGGCGAGGACCCCGGCGCCGAGCATGGCGAGCTTCGCCATCCCGACCCTGGCGACGATCCGTCGCGCCAGGCGGCCGCGCAGGTACCGGACGAGGGGTGAGGGTCGTCCGTTCACTCGCCGAGCCCCGTCACGAGCCAACGGCCGCGCGCCCTGACGAGGGTCGGGGTCAGGACATGCGAGCCACCGGTCCCGACGACGACGATGCCGACCAGGAGCGCCTGGCGACCCTCGAAGATGCCGACCCGCACACCTGCCACCCGGGAGACCCATTCCCGCGGCGGCCCGCCGGCGGCCGGGATCCGCACCGGCGCCCGCAGGAGCCGGCGGGCGAACGCCGGGGTGCTGAGCCGGGCGAGGGTCCGCCGGTCCCCCTGCCCGCTCGCTCCCCGCTCATAGTGCAGGTAGGCGGCCAGGAACCGAAGCGCCGGGCCTGCGGCGTCCGGGCGCGGGGCCTCGGCGGCCGACGGTCCGGGGACCGTCGTCAGGCGGGTGGGCGCCCCGCCGCCGGGGGTCCCGGCCGGCACGGCCGGATCGGGTCCGAGCAGGGCCACCGCCGCGCCCCAGGCGATCAGCACCGCCAGGGAGAGGACGAAGAGCGCCCTGCGTCGTCTGTCGGGCAGTGCCATCGAGCCTCACCTGCTGAGCCAGTCGCGGACCCGCGAACGCCGACGCGGGCGAGGGACGCCGGGCTCCTCGGGGTCCTCGGCGGGACGCCATTCACCGCTGGGGGGACGGTCCGGGATCTCCGCGCCCTGCCGGCGGTCCCCGGCCGCCTCGCCAGGGGCGCGCTGTCGACGCAGACCGCTGGTCGGCCGGCGCTGGTCGCCACGGGTGCGCACGGGCCGGTGGAGGTCGACCTGCTCGAGGCGCGCGGCCGCCAGCTCGCCGCTCGCCGAGCGCGCCTCCGCCACTCCGGCTGCGATCGCGTCACGGCCCTCCGGGGTGGCCGGATCCCGGCCCGCGGCCTGGGCCCGCCACCGATGCTCGGGTGCATCGAGTGGCAGGTGCGCCTCGCGTTGGATCGCCTCGCGCGCGCCCTGGAGCTCCGCCTTGCCGTGGGCGGGCAGCCCGGCTGCCTCGTTGGCGCGGACGTGGTCGACGAGGCGGCGGTCCGCGCGCGCCTGGGGGGCGGTCTCCTCGAGTCGGCGCTGCAGCTCGCTCAGCCGCACCTGCTTGGCGCTCGCGCTGCGGTGGGCCTCCTCGGAGAGCGATCCTGGGTCATCACGTAGCGCCCGCACCTCGTGGTCCTCGCGCAGCGAGCGTGCCTCGCGCTCGCTGCGCTCGCGCGCGTCCAGGCGCTCGCCGGCGTTGGCCGTCGCCACGTCGAGCCGTTCGTGCGCCTGGCGATCGAGGCCCCGCTCGGCCCCTTCCTGCCGCCTCCTCGTCTCGCGCTCGCTGCGCTGCACGGATCTCGCGCGATGCTCGGAACGGATGTTGCCGACCGCGCCGCTCGCCGCCTTGGCCACCCTGTAACCGAGGTATCCGCCTGCGAGGGTCCGGTAGAGACCGGTCCCCCGATCCCCTATCGGGTCGATCTGGAAGACGGCCAGGTACTTGTCCCGGGAGAGGAAGACCGCCCACCAGAAGGCCATCACCGCGACCAGGCCGAGTGGCGCCGAGGAGCCGCCGATCGCCGAGCCGAGGATGGTCGACCCGAGCAGGACGATGCCGAGCAAGGAGCTGTAGATCAGCTTCGCCACCACGGATCCGAGGAGAGACGTCGCCCAGCGGGTGAAGATCGCCCGACCGGTCTGCCCGAAGACGGGGAAGAACATCGCCAGCGGCGCGGCGAGGACGAGGACGAAGGCCGCCGCCGTGGCCGTCACCAGCTTCATCGCCAGCCAGAGCAACAGGAGGAGTCCGCCGAGCAGGCCGACGGCGAAGACCACCACCATCACCATCCGGGTCAGGACGCCCCCCCGGCCCTGCATCGAGACCTTGTCGGGCGCGTGGCCTTCGGAGCCGCCTCCGATGTCGAGCTGGGGGCCGATTTCGAGCGGCAGCCCGATGTGTTCGTCGGGTTCGCCGTTGTAGTAGTCCCAGAGCTTGTCTCGCGGTCCGCTCAGCGGGCTGAAGCGCAGGTAGAGGTCGCGGATCGTCGGCGCCGGGCCGAAGAGGCCCGAGAGGTCGTGGGCGAGGGCCGAGGTCGCCGCCGCGGGGGCCGCCGTCCCCAACCCGGCGAGCAGCTGCTGGGTGAACGCGTCCCCTTCGCCGAGGCCGCTGCGCGCGGCTTCGCGCGCCGCCTTCGAGGGTTCGGCGTTCATGCACCAGCCGACCGAGCTGAAGTCCATCGCGCAGAACGGGACGGCGGTCATCTGGTTCCAGACCGCCCCCATCGCGTCGTTGTAGGAGCGGATCGGGGCGCCGGCGTTGCCCGAGGACGGGGCCGAGACGGCGACCAGCGAGGCGCTGTCGATCGCCCCCGCGAGGCGCCCGACGGTGTCGCGCGGGGAGTGGATGATCCAGAGAGCCCCGAGCATCATCGCCAGCGCCATCGCCATCCCCGCCAGCGTCTCCGCGGAGCGCCGGCGGACGATCCCGTTGTAGAGGCCCCAGCCGCCGAGGACGACGAAGAGCGTCATCAGCCAGGGCGAGGTCAGCTGGTCGTAGAACCTCGTCAGCCCGGTCGAGATCTGCCCCAACATCCGGTTGTCGGTGAAGGGGCTGAGCGAGAAGGCGAACCCGAGTACGATCAGGCAGCCCTTCAGCATCATCAGCATTCCCAGCCAGACGACCGAGAGGATCTGCAGGACGAAGGAGACCGCCGGGACGAAGAGCGAGCTGATGAAGCCGCCCGCTTCGATGTGGATGTCCCAGCCGTAGTTGCCCACCGGATATTCGGCCTCGGGCGAGTGCGAGGAGCGGCAGTTGCGCACCTGCTGGGCCGAGAGCTTCCCCGCTTCACCGCAGAGCGGGTTGGTGATCCCGAGCACCGCGGTCGGGTCGAGCGAGCCGCCGTAGGGGACGACCGGCGTCGGTGCAGCTTCCGCGGCCCCTTCGGCGCCCGTCGCGACCGCCGGTTCGGCCGGGCCCTTGCCCCGCCCTTCCTGGCCGCCGGACGCGACTTCGCCGCCTCGCCCCCCTTCGTCGGCTTCGCCGCCCACCCCGGCGCCGGGGCCGTGCGCGGCGTTGTAGGCCTGCCAGCGGGCCTCGCTCCAACGTCCGATCTTCCCTTCGCAGTAGGCGGGGTTTTCGGCGTCGGTGACGGGAGGGTCGAAATGCCCCCGGCAGACTTCGAACACCATCCCGGTGCCTCCGCGGTAGACCCGCACGAGGGTCACCGCGGGGTCGGCGTCGGCGAGCGGCGGCGCGGCCGTCGCCAGAAGCAGGGCGGTCAGAGCCGCGACGATCGCGAGGCGCCGGGCGACGCCGGTTCGCTCATGCTGCCACATCGGCGACCTCCGCCTCCTCGCCGGGCTGGGACGCGGCGCTGCGCGGCGGGGGCGTCCCGAAGAGCGAGAAGAGCCGCGGCTCGCAAGGGTCGATCTGCAGGGGCACCGACTGGCCGTCGATGTCGCGGTAGTAGAAGCGCCCTTCCCCGAGGGCCAGGAAGCGGCGGATGAGGGCCGGGTCGTCCTCGTCGAGGCGCTGCAGCCGGGCCGAGCGCTTCGCTTCCTCCTCGGTCTCGACCCCGCCCGAGAAGAAGGCGCCGATCAGATCCGCGACCTCCTCGGCGTCGACCACCTGCTGGGTGGAGAGCAGGAGGCTCAGGTTCTGCGAGCGGCTCCTGCGCGCCGCGTGGTCGAGCAACGACAGCCCGACCGCCGAATCGAACAGGACATAGGCCTCGTCGAGCGCGATCACCGAGTGGCGGTCGGGGTCGCGGCCGCAGAGGTTCAGCGCGTACATCGCCACCAGCCGAAGGAGCGCCGAGCCGATCCGCTCCTCGGCGGTCATGTCGGAGCGCGGCGTGCCCGGCCGCGGCAGGATCAGGTTGCGGATCTGCAGGGAGATGACGCGGCTGGTCCCGACCTCGGCGACCTCGCGGCCGGGCAGCCCGTAGGCGAGCTTGGCGAGCCCGGCACCGGCGTGGACCGAGAGGGCCCGCCCGGCTTCGCGCGCCGTCTCGCCTCCCGCCTCGAGGAGATCGACCACCTCGCCGAGGACCTGTCCGCGCCCCTCCTCGGCGCAGACCGCCTCGACCGCGGCACTGATCTCGGTCTGCCAAGGGGGCGGGACCGGTGCCGGCAGCACCTCCATCGCGAAGCCGATGGCAGCCTCGGCCCGACGCTCGGGCGGGGCGATCCGCAGAGGGTCGATCAGGCCGCGGTAGCGCTCGTCGGGCGAGAGCACGATCTGCTCCATCTCGGCCGCCATCTCGGGGATCAGATGGAGCTTGTGGTCGGGGTGCTCGGGCGTCCCCTTGGGGTCGATGGCGACGATTGGCCCCGAGCCCTGCAGGAAGGCCTGGTAGGCCAGGAGCTCCATCGCCACCGTCTTGCCCGACCCCTGGGAGCCGGTGAAGAGGATCGGCGGCGGCCGGTTCTGTTGGGAGGCCTCCGCCAGGTCGAGGCGGATCGGCTGGCGCGAGGCCGTCAGGGTGTAGCCGATGTAGGGGCCCATCTCCGAGCCGGCATGGCTGACCGCGGTCGGCACCATCGCCGCGACCTCCTCGGGCAGCAGGTGCTCGCGGTAGGCCGATAGCCCGAAGCGCTGGGCGGGCAGGGTGGAGAGGAAGACCTGGTGCTGGGCGCCGAGCGGGCGGTGCAGCTGGATCCGGGGACCGAGCTCGGCGCGCAGCTGCTCGATCCGCTCCTCGAGCTCCTCCTCGTCGCCCGCGGCGGAGACGACGTAGGAGAGGGTGCTCCGCAGGAGCGGCGGATGGTCGTTTCCGCCGAGGCGACGCTGCAGCTCCCGCGCCTCGGCCGGGCGCTCCTCGGCATCGGGCGAGGGACCGTGCTCCCCCGCGGTCTCCTCGCGCCACATCTGGTCGGCATCGACCATGCGCCGGCGGGCGAGCTTCTGCGCGTCGCGGTTGGCCAGGATCTCGCAATGCAGGCAGGCGTCGACCGGGAACTCGAGATCGAGCGGGGCAAACATCAGCTCGGCCTCGGCCCCGGGGAAGTCGCGGACCTCGGGCATCGAGCCGCAGACGAGCATCGCCTGCAGCGAGACCCCCTGCTCTGACTCGATCTCGAGGTGACGGGCCGCGATCCGCACCCGGTAGTCGGAGTGCAGGCGCAGGAGGTCCCATTCGGCCGGCTCGAAGCCCACCTCCTCCCCCCCGTCGGCGACGATCGCCAGCGCCTGAGGGCGGAAGTTCGAGTCCAGGACCGGCTCGCCAAGGCCGCGCACGTAGGCGTGGCGGACCAGCCATACCGCCTCGGAGGCGAGCGCACGCTCGCCCTCCACGCAGCCGAGGACGCGCTCGTGCGTACGCCGCTCGAGGCGTTCGAGCTCGACCAGCCTCGAGTGCCGGAGGCCACGCGGGTCCTCGATCCCGACCATGCCCGCGAAGCGCCTCCACATCGACCCGACACCACCGTCGCCGAACAGCCCCGCGAGCCCGCCGCCGGCTTCCTGCAGGCGGACCGCCAGGTAGATGTCGGGTCGGACCGTCTCGCGGTCGGCGAGCACCCGCGCGTGGGAGCGCAGATGGGCCTCGAAGGCCTCGCGGCGGCGGCCGATCTCCTCCACCCCACCGTGTCGCCGGTCGAAGGTCTGCCAGGCCGAGGCCAGGTAGGCGCCGGTCGAGAAGCGACGGGCGACCCGCAGCACCTGGAAGTCGGCCCCGAGGCCGTGGACGAGCGCCTCCAGCTGCGCCATCACCTCGAGCTTCCGGCCCACCGAGAGCCCGGCATAGCTCTGCGGGGCGAGGCGGTAGAGGCCCCAGGCGTCGCCCAGGTCCGAGCCGAAGACGATGTTCCCGTAGATGAACGCGGGCCGTGGACGCGGCGCGCCGAGGCGGGACGGGCTCACTCGATCACCACCTCGCCGCCCCGAGGCACCGAGATCACCTTGCCCCGCAGCATCGCCGCGCCGGGGCGCCGCCGGACCCGGTAGCGCCGCGCCCGCGCCAGGCGCCGGCCGGGCTCCCTGACCCACGGAGGCACCCCCTCGGCCCGCACCTCGCCGGGATATCGGAAGGTCAGCTGGGCGGGGCCCCGCACGCGGCCGGGCACCGGGAAGGACTCGCGGGCGTCGAAGGCGATCGTGATCTCCGCCACCGGGACTATCGCCGCACCCCGGGGCGGACAGGGCTCGAGGCCGGCGAGGTCGCGAGGGGCCAGGCGCCAGCCGATCAGCGAGGCGAGGGCCTGGTGGGGCGGGCGACCGTCGACCCGTCCCTGCATCAGGACGAAGGCCCCGGCCAGCGGCAGTCCGAAGAAGGAGATCAGCGGCCCCCAGACGGCGACGAGTGCCCCCAGGGCGGGGAGCCGCGACACGACGACGAGCGCGAACTCGAGCGCCAGGAAATAGCCGATGCCGCGGAGCGGCACTCCGTGCGGGTAGGGGATCCGCCAGCGATCGAACTTGTAGAGCCGGCGCTCGATCCGGAAGACGCGGCGGTAGCCGCGTAGCTGGATGCCTCGCGACCGGTCCATCACGCCACCGCGCCGGGATGAGGACCGGCCGCCCTCACAGCACGACGTTGTAGAGGGTGCGGAAGGTCGATTCCACCTGGTTGGGGACCAGGAGGAACGCCCCGATCACGAAGGCGGCCACTATCAGGGCCACCGCCGCCCCGGCGTTGCGCTGAAGGACGGTCACCCCCAGGCCGATCGCCACGACGATGTAGAAGGCGCCTGCCACTTCGCTCTGCAGGATCGAGCCGAGCCTTTTGAGGACGCCGGGCGCGGCGCCGCCTTCGGAGCCCGCGCTTTCGCCGCGCCCGATCGCGGCTTCGGCCTGCGAGATGCCGGTGATCGTCGGTATGGAGGGGCCGAGGTCGGAACCTGGGGCCGCGGCCGCGACCACCAGGAAGCCGACGAGGAATATGGCCCCGAGTGCCGTCAGTCTGCGCATGGTGCAATTCGCCTCCTCGAGGTTCTTTCGTTTCGTGGGTGTCGCCGGCCGGCTCATCGCGGTCAGCTCTGCTGGGAGATCGCCTGGACGTAGGTGACGCGCCAGCCCGGGCCGAGACCGGGTTCCGGGGAGGCGGCCCGCCGCACGCCGACCTCGTAGCGCAGCGTGTAGGTGCCGCCCCGGAGGTCGGTGGCGCTCACCGTCGCCAGCACGGCGCCGCCCCCTTCGCCGTCGACCCAGTCCAGTTCTTCGACCCCGCCCAGTTCGAGCCCGGCGCCCGGCAGGGTCACGGTGGCCGCACCGGCGAGGTCGGCGGAGAGGTCTTCAGCGTCGCCCGCCAGGTAGTTGCCGAGCGCCCGCTTGACGAGCGCGGTGACGGCTTCGTCGGAGACCGGCTGCCCGGCGCGCCCGGCGATCTGTGCGGCGGACTGGAGGGGCGCCCCGACGAAGGACGGGTAGCCGGCGAGGAATATCGCCCCACCCCCGCCGCGCTCGACCGGGACCGAGAGGTAGACCGGTTCCTCGGCGTCGCTCAGCTGCGCGGCGACGGTGATCGCGGTCCCGCCGGCGAGCGGACGCTGCACCTGGGCGACGTCGGCCCAGCTGACGTCCTGGGAGCCATGGTCGGGAGGGGTGAAGCCGGCCCCCGCTTCGATGCCCTCCCCGACGAACGGCCTGAGCGCCGCTTCGCGCTCTTCGGGACGGGCGGCGTCATAGCTCAGGTAGGCGCGGGCGAAGGCGAGGGCGAAGTTCTGCTCGGCGTAGTCGGTCGGCGGCCCCGTCCGTGCCCCCACGGGCGCGTCGGACGGCGGGACGAAGATCGAGCGCAGGCCGGCGAGGCAGAGAATGAGGACCAGAGCCAGGAAGGCGTAGCGGGGCGCCCGCGCCTTCGCTCGCCCGAGCCGTGCCGAGGCGCCGATACGTCGGCGCGGTCTCCTGGCGGTCTTGTCGACGGCGGCCTCCACCCTGTTCACCTAGAGGCCGAACTCCTGGGTGTGCGCCCCGTCGCGGATATGGGGCGGGCCGGATGGTGCGGGTTCGAAGGCGGGTTCAGGGGCAGGTTCGCTCGGGGCTTCGGGCGCGACTTCGGGCGGCGGCGTATATGACGGAGGCGCTTGTTCCGCGGCGGAGGCTTCGGTCGGCTCGGCGGCCGGCGTTACGTCTTCTCCGGTCGGTTCGGAGGTCGGCTTTTCGGACGCCGCTCGCACCCTCCGCGCGGAGACGTTGCGCCGCTGGACCGACCGGCGCTCGCGGCGTCGCCGGGCACGACGACGGGTCTGGGAGCGCCTGCGCCGGTCGCGCCCCTGCTCGGCCTCCTTTCGCCCAGGCCGGTCTTCGGCCCCGGCGACGATCCCGGGGTGATCAGGGGCGAGGACGCGCGCCGCCGTGCGCCCGGCGACGCCACCGGGACCGGCCCCGGAATGAGGGGCGTCTGCGCCGCCCTGAAGCACCCCGGCTAGGGCCCGGCCGAGCAGGACCAAGGCCACGAGGAGTGCGACCAAGGCCACCGAGCGCGCCGTATTCATGGAGGCACGCCGGCGCCCGGTCGGACGATGCGATCGCCCCGCGCCGTCGGGGCGATCGCCAGGTAGGAGGCCTTTGAGACCGTGACCGCCGGGGGAATCCTGGGCGGGATCCGGCCCGGCGACGGCGATGGGCGCGTCGAGTTCCTCCTCGCCAAAAGAGAAGTAGGCGTCCCTTGCCATCTCTCGCTCCTCTCCTCTCGGTGGTCGTCGCGGATCTCGGTCCGCGCACGTCGCGCGGCCCTCATGCCCCACACACGTCCCAGCGCCGCGGCGCGCCACCCCTCTTCGCAAAGTCGGTCGACGACGCCCCGACAGCCGGCCCCCGGAATAGGCCTACGGGACGGCGGCGCGGAAGAAGCCGTCTGCGACCTCCCGAGGATCGCCATGCACGACGGACCATCCCGGGCTCACGCCGACCGGCGCGCCGGGCACCGGCAGGTCCCCGAATCGGCGGCCCGGCCCGCGCCGACCAAAAACCTGTCGATGCGACTGGGAAGGCAAGCCTTGTCCATCCCGACTGCGCCCGGACGGCGAGAGCCGCGGCGTCAAGCTGGGCGCGGCCGGATCCGAGCACCATGTCGTCCGCCGCGCGTGCGGATATGGTCGGGTCATGACCGACGCGCCAGGAGAGTGGGACATGATCGAGGAGGCCACCCGGGACATCGTCAGGTCCTGGGAGGAGACGCAGCCGACGCCGACCCGCGACACCCCGGCCGCCTCGGTCCTGCGGTCGGAGTTCCGGCGCCATCGTGCGCGCGGCTGCTCGGAAGACGACATCGTCGCGATCGTCGGCGCCGAGGTGCTCCGGTCCGTCGGAGACCCTTAGGGCCTGTACTCCGTCTCGTCCGCGGGCCTAATCGCGTCAAGGCACCTGCATGGAGATCGGGGAGAGGATCGTCGGCGCCTACATGCGCTACATCCGCGAGTGCGAGGTGGTCGTCTACAACACCTTCCTACGCGACCAACAGGGGGAGATCGACGTCGTCGCCCTGAGGACGGGACCGCCGCGAGAGGCCTGGCTCTGGGAGGTCACCACCAACATCGGCGGGATGCTCTATCCGGCGGACGGGGGCGCGGACGGGACGATCGCGAAGCTCCGGGCCAAACTATCTCGCCCGAGGGAATTCGCGCAGGTGACCTTCCCCGATGATCCACCTCACCGAGGACAAACCTGGGTCGCCTGAGGGGTCGCCTCACGCCCTCGTCGAACCTCGCCCGCTGAGGCCTCCCTTCCGCGTGACGGTTCGTGCTTTGGGCGTCAGCGACCTGCCAGATCACCTACCTCGGCCCGGAGGATCTCTATGCCGTAGTCGACCGGCCGGGGGTTGTCGCTGATCAGGACCAGCGCCTCGAGGATCACCGTCTCGATCGGCGTGTCGGCTGTGACTCGGGACTCGGGATGCTGGGCAGCGAAGGCCCGGACGGCCAGTTCGTCGAGGACGGCCAGTTCCAAGGTGAAAATCACTCGCGGCACACCGTTCGGCCCGCCTCCATCGTCTGATGAGAGTTCGGCCGAACCGCAGTCGACCAGTTCCAGTCCGTAATCGGCGGGCATCGGGTTCGCGTTGCTGACCACGAGAGCCTCACGGACGATCGAGCCCAGGTCCCCAGCTGGGAGCGGCCTCTCCCACGAAGCCCTGTATCGCTCGGCGGCGAACTCCCTCAGCGCCGGCTCGTCGATGACCAGCGCCTCGACCGTCAGTGCCACCCGCCTGTGGGCCTCCGACTTCAGCGGTTGCCAGGTCCGATCTGATCGCCGGGGTCCGCGCGTCACCGGACGACCTGCGGGCTCGGAGGCACAACCAGAGCGTCATCCGATCTCGATGACCCCCCGGAGCGAACCGTCGCTTCGACTGCCGAAAACGAAGAGAGCCCCCGCCACACCATGGTCCTCGGGACTCTAAGCGCCCGCAGCCCAAATGAGAACCGGCGAAGTTCCCGATTGGGCCAGGGAGCCGCCGGGTATCGACGGGCCTCTTGAAAGTCTCTGTCGTCGTCAGGCCGCCGGAAAGAGCTCGACGAGCGCCTTCGCCAGGACGGACGCCTGATCGGCGTCGATGGGACACCGGCCGAATCAGCCTCCTCGAGAGTCGGCGCGGGTAATAGAGCGGGAAGCCGTCGATGCTCAGCGTGCGAAGTAGTGGGATCCCGCTACCGCCCGCCCCGGCGGGGTTCAAGAAGCAGAAGCAGCCGTGGACAAGGGCATCCTGTTCGACGATCGCAAGCGCGGCCTTGACCGCGTCGATCTGGCGGCGAAGCCTCTCGACGAGTTCGACTTCTTGCGCCCTCCGTTGATGAGGACCGCGTCTCCGAAGAACGGCTTGCGGACCTCGATCTTGCCCCTGCAGCGCTTGGCGTCGATCACGAACACGCTGCTCGGCGCGACGGCGATGTGGTCGTAGGCGCCTCGGCGGTAAGGACGGTATCCCGGGGGTGACCGCGATCGCGGCCTTCGAGTCGTTGCCGGTCGTGGGGGAACACGAGAACGATCTCGGGGAGGCGTCGGGCAAGGCAACCTGACCTGATGGTCCTAAGCGTGGAGGAGCTGGTGCCCGCAGGACGCCGGGCGACTGGAGCGAGACCGGCAGAGTTCGTTGGTCTGATGGATCCAATAGTGGTAGGTCCAGACCGGGGTCGTCCCTTCCCACTGCTCGGAGATCTGCACGATCCCCCAATAGCGAAAGATGCCCGCCAGCCATTGAACGTTGCACTGGGCGAAGTCCGACCGCAGCGCCCGACATCCCGCGCGGTAGGCGTGATGGAAACGGAAGCTCGAGGCGAGATGTCGATCGGTGCTGAGCGCAGCGAAGAGGTCGTGCTTCGCCGCCGAGCCGGTCAGGACGGGGAGCGCCGGCGTCGTCGGGGTCACCGGCGCGGCGGCCTTCGGGGCGGTCGGGGCGGCGGTCGACGGAGGACTGGTCACGAACTTCGGCGGGTGGGCGGCGATTTCGTTCGCCACCCAGGCTGCCTCGACGTCGGCCCGCGTGTCGACCCGGGGTGAATCGGTCGGGCAGCCTTCTCGGATCCCGAAGCTCGTGATCCCGATCTCGACGAGTTCGTGATTGCTCACCATCAGCATCGGGCCGCCGCTGTCGCCGTGGCAGGTCGCCGAGCGGTAGCTCGGGTAGTCGATGCTGCAGAGCTCGGCCAGCGGGTGAAACTGGGCGCCGACTTCCGTTTCGCAATAGGCCTGGCTCTGGACCACCGTTTCGCCGACCTGCATTTCGGTCGGCGCCTCGCCTTCTGGTTCGGTGACACCCCAGCCCACCTCGTACCCGAGCGTACCCGGCCCCCAGATCGGTGAGGTCGCCAGCTTCACCGCCGGCGCCGCGATCGGGGCCGACAGCTGGATCAATCCGGCGTCGTGCCACGCCGCCAACGGGCCCGAACTCCTGTAGTTCGGGTCGATGACCAGACGTTCGGCGCGAGAAACCACTCCCGGGACGGCGAGGTTCGAGGTCCCGGTAAGCATTTCGAAGGTCGAGGGAGCGAGGAACGCGGTCCTCGATTCGTTCAGCAGGCAATGCGCCGCCGTCAGGATCATGTTCGGCGAGACCACAGTTCCCGAGCAGCCGTATACGACGAGACCTTCTCGGGCGGTGATGCGGGCCATGAAGGGAAAGGTGGATATCGACGCGGGTTCGCCGCCGATGACGGAAGTGATCGGGCGGGCGCTCGCGGTCCCCACAGCGACCCACATCGAAAAGACGGCCAGGATCGCCGTCCCCGACACCATCGCCCGGTGCCCCACGCAGCGCAATCTATTCGGAGCGGTACCCACATCCACTGTCGGGTTCGTCTTCACTGGCGGTGTTATCGGTACGAGCATGGATGCCTTGAGTGGCGCCACGGCCAGGGCGAGAAGGGTCGTGCCGGCCGAAGTTGGCAATTCGCTCGCCGCAGAATCTTCTACACAACGCCTGGCAGGGCGATGAAGATTCAGATCAAGGCTGTTTTCCTAGGCTGGCCCTCGGGGCCGAGACCGACGATCTGCATGTCGACGCGTTTGCCGCTGCGGGTGGCGACCTGCGCGGTCACCTCGACCGTGGTCGCCTCAAGACCGGCGCGGCGGAGCAGCTCGATTGCCGCCGGTTCGAAGGTCGAGAGGACGACCGCCAGGATCTCGGTCAGACGGTCCTCGCGCTTTTGGAAGCGGGCCGCCTCGATCAACGTCCTGGAGGTGACGGGACCCGATCCCCCTCCATCGCCGATGCCCCAAGAGCCGTTGCGGCGTGGGGACGCGAATCCGGACATCTCCGACCTCAGCGGCCCGATCTGTGGGGATCGTTCGCGAAGGGCGGCCGCCCCCAGGCCTCCCGGAAGGCGGCGAGCAACTCGGCCTCGACCTCTCGCGGAACGCGCCCAGGGGTCTCGGCCCAGGCAACCACAAGCATCGCGGAGTCCTCGAGCTGCCAGATCAGTCGGCCGCCCCAGTGGCCGACAGGCTCGCCTTCCCCGAACCGCCGGTATTGGCGCAGGCGGCGGCGCAGATCATCGGCCATCCCGATGTAGACGACCTCGGCGCCATCGACCCAGTTGGCGGTCAACGCCTGCTCCGAGACGGATGGGTCACGATCCTTGAAGGGCCCCGCGGGATTCGACGGCAGGAATCCGGCGTGGTCCCGGCGGCTCGGATCACGACGTAAACGCCTCCGCCCGACGAAGGCTCGTTGGCGTCCTCGGCGAGCTCCTCGAATGTGACCCACCCTTGGAAACCGGCGGCCTCCAGGGCATCGCGGGTCCAGGCGTATGGACCGGTCCAACCGACGGCGCACCCGAGCCCGGATGACTCCACGGCCAGCGATGCTACCCGGCGAGGCGATGATGGCAGGCCATCCGCCTCCGGTGGCACCCCGGGTACGGCGCCTTCGCGGCAATCGCGAGGCGGGTTATCCCTCCCGGCCTCCTCGCGACTCGTCCGCCAGCCACCTCTTCCCCACGTCCCTCCAGGATAGCCGGATGTGGAAGCCCGCCAGACCCCAGAAATAGCCCTTAACCAGGATGAAGCGGCGCGCCTGCGGGCTTTCCGTGTATTCATTCACGCAGAAGTTCGCCATGTGCTCGCAGTTGTTGCCGATCAGGTTGTAGCGGCCGCGCCGGGGGGCGATTGGCGAGGAGCCACTTCACACGTTCGACCCGACACGTTCGTCGATCCGCGATCGGGCGTGTCGGGTATGGCCAATTGGCCCATGGCGGTCGGATGGCCGTCGTGGACAACGACGCGGGCCTCGCCGCCGTTTCGGAACTCGGTGAGGGAGTCCGCTCCGATCGTCGCCCCTGGCTTGTCGCGGGTCCCGCCGCCGAACTGGATCACGCGATCGTCCCCCACATAGATCCCGTGATGGGAGTACCCGAGCGGGCGGCGCACGCGCAGATGATCTCCCGATGGAACGCTCCGTGATCCTCCCGGGTCGGGTTCGGCATCCGAAATCCGCTACAACCGCAGCGACCGGGCCCGAGGCCGTCCGCGATCGTTCGGTTGACTCCTGTGGTCTACGTGGCCTGATCGCGAAGATGCTGCACGGCCCCGCGGACCTGCTCCTCAGGTGTGGCGCAACAAGGATCTGGTGCGGCCAGGGGGGCGACCGCCTGTCGGACAAGCAGGGGCGGCGATTCGGGGATCTCGATCTCGCGCGCAACCTCGAGGCGCCAGGGGAAGTTCCACTCGCCGCGGGAGCCATCCGGTTCGCGCCAGCGCCGTGGCGCGAAGGCGACCTTGAACTCGCGGCCTGCCCAGTCGGCCTCGGGGAAGGTGATCACCGTCGCGTCCGCAACGGGCCGTCCGGGCGGCGGTTCGCATTCGGCGCAGACGCCGGCCACGTCGACCGGGCGGCCGACGGCGGCGCAGCTGTAGTTGAGTGGCGTGCCGAGGTATCCGACGATCACCTCGCCGCAGGCAAGGCCGATGCGAGGCGCGAACTCGAGGTCCTGCTGCACTAGGTCTCTGGCGACCTGCAACGCTTCGCCGAAGGCATCGACGCTGCCGAACTCGACCGAGAAAAACGCGCTGAGGCGCCCGCCCCCGCATTCCCCAACGATGCCGTGGCTTTGCTCGAGCGGCTCGGATGCGACCCAAGAGAAGAACTTGTTGAGAAGCGCCATGGTCTCGGCCGCGTCGAGGCGCGCGGCCCGTCCGGGGATCATGCGCGGACGGGCGATCAGCACCGCCGCCTCGATCTCACGCCCGATCAGCGGCGTCTGTGCCCAGCCGTCGTGGATCTGCCCCTCGATCGTCGGCTCGCCGTCCAGAAAGAATTCCTCGAGCGAGCGGAACTTGGGCATTCGCTCAGGGTAGAGCCCCACGTCGCCGACCTCGCCTGCCTGAGGGCCCGCCCCGGCCCCATGACATCGCCGGCCGCCTGTGCGTCCTCATTCAAGAGGCATCGAACGAGGCGAGGAGGGCTTTACCCATCGAGGTCACGGAATAGATCGGCTCCCGGGTCCCCCGCGATCCGGCTCCCGTGGACGCGGCGATGCACCTAGCCTCGACCAGGTGCCCGACCTGGTAATGGATTTTGGGCATCGTCGGCGCCTCTCGCGGCCAGCGACGTATCAGCTCGGGAATGCTTGCCGCCTCCTCCGCGAGCATCTCGAGGATGATCATCCGTCGCGGATCTTCCCCCGCGAGGGTCGCGGCCAGGGTGAGTTCCGGCAGCGGCGGTTCCATCGCCGGGGCCCCATACACGTACCCAGATTCCTCTAGGTAGCCAACCGATCGCCGTCGAGCGCACCGGCCCGGCGTCGCCCAGTTGGCTGCGTCGGGGGCTTTCGGAGGAGATCGGCAATGAACATCACCGGCAGGGACCAGGCGAGGACCCCACCGCCGGAAGCATCGCCGGGCAGGATCCTGAAGACGCGGAAGGGCCAACTCCACTCGGGCCGTGTAGAAAAGATGCACAGAGGGAACCCGATTAGCGACGAGGCGTTAGCCTGAACCGGCCCGATCGAAAGAGGCGACGATGAGCTCACCAAAGACCCTGACTCGTGGTGCTGCTGTTTCAGCCATAGCCGCCGCCTGCCTGGCGTTCAGCACGGTCGCGTCGGCCAATCCCCCGACCGACCCGTGCGGAGTGGTGACCGAATTCGCTGCCGCCCACGCGTTTGGCTTCAAACAAGCACGGAAGACGAGTGTCGTAGTGCAGTCGCCCGGGAACACCGCTGGCGTGGTCCGTGTCCGATGCAAGTTGACGGCGTGGGACGGACACTTACCGTCCGGCCGCCAACAGGAACATTCGAAGCTCCTGCGCCGGGAATTGACCGCCCTGCGGATCGAATCCTGGGTGCCGGACCAGGGAGGGCAGGCCGAAACCTGGCGGGGCAACTTCCCCTCCAAGATCAAGGGCCTGACCGAACGGGCCCGCTCCGAGTTTCTCGGCGCCCCGCTCGACGGTTCGCCACTGTCCCTCCCGAAGGAAGGCGTCCCCCATGCACTCGCATTCACCGCGGAGACTGGCGGCCTTGAGAAGACCCGCGGATTCTGGTGGGACCGTCGCGGGACGATCCTCTCGATGAACGTGCTGCAAGGCGCGAGCGGTCCGACCGTACCGTCGCTCCGGCGCTTCGTCGCGGACCTCATCCGCCCGTTCTTCAAGGGCTAGCGTCGAAGGAGCCCTGCGTGCTCCTGCCCTAGAGACCCAGTTCGGCCCCGCCGTCGACCGGATCGTGACTACCTCCTGAGCTGCTGCTACCCGTGGAGGAGGTTCCTCCCGTGGTGGCCGAGCTGCCACCGGTCGCCGAGCTCGATGAGGCGGTGGCTTCTGCTTCGCTGGATTCGGGCGGCGGTTCACTTTCAGCACCGGTTGGCGCCCTACCGGCGCCTTCGAGCCCTTCCACCAGTTCACCTCCGGCCGCGGTCGCCCGATGGACCGTTTCCGGCTTGGTGGTCTTCTTTTGGTGGGAGGGTTCCGAGGAGGCCTTCGCTCGCTTGAGCTGTGCGACCGGAGGGATCCGGGTGGTGGATGCGACCGGAGGTTCGACGGATTCATGCTCGGCCGCGGCGGGAGGGGCCACGACGCGGCGGGTCGGACGCCGGTGAGCGTTCCGCTCGACCGGCCTTGGCGCCGGCGTTTCGTGGGCGACCCCGACGACCGCCAGCGGACTGACCCCCAGCGCGACGCACGCCGCGGTCGTCGCCGCGGCACCGGCGACACAGCCGGCAGCGACCTTCACCGCCGAGACCCCGATCATCTGCCCGGCGGCGGCATCTCCGCCTGATCCCGGGACGGACGTCGCAACCCGGAGCGCCTGCTCCCTCGCGCGATCCCGGAGGGACCGCGTCCCCGCGACGATCCCCTGGCCCGCGTCGAGGACCCGGGCCGCCCCTTCGACGATCCGGTTCGCGTGGGCCCGGGCGCCGACCGACGCCGTGGTGGCGGCTGCCGCGAGACTGCTTGCGACGTCGAGCAGACGCCCTCGCATCCTCGCGTGCGCCACCTGACACCGGCGGCAGTGGGCGAGGTGCACCTCGACCGCAACCTGCTCGTCCTCGTCGCACGCCTCAGCAACGTAGCGTCGGAGCAGATCCGACTCCATCTCCTCGCAACGCTCACCGCCCTCGATCCGCGCGAATGCGCCCAGCACCCGGCTATTGGCGCGTTGGATGATCTTGCGATAGGTCCTCAGGCTGAGGCCGGGGGTGCGTTCGAGGATCTCCTCGGGGCTCAAGTCCATCTCGTGGCGCTGGCGGAAGATCAGCCGATCGCGCTCGGGGAGCATCTGAAGCGCCTCCCGGCCCATCGCCACGGCCTCCCGTTCCTCGGCAGCCTCGTCAGGACCCTCGGCACCGGCGTCGCTGATCGACTGCACGGTGCCGATCTCGACCTCTATCCGCCCGCCGAGCCGGCGCCGCTCGTCGATCATCGTCCGCCAGGCGGCCCGCTTGACGAAGTTCACCATCTGCGGGACCGCAAAGGATCTGGCGATCGGGTCCACCGTCCGCATCACGTGCTCGAAGGTCGCCGCGAAGATCTCCTCCGCCTCCTCCTCGGAGCAGCCTGCCTTGCGCAGTTCGCTCAGGCATCCCTTCCTGGCCGGACCGTAGACCTGGGAGTAGAACGCGGACGCCTCGGCGCTCAACCCGCGCTCGACCTTCCGGGTGGACGGCTTGGGGCTCGCCTCCATCATCCGACCCCTGACCCGATCGTCGGCGGCGCTCCGCCGCTCGGAGAGACCGGGAGGGCACCTGGTCCCTGATCACCTACTCGGCGGACACCTCGACCCCCCACCATCGCCAAGGTGCCCACCGACCGACTCATCCTCGTCCCGCCGTCTTCATCGCGCCTCTTCCGTCCGCGGATCTCCTGCTCGTCCCCTAGTGCTTGGCGCCCTTTTTCCTTCCGCCCGACTCCGCCTTGCAGTGGCGCGGGCTCCCGTGTTCGGAGCTCGCACCACACCGATCGCGCCTCTTGTGATGGCGATGTCGATGGCCCTTTCTATGGTGTCGTCCGGTGTCGTGCTTACCCGCATGACGATTTGCGGACGAGTGTTCCCGATGCGGATAGACGATCAGCGTCTGTTCTTCCGAGGTCCCGCTGGCGTACGGATACCCAGGCTGTTTTCGCACCTCGGCCCGCATCACATATTCGGTCGGGGCCAGGGTCTTGTTGAACCGGTAGGAGCCCTTGTAGTTCCCTTCCTTGCCGGTGCTGAGTCGCCTGAAGACGATCCAGCCCTTCCCCTTCCTCGCCTGGAGGACGACCTGGACGTGTTGGTTGTCGGGGCCCGGAACCGTGCCGCGGAACCGAGCAACGTTCCTGGCGTCGACGACCGTGTTTTCGACCTCGAAGGTCGGACGGACGCGGGTCACCATCTTGACCTTGTTGTCGATTTCGCGATCCTGGGAGCGGTAGCTGACCACCAGGTTCCTGGTGGCGCCGGGCTTGACCGCGAATTCCCAACTCCCGTCAACACCGGTGATCGCGATCCCCAGGAACTTCCTCACCGAGCCGGTGACGACCTGGCTGAACACGCAGATCGGCGCTTCGGCCACCGGGGCGCCCGTCGCATCGAGCAGCCTGCCCTGCAGCAGGCCCCCTCCCCCCTGCCTGACGATCCGGCTACCGGCTCCTTCAGGGCCGATCGACGAGCTGAGTGCCGCCCCAACATCGGCGTCGTCGCGCACGCAGTCATAGACGAGCGGGACACTGGTCGGCGCGCCGACGTTGCCCTCCGCATCTTCGAGCCAGAGCTGGAGCGTGAAACCGCCGCGATCGCGCGGGGTTTCGAGGCTGGGGATCGCTTCGATGTTTTCGCCGTCGACGGTCTGGTCTTCGACGACCGTGGCCCCTTCGGGGTCGAGGATCCGGTAATGGGCGGCGTCGATCGGGGCGCCGGAGTCGACGATGTTGTGCCAGGTCAGGTCGAAGCCGGCCGCGCCCTTCGGGCTCTTAGGTGCGACCGCGGTGAGGTCCTGCGGCGCCGCCGGCGGGGTCGTGTCGTGGGGGATCGGGACGCTCGCGGGCGGGCCGACGAGGCCGACTTCGTCCTCGAGCCAGACCTGGAGCCGATAGTCCCCGGCCTTTTCGGGCCCGACGATCGTCGGGATCGAGGTGGGGTTGACGGCGCTGTATTCCTGCGCCGGCACCACCACGTTGCCGGCCGCGTCGACGACGTTATAGAAGGCCTTCGTGATCGGGGACCCTTCGTTTGGCGGCAGGGTGAACTGGGCGCCGAAGTGACTCAGGTAACGCGCCGGGTTCGGGGTGACGATCGAGAGTTCGCTCGGTGCCGCGGGAGCGGTGTTGTCGGTGGCGATCGTCCGCGCCGTGCAGCTCTGCCCGGCGGTCCCGTTCAGGCCCTGGAACTGTGCGAAGTCCTGCGTGCACACCTGGACCGTGTGGTTTCCGTCCTTGAAGGCGGCCGTGTTGAAGGCGATCGAGCGGTTCCAGGGTCCCCCGGTCGGGCACGGCGAGTAGGACCGGGCCCATTCGCCGTTGCTCGGGGTTACCGAGGTGGCGCATTCGGGGCCGTGGTCGAGACTCCAGATTTCGTCGCCGTCCACATAGACGCGCTCCTCGCGGATGCCCGACCCCGCGTCGGAGACGCTGAAGGTGATGGCCTGGTTCCCTCGCACCCAATGGTCGGAGAGGAGCGGCGATTCGGTCTGCGTGAATTCGGGATGAGATTCCGAGTCGTCGGAGAGGATGAAGACGATCCCGTTCAGGTCGGCCGCGTTGTTGCCGCTGACTTCGCAGCGCGCTGCGCGCACGCACTCGAGCTCGAAGACGAAGCGGCTGAAGTCGAGGTAACCGCCTTCGGGCCAGATGTGGGGGCCGAAGACGCTGGACGACGGCAGCTGACCGTTTGCGGTCGCCCCCGCGCCCTGGGACATGATCTGGGTGGTCGAGCTCTGGCTGGCGATCCAGAACCGGGCCCGCCAGCCTTCGTTGAACTGGTAGGGCTCCCTCGTGAAGCCGCCGGCCGCCTTGAAGTGGATGGAGGGCGGCGCGTCGAAGTAGACGTCCTCGTAGGCTCCTTGTCTGACGGTGTGTGGCGGATCTTGGTTCTCGTGCACGCGGATGTACGCGCTTTCGCCAGGCGGATCGCCGCCTTCACCGCCACATCGGTTCGCAACTTCAAAGATCCCTGGGGCGTTGGTTTCGACCTGATATGGCGGTGCGCCGTTGTTGGCCGAGCAGGCGACCATCTTGTAGTAGGCGGCACTCGCCTGTCCGGCTGCGGCGAATGCGCAGGCGACAAGCGCGACGAGTGCGATCAGAACCGCGAAGGCAGGCCGCCGGCGCCGCGGCGACCAAAATGATTGGGGCATCCTGCATCTCCTTTTCCGTCCGCACGGGGATGGCTGTCGGGGCTCCGTCGAGGCCCCTCTGCCTCCTCCACGGACGGGCGGAACGTCGCGCCACCCCCGGGAGGAAAGTTCCTGTCCGGCGCAGTGAAACTCAAGCACTCAGGCTCACTCATTAGACCAGCAGCAATACCCGGGTTTGTTAAGAATATTCCGCATCCTGAAGCGCGAAAATTGACTAATCCTCGAGTCGAGGTTGAGGCTCGACCCTCGCCGAACCCTTGAGACATTTGCGCCGGAGGGGCAGCTGCACGGTGTAAAGCCCGGCGGACGCCGGTCGCGGGCAAAAAAAGGGAGAACTCGATTCTGCAGGCCACCTGGAGCGGGGCACCCCGATGATGGATGCCCCGCTCCGGCGCGCAGGCCTCGCTTAGCCGGGATCGACCGGCCGGGCCTCGACGGCCGCGATCTCGATCCCGTAGTCGGCGGGCGACCGGTTCTCGTTGGAGACGATCACCGCCTCCAAGACCGCCTCGCCGAGATTCTCGGGCGACCACTCGGAATCGGACCAGCAGGCAGCGATGCGGCGCTGGGCGTAGTCCACAAGCCTGTCAGGGTCGTGGACAAGGATGCGGACGCTCAGATCTACCTGGACCGTCTTGTCGCCGGCATAGCGGTCCGTCAGTCCGCTCCCTCCGCAAAGAAGTCCGTCCCGTCCCAGGCCGGGTCCCCGCGGGGTTCGCGCACCCACTCGCTGCGGTATCGGGAGCAGTAGGCATCCCCCACGGACGCCTCGCGGGCGAGATACTCGAGCTCGACCTCCTCACCCGGGTACTCCGACCAGATCACGATCGTCGTCTTGAAGAGCGGCCTCGGGACCGAACCGCCGGGCTCAGACATTGAAGTCGAGGACTTCGCGGCCGGTTCGCGGCAACCATTCGCAGACGAATTCGACGAAGTCCGCGCCCTGGCATTCGCCGGGCTGATTCATGTAGGCACCGATCGCGTCCATCGCCGCCTCGTCGTCGACTGCGCTGTCACCGGGCGGCAGATGCTCGGGGCGCCAGTCATCCCAGTGCAGATCAACTTGTTCCCGGCCGCAGCTCCTGCAAGAGATCTGGACCTCATCGAGCAGCGCGATGTGCGGTGAGCTCTCCAGAATCAGCACCTCGTCCTCGATCCGCAGGGGCGTCGCGACAAAAAGAGCGTCGCGCTCGTAGGCGAGGTCGTCTGAGCCGCAGTGTTCACACTTCACCGTCTGCCTCCAGCCAGCGCAGGTGGTCTTCGAGCCAGTCGACGGCGGGTCCGCCGAAGCGGTCCCAGAGCTGATCGACGTCGACCCGGGCGATCTGCTCGGGGGTCACGGCGCGGTCTTCTCGGTCCACGAGGACACCGGCGATCACCCCGACCAGACAGGCCTCGAGCGGACCGTGCTCGCGCAGGCAGTTCGGGCACCGGGCGCAGGGGGAGGCCTCGATGCGGATGACCTCCGACCAGGGCACCCGAGACGAGCCGACCCGCGCCGCGCAGGGGCCCATACCGCGCAGGGGGCCATCGGCGACGGGACGGTCGTCGCCGAAGCTGCGGTAGAGGGCGACATGACGGCGGGCCTTTTTGCTGGTTGACCAGAGCTCGCGCGCGAGCGCTAGCCGTCTTCTCGACTCGTTCGTCAGGGTCCTTCCGATCGAACAGCCACGCGAGGACCCTGGCGTCCTCAAGTGGGGAGCGACCTGCAAGATCGTCGACCGCGCAAGCGGGCCCCTCAGGCGCCTTCCGGGTCTTGCCATCACGCCGCGGCCCTTCCGCTCGCCTCGACCAGGGACCGGATCTCGGCCAGCAGATGCCCGGCGTCGGCGTCGGTCGGTAGGTCCGCCGCCGGCAGCACCAGTTCGGCGATCTTGTCAAGCATCGCGGCGTCGGAGCGGTGGAACGTCGCGCGTTCGGACAGCGCGTAGAAGTGCTCGACCGCGCCGCGCCGAGGCTCGGTCTTAACGAGGTCGAGCCAGTCGTATTCCAGCAGCGTTTTTACGTGGTAGCTGACGTTGCCGAGCGGTTCCTCGAGCACGCCCGCGATCTGATTGGGGCTGGCGACGCCGCCGAGTTGCCCGATCGTCTCCAAGATCGCGAGGCGCAACGGGTGCGCCACGGCCTTGGCGTCGTTCGTCGGTGACGGTTCGGTCTTCATTTCATCCTTTCGACAGCATGGACGGTTGTTGGTCCTTTGATTCCTCGCGGCCGACCTCCGCCCCATCCTCGGAGGTGACCGCGCGCGATTGAAGTCTCCTGCGGGGAGAAGGCAAGCCTGATCCCTCGGGCAGGAAGGCGGACGGCGAAGGCGACCCGCTCCGGCCGAAGCCACGGAGTGGAGGGCCGAGATCCGAGGACACCGGCCTCGGCGTCTTCGCGGAGGTTGGAGTCGGGGTCGGCTTAGCCGATGCAGCCGCACAGGACCCGTACAGAAAGCAGGGGCACTCGGCCTCCCCCGGCTCCCGCGGAATCGGGGGCGGCCCGGTCGAAGCGGAGCGCGCCATTCGGTCCTGCAATCGCATCCCGGGCTCTGCGGGCTGATCGTCAGGTTCAGGGATGCGGCCGGCCTCCGGCTCCGCCCAGGATCGGGCCGCCAGGGCCGAGGACGTCCTCGACCTCCTCCAGGCAGGAGAGACAGAAGATCTCGCTCAGCTCGCCGTCGCTCAGCACAGGCGTCCCGTCGTTGGAGAGGCCGAGCAGATCGTGGCGGTACTCGAGGCGCAGGTGGTCCTCGGCTCCGCAGGCCGGGCAGCGCGCCGGGGCGCTGACCACCCGACCGGCGGTGCGCTCCTCGAGCTCCCGCACCGCGGGGATCGCGTTGTTGGCGAGCCCGAGCGCCCCCTCGACGATCGAGAGGGTCAGGGCCGCGATGTCCGAGCCCTCCCAGACCTCGCGGTCCGCCAGCTTGCGCATCTCCTCGGAGGCGGCGACGACGTGGGCTTCAGGGTAGGCGGTCGAGAAGACCGTGATCAGCGCCACGTCACTCTCTTCCACCGCGCTCGGATAGACAAGGATCTCGAGACCTTTCGGGCACTCGAGCACGGCCGCCCGGTGCAGTTCATCGAGCACGCGGTTCAGGTCATCGGCGCACGAAAATCCGTCAAGGCACCCCAAGTCCTCTTCGAGCGGGGCTGCGTGGTCACAAGGCTCGCGCTTGAGGCGAAACTCCTCGCCCATCAGAAGCCGAACTCCCATCGCGGCCAGTCCACCGACTCCTCCGCGATCTGGGTCGCACGGCTTGCGACCTCGCTCTGGATCGGGCGCAGGGTCGTCTCTTCCCGCGCCCCCTCCACCTGGTCTAGGGCGACTCCCTCATCGATGATCACGACGCGGTCGACGGTTCCCTCCCGCAGGTCGACGATCACCTCGACCGGAACGGTGTAAGCAACCTGGACCCGGAGGTCGACATCGGTCTGCTGGCGTCGGGTAGGCGCTTTCTCAGCCACTTGGACTCCCTTTCGCGATTCGGGAAGCGGGTATGACCAGGGCGACGGCGCCCGCGGCGCCCGGCTGCGGCGGGCCGAATGCGCTCACGAGGGCCCCGCCTCCTCGAAGCCGGCGGCGGCGAGGACGCCCGCGACGGCGCGCAGGCGCCAGATCAGACTGCAGGTCTCCGTCGGCGAGTCGCCGTGGCTCAAGCCGCCGCTGACATAGACCAGCGCCCCGCGGACGATGAACTCCGCCACCTCACGCCAGCTCGTCAACGATGTCTGCAGCTCGTGCAGGTCCAGATGGAGGCGGTGGCGGACGCGGCGAAGGCCGGCGGACTCCCCTGGATCCCAGTCATCGAAGTACTCGGGTTCCAGCACGTCGGCCGGCTCGATCGCCTCGACGGCACGATGCGCCGCGGCGAAGTCAGGGGTCTGCGTCTCGTCGATCACGAGGACCGAGACCAACAGCTCAGCACTCATTGCTCCCTCCGTTCCTTTCCTTTGTCACTGCGCCGGGCAGGGTCCGCCGTCTTCGGATCAGACCCCGAAGGGGCGGTGCCCTTGGAGCGGGCACGGGCGAGTTCCGCGCGCACCAGCTCCAGCCGACGCCGGCGTGCCGCCGGGCTCTCCGGCGGAGGCACGGTGCGGTCGCGCCGCCCCGCGTCGCCATGGCAGGGCGAGCTCAGATCGAACCCCCGGCCGGCAGGATCTTCATCGCGCTCGGCATCTGCGCTGTCTTCACCCGCAAGCGCTGCGCATCGACCGCCTCGCGCTGTTCGCGCATCGCCCGCGCCGGCCAATCGGGCTCGGCCAGGGTGTCGGCGCAACCGATCACCACATTGGCCCCGAGGCCCCAGATGTGGGCGTTGACCGCCAGCCCGGCGACGGCGACCGGTGCGATGTCGCACCCATACCAGACGTGGTCGTGAGGGTCCTTCCCCTCGTCGCGGATCGCCTGGGCGGCGGCGCGCAACAAGCCTCCGGTGCCGGCAGTGGGGTCGCAGATCGACTGTCCCGCCGCCGATCCGGCAAGCGTCATCCGGGCCATCGCCTCCGCGACGCCCGGCGGCGTGTAGAACTCCCCGCGCGCCTTCCGCCCGCTGCGACTGCGCATCGTCGTGTAGACGACGCCGAGGAGGTCGACCTGGCGTGAGACCTCGAGGTCGAGCGTCATCTCGAGGAGGCCGGACTTGACCGCGGCGCGGGCGACCGCGCCGGCAGCGGCAAAGAGATGGCGATCGAGCGGCTCCGCGTTCAGCCACTCGCCGAAGGGCCCGCAGCGGAACGCGAGCTCGGGGCGGACGATCGTGAACAGGCACCAGACCTCGCCGAGGAGCCGGGCGATCTCCTCGTCGCCGGCCTGGAGGATCTGCTCGCCGGGGTCGGGGCCCTGCGGATCCGCCTGTCCGAGCAGGGCGAGCGCGGCGATGACGCCGACGCAAACGCCCTCGTCCGTCCCGGCGCCGGAGCTGTGCCAGGCGCGATCTACGGCCTCGGCGATGCGTGCGGCCGCCGCCAGGTGCTCGCTCAACGGCGGCGAAGGAATGTCCCGCGGAGCGGGTCTGCGGGCAGCTGGTCGTGTCGCATGAGGTTCTCCTCTCGTAAGGGGATGTGCGAGGGCACGGCGCCGGTGCCGCGCCCTCGGGGATCGGGGTCCGGGCGCTCAGTCGCGGGAGCCCGCGGCGCGCCGGTAGTGGGCGATCACCTGGGTGGCGCTCAGACGGTGCGTCGGGATCGGGCGCCCGGTCAGTGAGGCGACGGTCAGCACCCGCCGGCGCAGCACCTCGTCCATCTCTGCCGGCCCGGTGACGAGGCCGTAGAAGCGATCGCCCCGCACGTCGGCCAGGACGATGTCACGGGCCTTGATCGGGGCCAGCTTCAAGGCCGGGCCGCCTGTCCGCGGTATCGGGGGTGGCGGGCGCGCCAATCGGCGCGCACCTCGGCCTCGGGCCGCCGCCGCCGTTTGCCCGCGTTGCGACGCACCGCGCATTCCTCGCCGCCGGCGCAGCGCCAGTGCGAGTAGCGGCGGGATCCACGGAAGCCGCCGCCCAGGGATCTGTCGGCGGCCCGGTGGCCGCAGACGATGCAGGGCCCTTCGGCCGGCGGGGCGGTCATCTCACCCCGCCCGGGCGCGGCCACGTCGGTGATAGATCGGACTTCCTGATCTGCAATCGGGTCTTCTTTCGCTCCTACCACGGGCGCTAGGCCGCGCCCGCCACCGCCGGCTCCGCCTCCTCGGGCTCCGGCTCGTCGTCGGGATCGGCCTCGGGCACCAGCTCGAGCGCCTCGCCCGAGAGGCCCGCACTCCGCGCGAGGCGGTCGCGGCCAGGCTCGGCGGCGGCCTCGGGCGTCGTGTAGAGGGGCGCCAGATCGGCGGCGCGCTCTTCGCCGAGGCAGGCCTCGGCCTCCCTCCACAGGGCCGCCGGCGCCAGCCCCTGCAGTTGCTCCTCGCGGCCGATGGTGTATGGGAGTTCGAGGTTCGGCCGCGCGGCCGCGCCGAGCACGCTCTGGTCGGCGAAGACGGCCGAGACGCACGCGGCGAAGATCCGGCCGATCAAGGCCGGGCCCGTGGATGCCTTGCGCCATTCGGCCTCGAGCAGGCCGGTGATCTCGTCGACCGAGGGGTATTCCTCGACCATCCTCGAGCCGCCCCGCCCGGGCCGGAAGTCGCGTTTGAGCCAGGCCTCGCGCACCACCCGGTGCCCGCCCGCGATCTCGCGGCCGAGGAACTCAAGGAAGAGCACCGCGATCACCCGGGCCTGGTCGAGTGAGACCTCGCCCTGGTAGTCGAAGCGGTTGGTCAGCTCGCGGTCCAGGTGGCCGTTGGCGGCCTTGCCCCGTAGGGCTTCCTCCTTGCGGCGTTCCCGGGCGGCCTTGGGATCCTCGCGTTCGGCCGGCATCTCGACGGGCTCACCGCGCTCGATCTCACCGCTGCTCTCGGCCAGCTCGGCGGCCGCCGCGCGCGCCCAGTCGGCGGCGAAGGCGGCGTCGACGAGGACACCAGAACGGCGGTAGGCCCCCTCGCGGTACTCGATCAACGCCTCGAAGGCGCGGGCCCGATCGGCATCTTCCTCGCTGACATGAGCGGTGCGTAGTTCGGCGGGGACCGATGCCAGGGAGCCGTCGATCGCCTCCAGCGCCTCCTCGACGCCGGGCACCTGGGACTCGGCGACGAGGCCCTCGGTGGCCGCGGTGGAGATCCGCGATGTGACCTCGTCGAGATTGACGGTGTCGTGGGGCCCGAAGGGGATCAGGAAAGCCCCGTCAGGCTGTTTCTCCTCGTCGGCGAGGCGTCGCAGCGCCGCGGCAGGGTCGCCGTCGAGCGCGGCCTGGCTCTGGGCCCCGCTCGCGACCCGCTCGGCGAGCGCCTCGGCGACGCCGGGTGCCTTCGCGGCGATCGGCGCCAGGGTGGCCGCGTTCCGCAAGGTCAGCTCCCCCGCGGCGAGGCGCTCGCGCACCGGCTCGGGAAGCTCGAGCAGAGCCATGCGTGTCTCCGCCAGTTCATGGGTCATCCCGAGGTGGTCGGCCGCGCCCCCGAGGCTGAAGCCGAAGCGTGAGATCAGGCCCGCCAGGAGCATCGCCTCCTCGAGCGGGGTGAGTTTCTCGCGCAGCGCGTTCTCGGCGAACGCCATCGCCAGACGGGTCGGCTCGTCGACCTCCTCGTCGACCCCGAGCACCATCGAGGGCACCCGCGGGCGCCCGGCCCGGCGGGCGGCGAGCCAACGCCGTTCGCCGGCGATCAGCTCGAAGTCCTCCTCGCCGAGTTCACGCACGAGGACCGTCTGCAGGGTCCCCATCCGCTCCGTCGAGGTCGTCAGCGTCGCCAGCGCCGGCTCCGAGGCGCTGCGGCGAGGGTTGGCGCCGGGCCTGATCCGGTCGACCGGCAGCCAGCGTAGGGGACGCTCGCGCTCCCCCATGCCGGCCTCGATCTGCTCCTGCCCCTCGATGTGGACCGGGGGCCTCTCCATCACGGTGGCGTTGCTCATCGCCACCTCCTCTCATCTCGAAGTCGCGGCGCGCGGCGCCGCCTTGCTCTCTCAGCGGGCACCGAGGGCCTCGACCGCGACGCTGCCGATCACCGCGGCGATCTCCAGGGGCACGCCGACGGAGACCAGTGCGCTCTCGCCGTGGGTGACGGGCTCGGAGCCGATCCCGATCGAGACCACGCCGCAGCCGCTCGCACGCAGCTCGCTGATGTTCCGCTCGCCGGCCTCGGCCCACGGCGCGGACACCCAGACGCCGTCGCCGACGAGGAACAGGAGCCGCGGCCGGCGGCGGTCAAACAACGGCAGCACCGCGCGCAGCAGCTCGATCCCCTCGCCGACATCCTCCGAGCCGCCGACGGCCGAGACCTCGGGCACCTCGCCGAGACGACGGCCCGCCCGGCAGAGCAGCTTCGCCTCGTCGCCGAAGAGCGAGACCGCGGCCCGCCCGCCGACCTGCTCGACCGCCGTGTGGACCACCCAGGCGACCGAGGCGAGCGGTCCCTCGAATGGGCCCATCGAGCCCGAGACGTCGACCGCGATCCCGACCACCGGCTGCCATAGCTCGGCGAGGACGGTCCGCCGGGTGGCGAAGGCGAGGCCGCGGATCGGCGCCCCGCGCTCGAGCTCCGACGCCTGGCGCATCGCGCCGCGGCCCGAGAAGCGCCCGGGCGGGATGACACGCCCCTCGCGGACGAGGCGCTTGGAGCGCGCCTCCTGCAGGGCGTGGGCGAGGCGCCGGGCGGCCGTCCGCTCGATCGCGACCGGAGGCCGCCCGCCGGTCTCTGGGATCCCGGGCCCGAGCCCGAAGCCGTGCCCTCGGAAGAGGGCCAGGCGCCTCGACGCCGCCGCTCCCCCCTCGGCGATCTCGCGGGCCAGCTTGCGCAGCTCGGGGTCGACACCGCCTTCTCGGGGGTCGAGTTCGACCGCGGCGGCGCGGGCGCTCCGCTCCGCGACGGCGAGTGGGCCGCTCGCCTCCTCCCAGCTGGGGGCATCGCCGTCTCCGGCGGCGCCACCTTCGCCTCCTTCGGCCTCCTCGCCGGGTCCCCCGCCCCCGGCGCCGCCGGCTTCCTCCTCCTCGGTCGGGGCGAGCTCGGCCAGGCGCCGGGCGCCCTCGGTCAGCGCCGCGATCGCGTCTCGGTCGGGCGCGGCGCAGACCTCGGCGACGATCTCCTTCACCGTCTCCAGGTCTTCGGCACCGAGAACGGTGGTGAAGCGCGCTTCGCTGTCGAGGACGTCGGCGGCACGCAGGTTGCCGGCGGGCACGCGCGAGCAGATCAGGACCGCGCCCTTCACGGCCCGGGCGCGGCTCATCGGCGCCAGCGGGTCCTCGGGTCGATGCTCGAGGAGGAGCTTGGTGATCGCTGCGCGCAGGTAGCGCGCGACCCGCGGGACCCCTTCGATCAGCCGAGCCTCCATGCGGCCCTCCTCGAGCCACTTCGCGCGTTCGAGCAGCTCTTCGGGGATCTCCTGCATCGCCCGGGGCGTCGGGGTGTGTTTGACGTGCCCGCACTCGTGGAAGAGGACGCCGAGGACGACGACGAGCGCCTTCAGCTGGTCGCCGTCGGGTTCGGCGGGGATCTCCTCCGGCGTGCAACCGAGCAGCTCGCCGTCGAGCAGGATCACGTTGGTGAGCCGGTTGACGAGGCCCGCGACCGGCGCCGAGGCCTTCGGGTAGCACTTGACGAGGACCCCGCCGACGATCGAGAGCGCCGCCTTGGTCAGCGCGGCGCTCGCCTGGCCCCAGCCGCCCGCCATGGCCGAGGGCTGGACACGTTCGGCGGGCAGCCGCCGGAACGCCTCCTTCCAGCCCATCGCTATTCGACCCGCAGGGGATCGAGCGCCACGCCGCCCGTGACGTGGGCCTGGAGGGCCTCGCTCATCGCCACCCGCGACTCCTCGGGGCAGAGCCCGAGCAGGTTCCGGGCCGCCGTCAGCGGGTCGAAGACCGCCGCGACCGCCTTGAAGGCGAGGAGCTCGCGCAGCTGCGGGGCCCACGTCGCGGGTCCCGCCTCTCCCGGGGCGATGCCGGCGAGCGGGTCCTGCGCCTCGAACTCGCGGTTCAGCTTCTCGGCCGCCGACACCGCGTCGACCGGGACGCCGAGGCGCCTGGCGGTCGCCGCGTCGAACCCGACGTAGACGTGGATCGCGCAGCGCGAGGCGAGCGCTTCGGAGAACGTCGTGCCGGGGAGGTTGGGGTTGTAGGCGATGATCGCGCCGAAGCCCTCCTCGGCCTCCACCACCTCCCCGCCGCACTCGTTCAGGGTCAGCCGGCGGCGGGCGTCGAGGGCGGGGAAGACGCGGCTCTGCACCCTCGGGTCACCCTGGGTGATGTCGTCGCCGAACCAGAGCTTGCCCTTCCGGAGCGCGCGGGTCAGCGAGCCGTCGCCCCACTCCCATCCCTTCTCGGGGGCGGGGAAGAAGCTGCCGGTGATGTCCTCGACCTGGGTGCCCTCCGAGAACTCCTGGGTGATCACCCGGCCCTCGCCGAGCGCGGCCTCGACGAGGGTCGTCTTGCCGGTGCCCGGCGGGCCGTAGAGGCAGACGTTGAAGCCCGCCTCGATCGCCTTGCGGATGAACTCGACGTCGTCCATGCCGGCGATCCGTCGGACGGTGTAGGGCTCGCGGCCCGCGCCGAGCGGGATGGTGCGTCCTTCCGGGGATCCTCCTTCGGAGCCCCCAAAGTCGGTTGGTTCGATGTCGACGCCGGCGGCCCTGGCCGCCATATGCCGAAGCGTGCTGACACCGCCCGTCTCCGGGCGTGCGGTTGCGGTGGTCAAATCGTGCTCCTCTCTGAAGCTGTGATGGCAGGGCGCCGCCGGAGGGCGCCCACGGTCGGTCTGCGCCCGGGCGTCAACGCCGGGCGTGGTAGGTGGGCCGCGCTCAGGCGGCGCGCCGGACGGTCTTCCGCCGCGCGGCGAAGATCTGGGCGGCGACCTTCATCTTGGTCGAGGCGCCCTCGCGATCGGCGAGCTCGGTCGCGAGTCCGGCGAACTGCCGCGCCAGCTCCTCCGAGCCCCCCTCGCCGGGGGCCGCGCCGGCGTCTTCGCCGCGGTTGAGGACGCCGTCGACCTCGGCCGCGCGGGGGATCAGGATGCCCGCCCGGTGCAGCTCGCAGGGATAGTTGAGGAGGGCGAGCAGGACGCCCACCGAGTCGAACTCCGAGCCGGTCCGCGTCGCCCGCCCGATCCGCTGCTCGAAGGGCCGCGGCGTCCAGGGCAGGTCGTAGTGGCCGACCAGGGAGGCCGGCAGGTTGTGGCCCCGCCTGCCGACCGGGCTCATCAGCATCACCGGGAACTCGCCGAGCCGGAAGGAGCGCTTGAGGCGGGCCGCCTCGCGCTCCCCGATACCGCCGATGAAGAGCGGCGCCTCGACCCCGTGGGTATCGGCGAGCTCGCGGGAGAGCAGCCGCAGGAGCTCGACCGACTCGGCGAAGAGCAGCGTCTTCTCCCCGTCGGCCGCGGCCGCGGCCGCGGTCCCCGCGATCCAGGCCCGCTTGCTGGGGCCGGTCCTGACCACGGCGTCGATCAGGCCTTCGGACTCCAGGAGCGCGGCGGCGACCGCCTTCGAGGCGCGCAGTGCCTCGGCGTCGGAGGCGGCGAGGAGCGCGACCTCGGTCGCCGAGAGCAGGAGGCCCCGGGTCGAGGCCATCCGCCTCCGCAGGACGGCCAGCTCGGAGTCGTCGGGCGCCAGGCCGGCGGCCCGCTCGACCTGCTCGCGCAGGGTGCCGAAGAGCTGCGCGATCCGCTCCTCGGCGGCGTCCAGCAGCGCCAGCTCGGCGAGCGTGGGGTCGATGATCTTGAACTCCGGGTCGTCGAGCTCGGGCATGTAGTCCTTCATGTCCTCGCGGGTGAGCCGGACCATCGTCGGGCCCATCGCCCGGCGCAGGCGGCGCTGGGAGACCTCGTCGAAGGTCGAGTAGCGGCTCGAGAGCGGCTTCTCGCGAAGCGCCTCGCGGTCGTTGCGGGCAAAGGCCTCCAGGGCGTCGTATTCCTGGTTGGTTCTGCCACGTGGGGTCGCCGTGATCAGCCCCGCGACCTTGGCCCGCTCGCGCAGGCGCCACAGTGCCCGGGCAAGCTGCGTGCCTGGGTTGGCGAGCGCCTCGTCGGCCTCCTCGACGACTAGGTCGTCGTAGGTCAGGACGCGCAGGTCCTCGACCGCGGTGCGGACCTGGTCGAAGGTCGCCATCACGATCCCGGGCTCCGGCCCGAGCTGGCGATCGAAGGCGATCAGCCCGGGCGCGATCCGCCGGTCCTCGGCGACGTGCACGGCGACCCCCGGCCAGAACTTCGGGATCTCCCCCTCGACCCATTCGGAGCGGATGTAGCGGGGCAGGGCCACGCACATCCGGTAGGCCGCGAGCTCGGCGGCCTTGCCGCGGCAGGCGATCAGGGTCATCGGCGTCTTGCCGGTCCCGACTTTCGAGAAGTTCAGCATCCCGACCTCGGTCGCCCGGTGCCGGCCGACCGCGATCCGCTGCGGGGGGAGCAGGTCGCCGTCGAGGGCCGGCCGCGCCGCCGCCATCGCCAGGACGTCGGCGACTTCGGGATCGAGGACGACCTTGGCGCCCCCCTCCCTGGCGGCCCTGACCTCGCGCCTCGCCTCCTCGGCGCTCACCTCACGCGCGATCGCCAGCGGCCAGTCGCTCGCCTGGCCATGGACGACCTCGGCGAGGCCGGGCAGGCCGGGGACCCGGCGGGCGACCAGGTGCCCGCGGGCGAGGACCTCCAGCGGCTCGAGGATCCCTTCCGGATCGTCGACCTCCACCCCGGCCTCGCTCATGTCGTGGGCGAGCTCGAGGGCCTCGTGGGCCAGCAATGCCTCGGGCGGGCGCGGGGTCTCATAGGGCCAGGCGTTCACCGGGCACCCCTCCGGGAGCCAGCCGACCGGGCGGGTCAGGATCCGGCCGAAGAGGCCGCCGGCGTCGTTGGCGCGGAGGACGACCGCCATCTGCGCGAGCGGGCCCTCCTCGCCGTGCTCGCACACCCCGACGCGCGGCCTCGCGGAACCGAGCTTGCCGAGCTCGGCGGCGAGCTTCTCCTGCCGGGTGGCGACGCGGCGGTTCTGCGCCGCCCAGGCGCCCTTGGTGTAGGGGATCTCGGGCGGGATCAGGTCGAGGACCGCCTGCACCGCGCGACTGTCGGCGCCGGGGACCTGGAAGCTGCGCTCGCTGCGCCAGCCGCCCGCGCGGGCCGTGATCCCCAGCGCGAAGACCTCGCGCACGTAGGGACGGACCAGGACCGAGCGCCGCAGCAGCTGGTCGGGGCCCAGCGCGGGGCGCTCGACCCCTGCCAGGGTGAAGCGGAAGCCGAGCGGCGCCTCGTCCCGTGGGTGGGCACTGCCGAAGCGCGCCGCCAGCTCGCGCTGGGCCGCGGCGGCTTCGCGGGCGCGTTGCTCACGGCGCCGCTCACCTGCCGCCCGGCCGCGCGCGGGTGGCGTCGGCGCGGGCATACCGGGCAGGCTGGGCGCCGGAGCGGTTGGGGTCTTGCTCAAGGTGCACCTCCGTGTGTCTTGGGGGCCCGGACGGGCGCCGAGGCGCCCCGGCCCGAGGTATGGATTCCGGCGACGGGCGACGGCGCCGTCGCGATGGGCTCGGCGTCGATCGGTATCTGCAGGCGCTCCAGGAGCGCCGCCGCGAAGGGCAGGGCGTCGGCGACCCGCGGCTCGAGCCATCCGCGGCTGTTCTCAAGCCATCCTTCGGGGCCTGAGAGCGACGGCTTGCACTGGCCCCGGCGCGACGGTGGGGCCAGGTCAGACCGTCGTTCCCAGGGCCGATCTGTCTGATGCAGTCCCACTGCGCCGCGAGGGCGCGGTCGGGATCTGCCCCCTCGAGGCGCTCGTCGAGCCAACAACGTGCGTCGAGGAAGCGCCCGGCGGTCCTCACGAAGACATGGCCCTGGACCTCGTCCTTCTCGCACCCCTCGGTCTGGCGGTCGAAGGCGAAGACCAGCTGGACGGGGGTGAGCCGCCGGAGCGCTTCGGCGAACGAGTGGCAATGCCCGTTGGTGAAGACGTGTTCGGCGTCGGAGTCGAGCACGCCGTATCGCAGCTCCCTGACTTCGGGGAAGCCGAAGAGGATGTCGAAGCAATCCCACTCGGAGACCGGGGCGCTCATCAGGCGATCAGCTCCGAGGCGGCGTCGAGCGCCAACTGGGGCGGCGCCGCGACCAGCCGCAGGCCCTCGGCGAGGTAGGCGTCGCGCCAGCGGACCCACTTGGTCCCGTCGACCGAGTCACAGCCGATCGCCTTCGCGTAGGCGATGCGCCTGGCGGAGTTGACGCGGCCCATGTGGACCCAGGTGCCGCGGCGCCTGGCCTCGGCTACCAGGGCGCCTGCATCGGCGCCGAGCTTCCATGTCGTCGAGCCCCCGATGAACAGGGCGTCGATCCGCGGCCACGCGGTGTCGAGCCAACGGCCGAGGCCCTCGAGGCCGTCCTGGGCCACGAGGGCGACCGGGAGGCCGCGCCTGGCCGGCGCCGAGCACCAGCGCTCGAACCGACGCGCGGTCTCGTAGGCGTCGCCGACCACGTCGGGCACGGTCACGAAGAGACGCCCCTCGATGCCCCGCAGCCGATCGAGCATCGCGCAGTAGGCGTCGATGTCGAGGCCCTGGAAGCAGTCGTTGTCGGCCGCCCACGGCACACCCCGCGCGGCCGTGTCGGCGATCCGCGGGAAGTGCCGGGGCTGCACGAGGCGACCGAGATTCGGATGCTTAAAGGCGAGCATCTGCGCCTCGGCCTGCGTCGCGAGCAGCAGCATCTAGGTCCGCCCCGCCGGCGGCGTCATGTCGGCGGGCTCCACCGGCCGTGGCCGGATCCGCTCGGGGCGCGGGCGCCGCACGTACCTCTCCTGGTAGTCGGCGCCGAGCGCCTCGACGACGTCGCGGCCCTCCTCGGGCCAGAAGGCGCCGATCAGGCGGACGAGCTTCTCGCCGCCCTGGTCGGGGCGGTCGAGCAGGACGCTGACCGCGCGCTCGGCGTCGTGGGCCCAGATCAGGCTGTAGCGGGCGCCGTCGATCCGCACCAGGCCGAGACGCTCCTCGTTCAAGGCGGTCCTGGGCGACTCGCGCTCGGTGGTCGCCGGGCTCATGACGCCGCTCCTTCGGGCTTCTTCACCGAGCCCGGGTCGGCGATCGCCCGCTCGGCGATCTCGATGCAGCGCTTACAGCTCGGCTCGTGGTCCTCGCCGCCACGGTGGAGCCCCCAGAAGCTCCAGCGCGACTTGCAGAGCGCGTCGCGGGCGTTGCGGTGGATGCGGCCGATCCGCACCTCCTCCTCGACGACGACGTGATCGCCGCCGCCATAGAGCGCGGTCTCCCGCGGGGTGTAGGCGTGCTCGATGTGGGCGCCGAAGGGCAGCTGCTCGAGCAGCGTTTTGGAGGACCGCTCGGGCCCTGGATCGTTCACTGATTCCATCTCCTCTCGTGAATCGGCCCTGGCGCGCGAGATCGCGGCCAGGGATCTCCTAGGAAGCTGTAGGCAGGGCGGCCGCTCGCGGCCGACCGGAACTCGACACCCGGTCTGCGACCTCCGGCGACCGAAGCTGGACGCCCGGATCGGAGGGCTACCTCAGGGCGACTTCCTGAAGCCCTCGAGGTCGACCCGGTAGCTGAATCTCGAGCCCTCGCGCCTGGTGAGGAAGCCCTTCCGACCCAGCGCCCGGAGCAAAAGGTGGACCGGTAGGGACGCCGGGACCAAGATGGCAGCACGGGCGATGGCCATGGATGCCCCGAGGCAGCCGACGGCGATCGCCGCGAACGCGACGAGGGGACGCAGGATCGGATTCTCGACCTCGCGCCCTCTCCACTCAACGTTCCATCGCACCCGGTTCATCGCCGACCTCCGATCGCGTTCGCGGGACCACCTGCCGAGCTGCCGCGGGAGCCGAGAAGCCGCGGCGCCGATCCGTCTGGCACCCGGCCGCGGCGGTCGGCCGCTCGTCTATTCAGGAGCGCGCGGACGAGGAGGCGGCGCTGCCGCTCGGTGAGCGCTCCGAGCTGTCTGCCCTCGGCGATCCGGAGTGGCATCAGCAACTTCCGCGCGCGGGTGGGCCCCCAGCGCCTCTGGCTCGTCAGTAGCTCTGCGACGCTCATCGTCGCGGCCTCCCACGGACAGGAGCTGACGACGTCGGCGGCGGCGAGATCGCCCCGCGCGACCGCGCGTTTCAGATCGGCCCTCGCGAGCCGGACCTTGTTTGCTCTCTCGAGCGCACCCAGATGCTGCGGGACCTCGGTTGCTGGGACCGCTTCCTCGGGTGCTGCCGTTGCAGAATCCATTGGATTCCTCCTTGGTCGAATCGGATGGGATGGGCCTGCCGCCGCGCCAGGACGGCCGGCCGATGGACCGCCCCGGGTCAGGCCGGGATCGGACCGCCGCCGACCGGGCACCGGTCCCAGTGCGGGCAGCCGTCGCCACCGACCCGCGGCGCGCACCACCAGCCGAAGTCGGGCGCGAGCGGCCACTCTCCGGGCTCGGTGGCGTCGAGATGGGCGATCATCCGCGCCACGCGGGCCACCCGGCGCTGGAAGCCGAGCAGCTGGCCGGTGCTGCGCGGAGCGGGCACGACCCGCCAGCGCGGGCCCTCCTCGGGCCGCTCGAGGGTCGCCGCGTGGAAGACGAACTCCGCCGGGTTCCGCTCGGCCCAGCGCATGAACGTCTGTGCGGTGGCCTGCAGGTCCCGGTAGGCGCGCTCCTCCTTCACCGTCGAGCGACCGAACTTGAGATCGGCCAGCAGCCGCGGACACTCGAGGTCGAAGTAGCAGACGAATCGCCACTCCTGCCCGGCGTCGAAGCGGAAGCTGGCACGGCGCTCGACCGAGACCGGCTCGACCGACGGGGCGATCTCGGTCAGGTAGTCGGCGACGGCACCCCGACACTGGACCTTGCCGAACTCCGGGTCGTCCTCGAGGCCGAGGACGGTTTCGCCGATCTTCGCGGCGAAGAGCACGAGCACGAGGTCGTCAAGCTCTGCCGTGCCCGGCGCCCGCCCCGCGATCCGCCCGGCGAAGTAGTGGGCGAGGGTGTCGCCGACCACCGAGCCGAGCGTCATCGAGAGGTTCGGCGGCACCTTCTCCCCGAGCAGGTAGGTGCGGCGGAAGGCCTCCGGGCACTTCTCGAAGGCCCGCAGGCTCGCCGGCGAGAGCGACTTCAGCCGCAGCCGGCGGCCGTAGCGTCGCGCCGGGAGCTGAAGCGGGACCGAGAGCGGGTCGACGGGGGCGGAGGCGCTCGGCCTCGCGATCGCACTCATCCCGACCAGCCTGCCGCCGCCGGCGGCTCGCCCGAGCGCGCCGCCTCGATCACCTCGGCGATCGAGCAGTCCAGGCGGAAGCGGTGTCCGGTGGCTTCTTCGACCCGCAGGTACTCCGGGGCGAGCTCGGGATTCAGCCGGGCCGAGAGGACGAGGGCCGGTCTCGAGGCGAGGATGCAGAAGCGGCAGCTGAGCCGTGGCATCCCGGCGGCGTAGGCGGGGTGGATCAGGTCGGCGATACGGCTGGCCTCGACCCGCTCCCAGACCTCCTCTACCGACCACTCGTGCAGCGGCAGGAAGTCGGTGACCTCACGCCGCCCGTTGCTGGCCCCCTGGTCGACGCGGAGCGCCGGGCGCCTGGCCCGGGCCGGTGACTCCTGGGCGCGCATCCCCATCACGTTCAGGAGACGCACCCGCTCCCGACCGCCCTGCTCGCGGCGCTCGCCGACCAGCCGGGTCATCAGCCGCCGCAGCGGTCCGCGCTTCAGATCCGAGGAGCACCAGCGCTGCCGGGCGCTCGGCCACATCCCCCGGCGCTCGACGCGTCCGAGCAGGTCGGGGCCGGAGGCCGAGACGACGAAGAAGCGCAGCCCGTAGCGCTCGGCCTGCTCACGGGCGAGCTCCCTGGTCCCCGCCCACTCGGCGCGGCCGAGGTCGGCATGGCCGACGACGACCCGGTCGAGGACGCCCTGGCGGGCCGCCTCCGTGGCGATCACGTCGAGGGTCGCCATGCTGTCCTTGCCCGCCGAGGAGTTCACCAGGACGACGTCGTAGGCACCGAGCTCGGCGAGCGTGCCCGCTGCCGCGCTGGGGGTGGTGAAGAGCTGCGCCTGACCGGCGGCGCCGCTCACCTGGGGGCACCCCCGCTGCGGACCAGCTCGGCGGGGTCGAGCCGCTCGCTCCCGAGCCAGGCCGCCAGGACGGCCTCGGCCGCCGCGTCGATCGGCATGATCGTCCCGCTGGCGGGATCGAAGGTCCCGGCCTCGACCAGCGAGGCGCGCGCGACGGCCATCCTCGCCACCGTCGGGTAGTTCTCGACCAGCCGGCCGTGCGCGTGGAAGACCCGATCGGCCAGTCGGGCCAGTTCCGGCTGGTCGTAGATCGCGCCCTCGTAATAGACGGCGACCCGCTCGGCACCCGGCTGCGGGGCGCCGACGACGCCCGAGCCCCTGCGGATGCCCTTCGTCGAGGGGTCCCCCTCCCGCGGGACGAGGACGACATAGGGGCTCGCCAGCCGCGCGGTCGCCTCGGCCTCGGAGAGCATCCGGGCGATCCGCCTGAGACGCGGACGTTCGTGCTCGGCGACGTCCACCTCGGGGTCCACCTCCTCTCCATCGCCCTCCTCGGCGATGTGCATCCGCCCGTGGTCGATCTCCAGCCTGGCGCCCCGGTCGTGGCGACGGAGGACGCCGCCCCGGAGCGTGTAGGCCCTGTCCTCCTCGGGACAGTCGACGTAGATCCCCAGCCCCAGCTCGTCGGCCGGCATTCCCATGACCAGTTCCATCTCGAACCTCCAGTCTTCGGCGGGGGCACCGCCCCCGCGTTCTTCGCGCACGCGGCGCGCGGGATCTCCGCGGTCGACGACCGCGTCGCCCCTCTCAGTCGCCGCGGGCCGCGTCGGCGGTCGACCCGTTCAGCTCGTCACAGGCGTCCTGCGCCTGCCCACGGCTGCTCCAGACGTCGGCCCGGAGCGCGTCGGTCGAGGTGTCGAGCACCTGGTAGCCCTCGCCCGTGACCTCCACCACGTGGCGGGCGGCCTCGGCCTCGTGGTAGCGGCCGGCGCGCTCCACCAGAGGAGCCCAGTCGAGCCCGATCTCATCGGCGAGGTGGCGCAGGTCGCAGAGCAGATCGGCTATCTCCTCCTCGCCGGCGCGACCTCCCGGCCGCAGGTGGGCGGCGCCACCGGCCTCCCAGTAGGCCCTCAGGGCCGAGGCGGCCCGGAGGCTGCGCCCGCGATTCCCGCTGGGCGCCTCGTCACCGCCGTCCGGGGTCTGCATGGCTTCCGGGCGATCGAAGTCGAGGATGACCGCCGCGCACGACTGACACTCGACGGCGACGTTCGCGCCGTCCGCGTAGCTCACGCATGCCAGCTCATGGCCTAGGTGTGGCGCCAGGTCGGAATAGCTGTGGGCAGCCATCCGCCTCCCTTCGGAAATCCGTCACGGTGGCCAGCCACCTAGGCCACCACCTCATGCACGCCGCGCAGGACCGCGGCGATCCTGATCAGGTCCTCGTCCTCGTCGGCACCGTTGTCCTCGCGGCAGGCCTGCTGGGCAAGGGCTTCGGCCGCCTCGGGCCCCTCGGCGGTCTGGACCGAGGTCGCGTAGCGACCTCCGTCCTCGTCGTGGTAGACGGCGATCACCGTGTAGGTCGGCGTCGTCTCGGGTGCCGACCACTCCAGTTCTTCGTCCCAGGCCCCGGCCACCTGTTCGCGAAGCGCCGAGGACAGCGCCTCCACCTGATCGGCGTCGCCGACCCGATTGGCGATCAGGATCTGCTCGGCGACGGCCGCGACGTGGGCCCGCTCCGCCCTGACGCCGACCATGATCGTCGCCCCGGCCTGGTCGGTGTCGAAGGTGAGGCTGGTGGGTTCGTCCTTCTCTGACATATGGCTCCTTTGCTGCCCGCATCGGTTGCGGGCTGGGTCTCGGACTTCTGCGGGAGACCGGGAGGCCTCCCCGCCGCCGTCAAGATCGAGGCGAAGCTGCACGCGGGTGTGCTCGTAACCGGCCTGCTCGAGGAGCAGCGCGGCACCCAGCTCGATCGGGTCCTTGGTCCCCAGGTAGGCGGCGATGTCGGCGAGCTGGGCTTTCACTTCCTCCGGGCTGCCGTGGACGCATCCCGTATGCCGAACCTGCCGGTAGGCCTCCTCGACGCTCACCGTGAGGTGGCCGCGACGAGGCGCCGCAGCTCCCCGAAGCGCCGGCGGCGCCCGTCGGGACCGAGGCCGCGCTCGCCCCGGCGCATGGCTTCGTAGCTCGGCAGCAGGCCGTTGGCGCGCTGCAGGAGCTCCTCGATCGCCTCGCAGGCCTCGCCGAAGCTGCGGTCGCCGGGGTCGACGACGTACTTGGCCTCGAAGGAGTGCGTGGCGAGCTGGCGCCCCGCCACAGGCGACCCGAACCGGGGCTGCTCCTCGCGCACGGCGACGATCAGCGAGTCCTCCAGCGCGTAGACGATCACCTCCACCCCGGGCGGGCCGGTGATCGCCCCCGCCGTGTGGGCGTCGTGGAAGCGCTCTGACAGAGCGGCGCCGATGCCTGATTCGGAGTCGAAGTCGACTCCCTCTGGCTCGCCGAACTCCTTGCGGTCGCTCTCGGCGAGGCGCACACGGTCAAGCGAGAAGGGCACAGCCGCGGCCCTCCGCGAATGCGGTCTCTTCATCTTTCCTCCTCGGTTGTGTCGGTCTGAAGGACCCTGGGCGAAGTGCCGCTCAGGGCAGCGGGATGACGAGCAACGTCTCCCGCCCGAAGTCGGGCGAGCTGAGCTCCCCCGGTGCAAGGCGCTCGAAGGTGACCGTCATCTCCGCGAAGCTCGGGTGGGTCAGGGCGAATATCTCCCCGGCCTGCAGCCGCGAGCCGGTATCGAGTACGTAGGTGCCGATTTCGTGGAGCAGCTGCTGGGCCATCGGGGCGAAGGCGCCCGGGACGTTCAACAGCGCCAGCTCCGGGTGCCCGGCCTTCTCGTACAGCCCCGAGGTGGTCAGGTAGCCACCTCGTCGCCAGGCCTCGCCGCCGAGCCAGGAGCCGCGGCGCAGCTCGGCGAGCAGCTCGGGGCCGAGGCCCCTGCCGCCCGACGACGCCCGCCTCGTGGTCGAGGGCGAGCGTCGCAGGGGTGTGGAGGGTCCGTAGTCGGGGTCGTTCCATGTCTCCTCTCGATCTGGGTTGCCGCCGCCGAGCCGGATCGCCTCGGGCAGAATCGGACGGCTGCTCAGGCGATCACCTCGAGCAGCCGCGAGACGATCAGCTCCGGAGAACCGTTCGCCAGTGGGTCGCGGTCATCCCGGGCCGGCGCCTTCCTCTTCCTCGCTTGCGATGCCCGTTTTGCGCAACAGGTCGCGGAGGGCATCCGACGAGATGCGGTCTTCGCCGATCACCCTCGTCACGAGTGTGTGGATCTCGACCTGATCGAGATCGTCCAGGTAGTCGGTGGCCCTCGACTCCTGATGATCGGTCGCGCGCAGCCGCTCCAGCGCCGCCAGTTCGGCCGCGACGTCGATCACCGTGCACTCTTCGGGCCGGGCCCAGTAGTAGCGGCCACCTACGGTCGGCCAGCCGTCCTTCAGGTCGATTTCCGAGGCGACCCAGACCCGCCCGCGCACGTCGCGAATCCACTTCCCCATCAGCGCCCTGGCCTCTCGGAAGACATCGGCCCATTCCTCATCGCTGAGCTCGGATCTGTTCTCCGGCAGTTGAGGCTCACGCGAGACATCCATTCCCATCCCGGTCAGGATCTCCCTCATCGTCGGGTGCTCCCCGGGCGCTTCGAACGGCCCGTCCAGCTTCCAGTCGCGTTCCTCCTCGTCGCCCTCCACTTCGTCCCGAAGGCAGTCGCCGGGATGCTCGTCCAACCAGTCGCGCTGCTCATCCTCGGCCATCGACTCGAAGCCGTCGGGGATCTCGACCACCCAGTACTCGCGTATGGTCGCCCGCGCCGTCGCCTCGATTTCGACAGTCCGCGTCTCGGTGTCGTCGCTCATGGTGTCTCCTTTCCTTGGTATGCCGACGCGAGCCCTGCGCCTCGACCAGGCGCAACACAGGGCCGTCTCAATCGGCCTCTTCGGGCCCCGGGTCCGCGTCGAGCAGCGAGGGCGTCTGGCCGGGTTCCTCCGCACCGGGCGCCTTCGCCGTCGCGGCCTCGGGCAGCACCGCGGCGGGCTCGGCGGCTGCCGTCGCCTCGGCCTCGGCTTTCTGGTGGCGCTCGGAGATCCACTGCAGCAGCGCCCGGGCGCGCACCTCGACGTTCCCCTTGCCGTCCTTCAGGGCGACCTTGCAGTTTCGTTCGAGCTCGACCGGCGTGATCCCGGCCTCCTCGGCCTCGGCGAGCGCGGCGGCGAGCACGGAGGTCTGCTCGTCGGTGAGTCGGTCGGGCATCTGGTCGAAGAGCGCCTCGGTCAGTTCGCCGCGCAGCCGCCCGAACTCACCGGCCTCGAACGCCTGGGCCAGGGTGCGCCTGGTCGCGGGGTGCGCCGGTGCACCGCTCGGCTGTCCCTCGGCGGCGTCGACGATCACGGAGGGTCCCCCCGTGCCGGGACCTTCGGGCGCCGGCGGCTCGGGTGCCGGAGGCGGCGGGCCGGCCGGTGGGGTGGCGGCCGCGGGAGCCGCGGCCCCGGGTGACCCTGGGGCTCCCGCGGCGGGAGGCACATCGACCGCGGCGGCGGCGGAGCCCTCCCCGCCGCCGCCGATCGCGGCCAGCGAGATCCCCAGCTCCTCGGCGGTATAGAGGCCCGAGAGCTGGGCGGGGAAGGCCTTGCGCAGGGCGAGGGCCTCGGCGCGGATGCTCAGCATGTGGGCCGGCTTGCCGCCGACCTTGTTCCACAGCGAGTCGGCGCCGGCGTCGCCCGTCGGGGCGAAGTCGTGCCAGTTCGCGGTGCCGGTGGTCGGCACCTTGGTCCCCTTGCGGTGGACCCGCACCCGGGCGGCGATCGGCGTGTCCTCGCCCGACCAGTAGTCGGTCCAGTTGCCCTCGGAATCGCACCATTCCGGGTCGCTCTGGCCCTCGTAAAGTTTGGTGCGCTCGGCCAGCAGGCGCATGCCGTCGATCGTCGCGACTGCCCGCATCGAACCGTTCTCCCAGAGGGCGTAGATCTGCCCGCCCAATGGCTCCAGCTTGTAGAGCTGGCATTCGATCAGAAACTGGTCGACCTCTTTCTCGGTCGGGGTCACACGCCGGGCGACGCCGCCGGGGCCGACCTCGTACTTCTTCATCGACGCTTTGACCGCCTCGCGGTAGCCGATGGCGTCGTGCTTTGGCCCATCCCCGTTTCGGGATGGGGCCTCTGCGATTGCAGACATCCGATCTCCTTTCCGGCACGGGGCCCCAAACCGGGGCCGCGCGCCGCTGACGCGGCGCCCAGGATCCAGGCGCCGCAGTTGCGTGAGTGGCGGGCCCGCTCGGGACCCTGGGCGCTACAGGCCGGCCTCGGTGACGAAGCGCGAGGTCTTCACCTGCTTGCCCCAGCGGCGCGCGCAGCTCGACATCACGAGGCTCTCCCGCGCGCGGGTCAGCGCCACGTAGGCGAGACGCCGCTCCTCTTCGGTGCGGCCCTCCTGGATGGCGCGGCTGGAGGGCATCACCCCCTCGTCGAGGCCGGCCAGCCAGACGTGGGCGAACTCGAGGCCCTTGACCGCGTGGACGGTTCCGAGCGCGAGTGCCGATGCCGAGCGCCGCGAGTCGGTCGAGTAGAGCACCAGCTCCTGCAGGAACTCCGCCAGGGCGGGGCGACGGCCCTCGACCACGCACTGCTGCTGGTAGGAGCGCGCCGCCCGAAAGAGCTCGCGGACGCTGCCCAGTTCTCCGGCGCCCGCCCGCCCGCGACGGCGGAGCTGATCGGGGATGCCGGAGATGACGATGATGTCGCCGACCAGCATCTTGAACTCGCGCCGCCCGCCGCGGGCGATCTCCCGGATCCGCTCCATCGACTCCCCGAAGGCGATCGCCGCCTTCCCGCGGCTCTCGCCGATGCCGGCCTCCCAGGGCACCAGGCAGACCTGCTCGTAGCCGAGACCGCGGGACTTGGCGGCCTCGATCAGCGCTCGGGCGCTCGCCGGCCCGAGGCCCGGACGGGACTCAAGGGCCCTGGCGAAGGCGGCCGAGTTGGCGGGGTTTACGGTCAGCGTCAGCCAGGCGAGCGCGTCGCGGACCTCCGAGCGCGCCCACAACGCCCGTTCCCCGAGGGTCGTGTAGGGGATGCCGCGGGTGCCGAGGGCGATCTCCAGGTCCTGGCGCACCCGCAGGCCCCGCATTCGCACCAGGACCCCGAGCTCCCCGGGCGCGACTCCCGAGGAGATGTGGGCCTTGGCCCAGGCGGCGATCGCCTCGGCCTCCTCCTCCTCGGAGTCGTAGTGCTCATAGATCGGGTCGGGGCCCGGGCCGTAGGCGGCTTCGAGCGCCTTCGGGCGGCGCTGCTCGTTGTGGGCGATCAGCCGCAGGGCGGAGTCGACGATGCCGCCGTGCGAGCGGTAGTTGCGTCGCAGGACCACTGCGGCCGCGCCGGGGAAGTAGCGCTCGAAGTCGACCGTGAACTCCGGGTCGGCGCCGCGGAAGGCATAGACGATCTGATCGTCGTCGGCGACGACCGTCAGCCCGGCGCCGGTCGGCGCCAGCAGGCGGATCATCGCGAACTGCGCCTCGGAGACGTCGTGGAACTCGTCGACGAGGAGGGCCTTGACCCCGGCCCGCCAGGGCGCCGCGTGGCGCTCGTCGGAGAGGACGATCGCCGCGGCGCGCACCAGGCCCTCGAAGTCCAGGGCGTTCGCGGCGCGCAGGTCGGACTCGTAGATGTCGAAGGCGCGGGCCGGGCCCGCATCGCCGCGCACCACCCAGAGCGCGGAGTCCTCGAGGTTCGCCTTGGCGGTCCCGATCCGGCGCACCAGCTCATGGGCGTCGAGGCCGGGCTCGGCCCGCTCGACCGCCGAGCGCGCCAGCTGCAGCTGGTCGTCGGAGTCGAAGATCGAGAAGCGGGGATCGAGGCCGACGATCTCGGGGTGGCCGCGGACGACCTGGGCGGCGAGCGCGTGGATCGTCGAGATCCTCACCCCCGCCTGCTCGGAGGCGAGCTCGGCCGCCACACGCTCGGACATCTCCTTCGCGGCCTCGTTCGTGAAGGTGATCGCGACCACCTGGGCGGGCGCGACCTCACCCCCTCTTACGAGGTGGATGATCCGCTGCGTCAGGACGCGGGTCTTGCCCGCGCCCGGACCGGCGACGACCAGGAGCGGCCGCTCGAGCGGGGCGTGGACCGCCGCCCCCTGATCCGGGTCGAGGCTGCGCTCCTCCGATGGAGCGGAGGCCTGTCGGACGGCCGCCTCGAGCGGCGGCGCCTCGGTTGCCTGGGCCATCTCACCTCCTTTCGGGGTGGTTCGGGGCGCATCGCAGGCACGAGGTGTCGCCGACACGACGCCGGCTTCCCCTCCCTCGCTCAGCCCTCTTCACGGAGGACCTCGAAGTTGGCCTCGGCCTGTGACGGCGAGTCGTATTCGTGGACCACGACCCCGCCGCGCTCCAGCACCGCGAGGAAGCGGTCGACGAGCACGACCGGCCCGTAGCCGGTCTCCGCGCAGGCGTCGTACTCGCCGTGCTCGTGAAGGACGGCGATCGCCGCGCCGAGACGCGGGTCGACGGCGCCCGCGAAGCGCGGCTCGACGACCAGGCCGGCGAGCCCGAGCTCGCCCTTGGCCTCGAGCATCGCCTCCGCCAGCGCGATCACCACCTCGTATTCGTTCAGGCGAGCGGCCTCGCGGTGGGCGGCTTCGAACGCGAACGGGCCGATCCTGTGCGTGCCCGACTCGGCGAAGAAGACGCCGTCGGAGTGCTCGGCCACCCCCACTCGCGCCCCTCGGGCACCGTGATGGCGGCCCGCGTGAGATCGTGGCGCGCGGCCCCCATCAGCCCCTCGCTCCCACGGGCCCTGCGCCACCCGCGAGGACGACTCGCGTGCGGCCGAGGTGCCGGCGCGCGACGCAGCAGAGGGCGCCCGGCGGCGGGCTCGGCCGGCGGCGCGTGGGGCCGCCGGGTAGCGGCGGCCGCCCGGGGGCGGGCTCGGTGGCAGGAGCCCCGCTCCACTCGAGCGTCAGTTCGATCGCCCGGGGCGGCTCGCCATCACCCTCGGCGAGGGCCACCGGCAGCCAGTCGGCGACCTCGCCCGCCATCTGAACGAAGCAGTCGACCAGCGCGGGTGAGGCGACCTCGGCGAAGGCATCGCCGGTCCTGCCGTCCGGCAAGAGCGCGAAGGCGCTCATCGTGAACTCATCCATCGCCGACACCCGCCCCGACCCGACGGCCGCGGCCGGTGAGGATCATGAGGGGGCTGCGGGCGCACGCGGCAAGACGACGTAACCACCCTCCCCCGCGCAGCTCACAGGGTCTGATCTGGCAGAACTCGAGTCCGTCCTGGGCCTCGAAGTAGAGCTCGGTCGCCTCCGTGTCGTCGCTCGGCGGTTGCGCCGGCAGCGTGGGGTCGATCCGGCGCGCCTCCTCCCACCATTCGCGCGCCACGGCGGCAGCCGCGGCGAGGCCCCCCGAACGATGGCGATGGACGCTCACGTCGGTGCCGTGGCGATGCTCATAGATGAAGACGTGGACCTTCATCGGACCTCCTTTCGTCGTTTCCGGCGGCGCGGGCCGCGCGGCCAGAGGATTCGGTCGCCCCGATCACATCGAGGACGTCATGTGCGTCTCGGATCACCCGTGCGCCCGTGGCCAGCAGCTCGTTGGGCCCGGCCGAGACGCGCGAGGTGACGGGCCCGGGCACCGCGCCGACCTCACGGCCCGCCGCGCCGGCGAGCTCGGCGGTGACGAGCGACCCGGAGCGAGCGGCCGCCTCGACCACCACGGTCATCCCGGCGAGCGCCGCCATCACCCGGTTGCGTGCCGGGAAGCTCCACCGCCAGGGCGTCGAGCCGGGTGGCAGCTCCGAGACCACGGCGCCGGTCTCGACCACCCGGCGCCAGAGAGAGCGGTGCGCGGCCGGATAGGGAGTGTCCGGGCCGCAGCCTAGGACCGCCAGGGTGGGGCTGTCCGCGTCGAGGGCGCCCCAGTGGGCGCAGGCGTCGATGCCGAACGCGAGGCCGCTGATCACGACCAGTCCCGTTCTTGCCAGTTCCCGCGCCAACTCGCGGGCGACCTCGCTCCCGTACGACGTCGCCCTGCGCGAGCCGACGATCGTCACCGCCGCCTGCGGCTCCAGGTCGCAGAGCAGCTCGCGGTCGCCGCGACCGATCAGCGCCCAGGGCGCGTCGGCGGCGTCACGCAGGCCCGGTGGGTAGCGATCGTGATGGCGGCAGATCGACCAGCACTCCGTCATGTCGAGGCGCTCCCTCAGGTCCGCCTCGGCGAGCGCCTCGATCTCTTCGATGAATCTCCCTGCCGCATTCGGCGCGACGACCTCGACCAGCTCCTCGTTGCCGAGCCGCAGCAGTTCCGGCGAGCGCTTGCCGACCGAACCGGTCGCCGTCCTCTCGATGTAGGGGCCGAGCATCGCCAGGAGCCAGGAGCGGCGCAGGCACTCGACGCAGGCACCCAGTTCAGACACGGTCCCTCCTTCGCAGCCGCAGGGCTTGGGCCATCTCCTCCTCGCCGATCCTCTCCGCGCCGGACAGGTCGGCGAGGGTGCGGGCGACCCGCAGGGCGCGGTCATGAGCTCGCCCACTGAGGCGACGACGCGCGTCGAGGTCGGCGAGGAGCGCGGCGGCGGCCGGGTCGATGGCGCACCCACGAACCTCGGCCGGGGTCATCTGCGCGTTGCAGCGCCCCGGCCCCATGCGCGCTTCCTGGCGCTGCCGCGCCGCGCAGACGCGGTCGCGTACCGTCGCCGAGGACTCGCCCGCTTCCCAGATCTCATCCGCCGACGGCTGGGGCACCGCCGCCAGCAGGTCGATCCGGTCGGCGAGCGCCGCACTCAGCTTCCCCCGGTAGCGCCCGACCTGCGCGGGACGACACGGGCAGGCCGGATCGTCCTCGCCACGCCCGCACGGGCACGGGTTCGAGGCGGCGACGAGCAGGAACCGACAGGGGAGACGGAGCCTCCCGCCGACGCGCTGGATCGTGACCTCGCCGGCCTCGTGCGGTGCCCGCAGCGCCTCGAGGACCTCGCGGCGGAACTCGCAGAGCTCGTCGAGGAAGAGGACCCCCCGATGAGCCATGGTGACCTCGCCGGGGCGCGCCGGGGTGCCGCCGCCGATCAGCCCGGCGGCGCTGATCGTGTGGTGCGGGGCGCGGAAGGGACGCCCCGCCGGGAGCGTTGAGCCGAGTCGCCCGGTGGCGCTGGCGATCCGCCACACCTCCGGTGCCTCGGCGTCGCCGAGCGGCGGCAGGAGCGAGGGCAGCATTCTCGCCGCGTGTGCCTTCCCCGCTGCCGGGGGCCCTACCATCAGGAGCGAGTGACCACCGGCGGCGGTGAGCTCGAGAGCCTGGCGCAGGTGCGGTTGACCGCCGATGTGCGCGAGGTCGGGGCCTCCCGGGATGTCGGTCCGCAACCGGACGGGTGCGGGTTCCCGCTCCCACTCGCCCGCCGCGAGCCACGGCAGCCAGGCGACGTTCGACGCGGGCACCACGCCGATCCCACCGACGAGGGCGGCCTCCGGTCCGTTCTCGGCCGGCACCACGACCGTCTCGACGCCGGCCTCACGGGCCGCCTCGGCGATCGCGTAGGCCCCGCGGATCGGCCGCACCTCTCCGTCGAGCGCCAGCTCCCCGGCCAACGCCACCCGCTCCATCGCCGGCCAGTCGAGCTGGCCCGAGGCGCCCAGCAGGGCGGCCGCGATGGCGAGATCCATCCCCGGCCCCGCCTTGCGCAGGCTCGCGGGCGCCAGATTGACGACGATCCGCTGCGGCGGGAACTCGAAGCCGCCGTTGACCAGGGCGGCGCGGATCCGCTCGCGTGCCTCGCTCGCCGCTGCTTCGGGCAGCCCGACGATCGCGAAGCCGGGGAGGCCGCGGTGGACGTCGACCTCGATCCGCACGGGCCGGGCGGAGATGCCGTCGAGGGTGAAGGTGCGGGCCGTGCTCAGCACGGCCGGCCCTCCTCGACCCTCTTCTCGTTCGCCATCATCGGATACCTCCGTTCGTGTCGAGTTGTCGATCCACCGCGGCGGAGTGCGCCGCACACCGTCGGCCCGCGACGTCGCCGAGCCAGGAGACGAGCGCCACGGGGAGCCCGTCGAGGTCCTCCGCCGGCAGCGCGCCGAAGAGAGCCCTGCGTTCGCGGACCCAGTCGAGCCGCCGCGCGAGGAGCGCGACCGCGATGCCGCGGCCGAGCAGGTCGAGCACCGTGGCGGCGCCGAGCGCCCGGTCGATCCCGGCCTCGCAGCAGACCAGCGCTGCGGTGAATCGTGACGCCGCCGGCTCCTCCAGCAACCTGGCGAGATCGGCGGTGGCCGCGTGGACGACGACCGGCGACCTCCCGACGGCGTCGAATGCCCGTCCGAGCGTCAAGAGGCCTTCATCGTCGGGCGCGACGGTGGTCACACAGATGCGCCCGCGCGCCACCAGATCTGCCCGAGGCAGGGCGGCGGCGACCCTTCTCTCGAGCCGCCCGGCGGCGGCGCTCGCCAGCAACGTCGGGCGCGCGGGACGACCACCGAGGTCGACGAGGAGCGCCGCCCGGGTCGCGCCGCTCCCCGCACAGGCGAGCGCGGCGGCCGCCGCGCGCCCACCCTCGGCGCCACCGAGTGCGGTGACGAGGACGATCGGGGGAGCGCCCGCTCCCGCGGTCATCCTCCCCTCCTCTCCGCAGGCTCCGCCGCTTCCGCACGGTCGACGCGTGCCAGCAGGCGGACAAGATCCTCGGGCACCGCCCGGTTCTCTCCATCTCTCGGATCGAAGCCGGTCACCACGCATGGGCATGCGATCCAGTCATCGCAGCGCAGCGACTCGCGCAAGAGGGCCGTCGCGGTCCCGTTGGGCGTCATCGAGAACTTGCCGTCCTCGTTTATGTAGGCGACAGCGTCGGCCCGTCCGGGGACGTCGACCAGTTCTATGTCGCCGTCGACCAGCCGCTGCAGATCGTCCAAGCCGTCCTGCTCGACCATCGTCGGGTCGCCGTCTACGGCGATCAGGATCGCCTTCATCGGTCCTCCTGGTTGTCGTTGGTGTCCTCGACTCCCACGCGCCGTGACCGGCGCACCTCGGGAGGGCGCGAATGCCATCGAGCTCCTTTCTTCGGGCGAACGCCCCGCGGGGCGCCGCCGATTGCTCCTCAGCCGGCGGGCGCCGGTCCGGCGGATGCCGGCGGATGCCCGACCGCCGCCTCGACGCGGCGGCAGACCGCCTTGTGATCGGCGTCGGCGGCGACCGGATCGAAGGCCAGACCCGACCCGAAGCGCTCGACCTCGGGGCCGTCCTCTCCCCAGGTCACGTTCGTCTCATAGGCCTTCGGGCGAACCTCGGTCGTCGTCACGACGTAGGGCCCGACGTGGGTCCTGACCCAATGGCGGGTCAGGAAGAAGCGGGCCGCCTCGCCGATCGTCCTCATCGCGAGCACGACCACCTCCTCGCGGTCATGCGGCCGGGTGCCGGGCCGGCGCCGGGCGCGACGGTTCGCCGGAGACGCCGCCGGGCCGCGGCGAGGGCCGGGCGCGCCCTGGACAACGCCCGCAGCTCCCTTCCCCGCAGATGGGCGAGGAGCGACCAGGCGGCGGCCTCGCCGGGATCGCCTGCGATCGCGTTCAACTGCTCGAAGCCGTGCTCGCGGACGCGGCGGGGCTTCGTCGCCAAGGCGCAGAACTCGGTCGGCTCGACGAGCCGGCTCGCCCGCCAGGCGAGGACCTGGCGGGCCCGCCGTGCACCGGCTGCCGCGAGGGTGAGCCATGCCCGCTCCAGGTCCGGCGGGCAACCCTCCGCGGCGGCGATCAGCGCACCGGGAACCCGCGGTCGGCGACCGCGGCGAGAACCTCGCCAGCATCGGTCGCGGCCTCGAGCGCGACAGCGGCGGCGCGGATCTCCGCGGCGCCCTCTTCTCCGTCCTCGAGCGTGCTCCTGATCTCTTCGATTCGGCGCATCACGTGCATGCGCGCTCCTTCCTGCCCGCGGTGCGGGCCGTCTCGGTCGGGGTCCGGCGGGCTCGCCTGCGCCGGGACTAGACGAGGCCCAGCGCCTCGAGCTGGCCACGCAGCTGCGGGTTGATCGGCCGCCTGGACTCCCGGCGGGCCGCCTCGTAGCGGCGGCGGAGCGGGGCCTGGCGCTCGACCAGGCGACGGATGTCGCGGCCGCGCAGGCGGGCGAGGAGCAGCCAGGCTCCCCACTCCTCTTCGCACGTCGCCGCCTCGGCGCGCTGCTCGCAGGCCGCGTGGAGGTCCCCGCCGGCGACCAGGACCTCGACCAGCTCGTGCGGCGGGACGATCTGGGTGGCCCGCCTGCCCAGGGCGCGGCGGACCGCCCGCGGGCCCGCCGCGGCGATCGTCATCCATGCGAGGAGCTCAGGACGACCCCGACCCTGGGCGGCGTCGAGGACGACGTCGGTGAACTGGCGCGCAGCCAGGGTCGACATCAGGGCACCGACCGGCGTCTTGGCCTCGACGATCGCCAGGGAGCGCTCGAGGCCCTCCCGCTCGATCTCGCCTCCGGCGGCCTTCCTGATCTCCTTCATCAGCTTGTAGCTCGGGTACATGTTCTGCTCCTTCCTCGCCCGGATCCGGGCAGGGTTCGTCGGACCCGCGGGCAGGGCCGCGGGCCGCTTCGTCGCCAGGTATGGGCCGCCCCGGAAGCGCTGCCGGAGTCGGCGGTTCAGATCCCGCGCCGCAGGACGCGGTACTGCTTCAGTTGGGGTACGGGGTCACTCGGCGCCGGGTCTCCCGACGACCGTCGCGACCACCTCAAGGTCGGGTTCCGCCGACCCGAGGATCGCCCGGAGGAGCCAGGCGCGGCCTCGGCCGGCGCGGGCGTCGGCCGCGAGATCGGCACGACCCGCCTCCTGCAGGCGCAGGGCAAGCATCTCCCCGCTCTCGACGCCGGCCAGGTCGCCTGGCAGAAGCTGTACGACCTCGAGGACCCGCGCCCTCCCGATCCCCCAGCCAGGCTTCAGGTAACGCCCGCCGGAGAGCCGGCGGAACTCCATCTCCTCGGCCATCGCCTCCGCCATGTGGACGGCCTCCTCGTCAGTGAGGGGGCGGTCGAAGCGCAGGCGGACGACCATCTCGTTCTTCTCGATCTCCATCGACTTTTCCTCCGGTGTCGAATTCGTGGTCGCGCTCCGTAGCGCGTGCGGGCAACGCCGCGCGGGCCTCGGCCAGCAACCGTTCGGCACGGCCGAGATCCAGCGACAGCTGGCCGCCACGGCCCACGGCCGCCCCGCCGGCCTCCGCCGCGGTGGCGTCGGCGAGCGCGGTCCGCAGCCGGGCGACCCGGGCCTCGAGCCGCGCGGTGGCGGCGGGGTCGAGCTGATAGAAGCCGCGCCTCGTCGTCGCGCGGACCAGCGGGTGGCGGGTCACCTGACCGAGGAAGACCGCCTCGGGGCGCTTGCCCGCGAGCGGGCCCGCCTCGGCCTCGACGGCGGCCAGCCAGCTCCGGTAGTGGATCGGGCCGGCGTCGGGGAGCCGGCCGACCAGGATCTCGACCGCGATTTCGCGGATCGCCCTGCCGCGCAGGGTGCCGGGCGGCCCCGCCGGTTCGGACGCAGCACAATCGAGCAGGGACCCGAGGGCAACGAGACGCGCCTCGAGCTCCTCGGCGTCCGCCTGGGCGGCGGCGAGCTCGCCCTTCCGCTCGCGGGCCTTCCTCTTCGCCCCTTCGAGCCGGGCCGAGAGTCGCTCGAGCTCGGCGGCCGCGGCACGGCGGAAGCGAGGCGAGAACGCCGCCGCGGCACTACTCATCGCTCCTCCTGCAGGGTCGCTGGACCATCGGGAACCTCCTTGAAGGTGTCGTTGGAATTCCTGCGGCCACGGCGGGCCCCGCGAAGCTCAGAGTCCGTCCTGGACGCCCGGGACCGAGGAGTGGAAGTCCCCGTCACAGGGCGGACCCCAGCTGCCGCGGCCCCGGGCGCGGGCGGCTTCCACCAGCGAGCGGTAGCGCGCGTAGCGGCGGGCGGGCGTGTCGAAGAGATAGGGCATCGCGAGGCCGCGGGCGACCTCGGCGGCGCCAAGGTCCTCGCCTCCGGGCAACTCCACATAGCGCAGCAGGCGCCCGTAGGTGTCGACGGAGTCCTGGCTCGGGTCCGTGACGAGGACGACGCGGCGGCCCTCGAAGCGCTCCATGAACGCGGAGGCCGCGAGGCTGCCGCACTCGTCGGGGCTGCCGTAGCGGGTGGCGTACTTCTCGGGCGAGTCGATCGAGAGGATTCGAACGCGCCGCGTGCCCTCGGAGTCCAGGCGCACCGTGACCGTGTCGCCGTCGGCGACCGAGACGATCCGGCCATCGGTGGCGCCGGCCGCGCCCCCCGGGGTCAGTGCCGAGCAGCCCGCGGCGGCGAGGCCGCAGAGCACGAGGACGGCGGCCGCCAGGCGACCGGCGATCACGCCGAGACCGCCAGACGACGCAGGCCCGCCGGCCGAGGTTCGCCGCGTCCCGAGGAGTGGCGGCCCCAGATCCCGACCTCCCGCGACCGCGGCGCAATCCGAGGGGGCGAGCCCGACCGCCGGTGCCTGAAGGCGGACACCGGACTGGACCAGGTCGGGCTCGCGATCGCCCCCCTCGGAGCCGGTCGGGGATCGCGCAGGTGGGAGGGACGCGATGCCCGGACCGAATTTCCGGAGCGCCGCGCCGATCGCCGCGCGCTCCGGTTAAGAGCCGACTGATGCGCGGCCTTCAAGGCGCGCCCCCCGCCGCGCGCTCGACGCCGAAGATACGCCGGAGCTCCTCGAGGCACTCCTTGAACTGGCCTCCGCGCAGCGCCGGGCCGGTCGGGAGGCCGCGCATCGCCGCCACCAGATCGACGGCCCCGCCGCTCGCCCCGCAGGCGAAGCAGTACCAGCCCCGCCCGACCCCGGGGTAGAGCTGGGCCGAGGGATGCTCGTCGGTGTGGTCGGCGGACGGGCAGCGGACCTTCCCGTCGCGTCCGGGCTCGATGCCGACGATCACCCGGTAGTACTCGCGCGCCTCGAGGGCGCGCCAGGGCTCCTCGCCCCAGCCGAGCTCCGCGCCGCGGGTCCGCTGGGCGGGGCGCGCGGCCTTGGGGTCACGCAGCCCGGCCGCGAGGGCTGCGGGCCGGTAGGGCGCCTTGGCCAGGTCGCACATCACGACCCGGCACCAGGTCGGTGCAAGTCCCTTGCGGGTGGGCTTGTGGTTCAGCGTGCCGGGCACCCGCAGGAAGCGGCCCCGGTTCGCCGACACCGGATCGGCTCCGAGCGCCGCGGCCAGCATCCGGTTGAGCGCCTCGCCGCGCTCGCCGGGAAGCTCCTCGGAGAGGAGCCAGTAGACGTGGGCGCCGCCCGAGCCCGAGGCGACCACCGCGTGGGGACGGTGGCCGAAGCGGCGCAGCGTTGCAAGGCGCCGGGGGTCGTCGATGTCGACCCAGGCGACCGCCACCCGGTCGACGGAGTCGTTGCCCGGGACCGGCACCCGCAGGGTCGCCGGGGTGAAATAGATTTCGCGCCGCTCCTCGCCACGCAGCGCCCGCACCCGATCGAGGAAGTCCTCCCGCCTCCCGGCGCGCACGAAGTTCCCGAGGTCGTTGCGGCGGAAGGACCCGAGCCGGCCGTCGGCCAGGCGAGGTGCGCCCGCGACCTCGACGAAGCCGGGTCGCCCCTTGTGCAGGAGCTCGGTGAGAAGTGCGGCGTGGGCGTCGGCCGTAAGGATCCGGTCGACCCGGCGCCCTCCGCGATCGCGCATCGCGACCGGCAGGGGCGGGCCCCCTACGGGGGAGACCTCCGCCGTACGTCGCGGCGCGCTCGTCACGCTCACAGTCCCACCTGCCCGGGCGCCAGGTCGAGCGCCTCGCAGAGGAGAGCCGCCACCTCGGCGCCGGCGACCCGCGCGTAGCGTAGGCGCCCGTGGCTGTCGCGGGTACCTTCCAGGCCGAGCCGACGGCAGAGCAGGCTCACCACCTTGCTCTCGTCGGCGCATTCGCTGAATCCGGGCGAGCGCGAACAGAGAGCCGCCGGAGAGTGGCCGAGCGCCAGCTCCTCCGCCAGCGCTGCCTGGAGGCGCGAGAGCGGGACGTGGCTCGGTCTACGGGCGCGATCGACGTCGGCCATCAGGAGTCGTCCGGCCTTGGCCGCCTCCTTGCCCGAGCTCTGGAGGATCGCGGCCGTGGCCTCGCTCAGCCGCAGGACCGCCTCCTCCCCGTCGTGTAGCTCGCCTGCCTCCTCGGCCGCGCGGGCCTCGGCGGCGACGACGCCGACCGGCACGCGGCAGGCACGGGCCCCCTGCGAGTCGAGGCACAGCCGTCTCGCCCACCGGGGCCAGTCCGGATGGCTGCGGATCGCCCGCAGCCCGGCGACCGGTGGGTAGGAGACGGTTCTCTGCTCCCATCGGGCGGTGCTGTCGCCGAGGAGCAGGAGATAGTGGGCGAGGCCGCCCCCGTCGCAGATCACGAGATCGCGCTCGCGGATCCTCATGGAGGCGAGCGGCAGGGGCGCCTCGGGGCCGCCGACCGCCAGCAGGTGCTCGAGGGGCCCGCCCTCGACCGCCACCGTTCCGGGAATCTCGGATTGCTGGGTCATCACGCTCGCCCCCTGCACGCGCGCGGGAGGCTCGGCGCCACCCCCACGCTGGTCGACGATCGTCGCGACGCCCTCTTCTGCCCTATCGGTCTTCGTCGGGGCCGTGGCCATCGCGGCCTCCTTTCCCTGGTCGGAGGTCCGCAGCGGGACCCGCGCCCTCGGGGGTGGCGATCACGTCATGCGCCTCGCCCACATCCTTCTCGCGGCCCCCCAGGTTCCTGCGGCCGCCTCGGTCGAGCACCGCGGCGAGGCCGCGCAGTGCCAGGCAGATCAGTGCCCCCTCGAACACGAGACGCAGCCCGGCCACGGCTAGGCCACGCGCGGCGGCGACGTCCTTCAGCTCCCAGCCGGTGTCGGCCAGCCAGGAGAGGACGGCGACGATCTCCTTGGCGAAGGCGCCGATCAGGAGCGCGGCGAGGACCCGCCGCATCGTCACGGCCCGGAGGATGCGCCCGACCATCCTCATGGTCGGGTCTCCCGATCGTCGGGTGGGACATCGCGGTGAGTGCAGGGATCGGCGGGGACACTGCCCCCGGCCGCCGCAGTGTCCGCCATCGACTGCATCACACGGGCGCCTCGTCGGAGGACGGGCCTGTGCGGCCCCTGCGACCCGGGCCGTCGCGGGCCCGCCTCGCGGCGGCGTCGAGGGCGGCGATCGCTCGCCCTGATCGACACCCCGCGGCTACGCCTGGGAGAATCCGGCCGTCTTGGGATGACGCCGGTCGCTTCGAGATGGAAGCGGACCCTCTCGGCACCCGCGCGGGACAGGCAGAGGTAAGCGACGCGGTTCTCGCGCGCGCGGCAACACATGCGCCGACGCATCTGCGCCTCGAACGGCTCCCAGTCGCAGCTGAGCGCGCCTGCCACCTCCGCCGCCCCCGCGCGCTCGCCGAGGGTGGCGAGAGCACGGGAGATCGCGGCGTGGGAGACGTCGACCTCGACCCCGGCCATCAGGCCAGCCGGGGCGGTGGTGCTCCCCGGCCAAGAGAGGAGAGCGCGGCGCGGAGGCCCCGTCGACGGGGGAAGCGCCTCGGGTCGGCGTCCGAGGCGTCCGGCTCCTCGCGGTGGCGATCCTCCTCCGCGTAGCGGGCCAGCTCGGCGTCGACGTCCATCCCGAACCAGAGGGGCTCGGGGTTCGTGTTCTCGGTCATCGGTGTCCTCCTTCGCGCGGATGCGCGAGCTCGTGCGGGGAGACCGGCCTGCCCGCGGGCACGGGCCGGCCTCCCCGCCGGGGTTCGTCTGGCGGCGCCTCCAAGGCGTGCTCTGTCCGGTGCGCCGGTACTCCTGGCGCCGACCTGGGGGCGGGCTCTTCGGGCCCGGCCGGCGGCCGACGATGGGACTCCGTAGGGGTCAGGCAGCCTGCGGATGCCGAGGCAGCTGACCGCGGACACTCGCGTTGCCGAGTGCCTCCCGGGCGGCCTCATAGATCGCGACGCCGCGGTCGTAGCGTCCGACTTCGCCGAACGCGACGCCCCGGGCGACTTCGAGCTTCGCCATCTTCACGATCTCGGCCAGGTCCTCGCGGGATCGCAGGCGGGAGATGACCTGGCGGATACGACTTGCTTCCTTGCTCATGGTGATCCTCTCTCTCACCGCCGCCGCTTCCTCGAGTAGCGGCGGTGAGCGGGTCGTGGAGCCCCGCCGGAGCGAGGCCTCCCGTGGATGTGTGATCGTCGCCCTGGTCAGGCGGTGGCGAAGGGCAGCTCGGCGAGGTGCTTGACCCGCGCCCGGCTGGCCGCCCTGATGAGGGGGCCGGCCATCGCCAGCGCGAACTTCGGCGGCATCCCCGCTTTCAGTTCGCGATCGAGGACCCGCTGGGCTTCCTCGCGGCGGCCCACCATGTGCGCGTGCGACTCGGTGAGGACCTCACCATCGGTTATCGTTCTCGTTACAGGGACAGCGCGTGCTTGTGGCATCGCTGATCCTTTCCGCGGGGTTCTGGCCCCGCATCTTTCAGGGGAGGGCCGTTGCGTCGGTCCTCCCTGTCTTGGTCTGGGTCACTCCGTCGGGCCGCCCACTCACGGGGTCCGCCGGTTAGCGCCGCAGGGCGCTTCTCTTCGTTTCGCCGATCACGGCGGGCCTGCCTCGGGATCTCGTCGCCGGGCTCGACAGGGTCGTGCCTGGGAGTCGTCGATCGGTGGTTATGGTGAGTAGGCCTGAGGTCCTGCTGCTCGGTGTGCGGTCCTAGGTGCGGGGCTTCACGGAGATGGCGTGGAGCACGGCGACGGATCGAAAAGGACGCAGGAAGCTGGTCTTGACGATCGCTGGAGGACTCTGGTTCGAGTGCCTATGTGAGGGCCGCTGAGAGCGGGAACTGCCGGGAAATGGCTTGAGAGATGAGGGTGCAGAGCGTAGGGCCTCACGTGCGTATGTCAAGAAACTGACCGCCTGGCTCCGCCTGGGTATCTGTAGCTCTAACAGCCTTCGCGGCGGCCGAGATTTCTTTCCTCCGGCATCTGGCTCTGCGGCTGGGATCGAGGGCTGCCGGACACGTCCGCTTGGGGGCTGATCCGCGGATTTGTTCGGTCATCACGGGCGGCCAAACGGACACCTGCCGGACGCCTTTCCTGGCCTGCCGGACGCCTTTCCGCGGCTGGCGGACATGCCCCCGGCGCGCTTGGCGGCCGCGCCGGGGGCGCGCCTCCGATCCCGTCGGTGCAAGTTGGAGAGAGCAGACCTCCGCGCCCCCGCAGATGCGACCCCGACGAACAGCGAAACCCGAATGCACGATCGGCTCCGGACCGAGCCGGACGCGCTTCGACGCGCACCCGACCCCGGAGACGCGGCGCTTCGGGCTCGGTGGCATCGCGGCGCGACAGGGCGTGCCCCGGCAGCCTGGAGGCTGGCGATGAGCACAGGCCAGCCGCGTCCGGACGCCGAGCTGATCGAGGCGATCGCCCGCCGCGTGGTCGAGCTCCTGGGGGCCGACGCGGCATCCAGCAGTGAGCCACGCTACGTCGACGCAGCGGCCCTTGCGCTTGAACTCAAGGTCGAGCGCGACTGGGTCTATGCCAACGCCCGCAAGCTCGGCGCGATCCGGCTCGGCGACGGTCCGCGGGGTCGGCTGCGCTTCGACCGCGAGATCGTCGCCGAACGACTCGCCGCGACCGCGGAGCGTGCCGGGGGCCCGGCGCGGCAGGCACCGCGCCGCACGAAGCGGCGGTCGCTCGAAAGCCTGCGGCCGAAACGAGCTGGGCGCGGTGGCGTAGAGTCGACGCAAAGACAGCGACGGGCCGGCGTCCTACCGCCGGCCCGGTCGCCTAAGCGACATCAAACGGGAGGTAGCCCCGAATGACGAAGCCTGCACGGCACCATAGCCCGACCCCGGAGGGGAGGCGGCGCGATGGCTAGGCCGGTCAAGGGTTCCATCGAATCGATCCCGCTCGTGGGCGGCAGCCACGCCTTCCACCTGCGCTTCCCGGCCTATGGCGAGCGCGAACGCGTGATCCTGCACGAGCGCGAGGACTGCGAGTGCTGCGGCGGCGGCTGGGACGAGCGCGCCGCCCGGCAGTATCTCGGCACCGCGCTGGCGCAGGTCCGCGCCGGCGTCTGGGAGCCGCCGGCGCCCGCCGCCGAGCCCGAGGACGCCGACGAGGGGCCGCCGCTCTATGTGGACTACTCGGAGCACTGGCTGGCGGCCAGGGTCGCCGGGATCATCTGCAAGAAACCGATCGCCCCCAACACCAGGAAAAAGGACGAGTGGCGGCTCGGCTACTCGCAGCGCTTCTTCGCCGGGGTCCTCGTCGAGGAGATCGACGAAGACCAGTGCCTCGAATTCAAGGGCCATCTCCTGGCCGAAGCGCAGGAGCAGCGCGAGGCGATCGAGGCGGGGGCCGAGCTGCGCGACGAGACGGGCCGCAAGATCAAGCCACTCAGCCTCGGCTCGATCAAGATGATCCTCGACACCCTCGCCTCTGTGCTCGACGAGGCGATCCGCGACAAGCACCGGACGGACAACCCCGGCCGCTCGAAGCGAATGCACGTCGAGGTGCCGAAGCCCGTCCGCACCTACCTCGAGCTCGACGAGCTGGCGGCCCTGCTCGACGCCGCCGGCGAACAGGAGCTCGGGCTTCTGGACCTGGCTTCCGTCGCGGCGGAGCCTGGCAGCAGCGCCGAGCGGGTCGCGCGGCTAGTCGCCGCGGGGAAGCGTCCGAAGCAGATCACGATCGAGCTTGGCCTCTCGAACGCAACCGTCACCTACCACCTGCGACGGTTGGGGGTCTGCTTCGGCCGCGGCTACATCGGCCGTCGCGCGGTCTGCGAGCTACTCGCGCGCGCCGGCGTGAGGGCGAGCGAGCTCTGCGACCTGAAGATCGGCCAGGTCCGCCTCCACGATCCCGAGGGCGCCCGCCTCAGAATCCTCGACTCAAAGACCGAGGCCGGTGTGCGGATCGTCGAGATCACCCCTGAGCTGGCCGAGGTGATCGTCGAGCACATCGACCGCCTGCGCCGCTCGGGGATGCCCTGCGGGTCCGACGACTACCTGGTGCCCAACGTCCGCGGCGGCCGGATGTCGCGCCAGCGGGTCGGCAAGATCGTCGCGGCCGCGGCCGAGCAGGCGAGCAAGCGGCTGCGCGCCAAGGGCCTGCCGCCCCTGCCGCACACCACCCCGCACACGCTCCGCCGGACCTACATCTCGATCGCCCTGCTCGCCAACGAATTCGATGTCAAGTTCGTCATGGCCCAGGTCGGCCACGCCGACTCGAAGATGACGATGGAGGTCTACGCGCAGCTCCAGCAGCGGGTAGAGCGCCGCCACGGCGAGCGCTTCGACGCCCTCGTGCAGCGCGCCCGAAAGCAGCTTGCCGGCGTCGCGACCGGCAGTTGAGGACCGCGGGTTTTGGCCACGAAAAGGCCACGAGGCCCGATTTCGCCCCTCGCGGCGGGCTCTTGGAGACCGGTTCCCGGGTCCGAAACGCGAAGGAGGGAAGCGGCGCAAACCCGCTTCCCTCCTTGCTTTCCGCCCGGTCTCAGCTTTGCCAGGCCGGCGATCCGGAAGGGTGGGCTCGAATAGGCGCTGCTTCCTTACCATGGAAGTGCTCTACCAACTGAGCTATCCGGGCGGACAGCGCGTCCCCTGCGGAGGACCGCAGGGGACGATCTTAGAGGGTCTTCGGGGAGTCGGGGTGGCCGGTTCAGGGCGCGGGGCGGCGATCGTCGAAAGGTGTCGGGAAGGGCGGCTGGGGATAGCGCTGGGAAGCCAGGATTCCGAGGGCTTCCTGCCAGTGCTTCGAAGGGATCGGTACGGCTGACAACGCCTCCGCCGCGTCCCTTTGGTTTGTCTGTTTGGTCGGCGGGCGTTCTTGCGGTGTCAGACGATGACCGGGCTTTTGACCGTAAGCCCGGCCTCGATAACGACAACACCGGCAACGACGACGTTCGCGGGGGACGCGCAAAGAACCACGTTCTGTCCGCCCTGGATCGCCATTGCGTCGGAGTGTAGCGCGCTCTGTCCAGTCGCGGTTAACTTCTGGTGGAGGTCGCCCCCGGAGAGAGGAACGAGATGGACTTCAAGAAACTGATCGACAAAGGCAAGAAGATGGTCGACGACCGTGGCGGCGTCGACTCGCTGAAAGAGGACGCGCAGGAACTGGCCGGCATCGCGAAAGGCAAAGGCAGCCTCTCCGATAAAGCCAAGGAAGCCGCGGCGGCGGTGAAGCAGCCGGGGACGAACGAGCCCGCCGGCCAGGAGCGGCACCCGAACCGGCAGGCGACTAACGACCGACGCGAGGATGCAGAGCGACAGGAGTCGAAGGAGCGGCGCCGTCCTTGAGGAGCGTCGCCAGGTAAATCACGACCGGTGAGGAGCCGCGGTTGGCGGCCTGGTGGATGTCCGAGGGCTGCTCGACCAGCCACTGACCCGGCTGGATCTGTGCCGTCTTGCCGGCGGTGATGACACGGATCAGGCGCGGTTCTTCGTTGGATTCCCCTTCGAAGAGTTCGGCTTGGCCTTCGCGCACCGTGTAGCTGAGCGTCCCCGAGACGACCCGCGAGATCTGGGTGCCGAGGTGGTGATGGACGGCGAGCTTCGCGCCCGGCGGGACCGTCACCTTGCTGAGCACCATCGTGCGGCCCGGCGCGCCCTGGACCCGTTCGGTCTGCGCCATCGCGACGCGGGTCGGAGCCGGGGTGGGCGCCGAGGCGCCGAAGGCGGTCGGGAGGATGATCGCCATCGCGACGACGGCGACGATCGCGAGGGCGCTGAGTGGGAAGCGAAGCGGCAGTCGGTGCACGACTGCCCGGTTCGCCTCCCCCGCGCCGACTCCTTCCGCCGGTCGCGCGCTGTCAGACGACGGCGCCGTTGGCGGTCAGCGTCACCTCGATGTTGCCGCGGGTCGCGTTCGAGTACGGGCACACTTTGTGCGCCTCGCGGACCAGCTCGACCGCGGCGTCGCCCTCGACCGACGGCAGCGTCACGTCGAGCTGCACGGCGAGGAAGAAGGTCCGCTCCGGCCCCGGGTTCAGCATCACCTTCGAATCGATTTCGACATCGCCCGTCTCCGCTTTGGTGCGCCGCGCGACCGCGCCGATCGCACCCTCGAAGCAGGCCGCGTAGCCGACCGCGAAGAGCTGCTCGGGATTCGTCCCGCCGCCTTCGCCGCCCATCTCGGCCGGCAGGCGCAGATCGACCTCGAGCTGCCCGTCGCTCGACTTGCCGTGCCCCTCGGCCCGGCCCCCGGTGACGTGCGCCTCGGCGGTGTAGATGACTTTGCTGATCGTTCGGCCCTCCTGTCGGGAGATGGTTGGGAGACGGACCCTACGGAGGTCCGCTCACCGGCCGGGGCCGTTCGCCGCGACCACCCGCAGCTTCACCAGCGCCGGGGTCTTGTCGCGGTTGCCGGCGGCATCGATCGCGAAGACGCGGAAGACGTGGCGGCCGGGACGGAGCCTGGCGCGCACGGGCGAGTGACAACGGCGGTACGGCTTCGCGTCGAGCTTGCACTCGAAGCGGGAAGGCTCGCTCGCGGCAAAGCGGAAGGTGACCGAGGCGACGCGGTGGGGCGGCCGCACGCGCAGCGCCTTCGCCGGGAGCCGCAGCAGCGTCGTGCGCGGCGCGGTCCGGTCGGGCTTCGGGTTCGGTTTCGTGACGGGTAGGGACGGGACGGGAGCGGGTGGGGTGACCGTCACCGGCGCGGGCACCGGCTGTTCGATTTCCGTTTCGAATTCGTTCGCACTGCCTTCGCGGATCCGCTCACAGCCGACCGGCGCCGGGTCGCCGACCGCGGCGAGGTCGATCACCGCCTTGTCTTCCCCTTCGCCACAGTCGATCACCCGGTCGCGGGTCCCGGAGTTGGCGAAGATCGTGTCGTTGCCGCCGAGCGCCCGGTAGGTGTCTTCGCCGCGGTGGCCGAGCAGCTGGTTGGCGCCTTCGCCGCCGTAGAGGACGTCGCTGCCTTCGGAGCCCTCAAGGTCCTCGATCCCGGTCAGGTGGTCGAAGGCGTCGCCAGGACAGACCGGCGCCTCGCTCGCCCCGACTTCGCCGACCAGGCCGAGGTCGATCCGGGCCTCGACGCCTGCCGTGCCGTTCTTCGCCCAGGAGGCGTTGTCGCGGTCGTTGGCCAGCGGCGAGCCGCCGTCGATCGTCTCCCCGTCGCAGGTCGAGACCGAGAGGAAGAGGTCGGAGCCTTCGCCGCCGTCGAGGTAGTCGGCGCCGCCGTTGTGGACGAGTGCGTCGTCACCGGCCCCGGCGTGAAGAACGTCGGCGCCGGTGTCGCTCGGCGGGCCGTCGACCAGGACGTCTTCGCTCGCACCGCCGGTGATCGTGTCGGTGCCCGCGCCGCCGAGGCCGACGACCGTCGCCCCCGGCGGGAAGCCGACGGTCGCGATCGTGTCGTTTCCGCCCATCCCGGCGAGCAGAAGGGCGTCGAGGACCGGGACGTTCGGCGTCGTCGTGCCGGTAAGGGGGCAAGTCGCGGTGGTCGGGTTCGGCCCGGGCCCGAGCGCGCAGCCACCGGCGTCGGTCGCTTCGTCGTCGAAGCTGGAGCCGCCGGAAAGGGCGAATTCGACGGCCGCGCCGGTGTAGGTGGCGGTGACCGCGTCGGCGCCGCTCGAGCCGACGAGGTAGACGTCGGTCGATCCCGACCCCGCCGCGGTCTCCCCCACGCTGACCGCCCCTGGATCGCGGAGGGCGACCGCTCTCGCCGTGCCCTCGCACCCCGACTGCGTGCCGCCGACGCAGCCA